>CAZBYB010000072.1:0-9715 GCA_964496225.1 uncultured Yersinia sp. | reverse complement strand
AGCGGTTACGCTGTCTGGGCGGCGATCATTCCATCAGTTTACCCCTGTTGCGGGCTCACCAGCGCTACTTTGGCAAGATGGCGCTGGTGCATTTTGATGCCCACACGGATACCTATCATTATGGCAGCCAGTTTGATCACGGCACCATGTTTTTCCGTGCCCCTCAGGAAGGTCTGATCGATCCCCGGCATTCGGTACAGATTGGTATACGTACCGAATATGATCCTGATAACGGCTTTACCGTACTGGATGCCGCCAGTGTTAATGAACGCCCCATTGAAGAACTGCTGGCATATATCCACCAGACAGTAGGCACGCTGCCCGTTTATCTGACCTTTGACATTGACTGCCTGGATCCGGCCTTTGCCCCCGGTACCGGCACCCCGGTGGCAGGGGGGCTCTGCAGCGATCGCGCCCTGAAACTGCTGCGTGGCCTGCAACCGTTGAATATTGTCGGCATGGACCTGGTGGAAGTGGCTCCTGCTTTTGATCACGGGGAGATAACCGCATTGGCCGCAGCCACAGTGGCACTGGACATGCTCTATCTACAAGCGGCAGGTAAAGGAGCGAAGATGAGCCTCTAATACAGCAGTTAATCCAGCTTCGTATAGATGGGCTGACTGTTGGAAAAGAGGTATTAAACACATATTGTTAATCGCTGCACAAGAGTTCCCCCGGCGCCTGGTAAACATCCGGTTACCTTAAAGCAAACGCATCCCTGATTTTAGAAGCGCGTTTGGCGTACAGGTGCCGTGAACCGGGTAAGATCATAGCCAGATGCCTGAATGGCATGCAGGAGGGTTACCATTCCCTGTCGCACTGCTTCTGCCTGGTCGCTGTTTTTCAGTGTTCCAGCCTGTTCAGATTGAGCACTGGCCCAACTGCAAAATGTGTAGCCACCCATGGGGGTGTCCATGATAGCTCGCGCCGCTGATCGTTCGTTTTCATCCTGTGAATACTGACAAAAACCCTGCAACTGAGTGAGACAGGTACGCAAAAAACTATTGGCAGGCTGCGCGGCTTCCCTCGGACTGTTCATGCCGGGATTGGTATTTAACAATTCAAGATTCTCAACGGTTAAGCTATTTTTAGTGGTCAGAAAATTCAATAACTTCTCTGTATTAGCGGGAAATTGCGCCTTGTTAATCCGGGCAACCAGGGTAGAAAGGTCCGCTTGAACATTCATCCTTAACATTTCAGGTGTGGCTGCAGCAAGGCTGGTTTGCCTGGAAGGGTTGGCAATACAACAAAGCCGCCTGAAAAAATCGTGCAGGGCGCCGGAGGTGGACTGACGCGGGCTTGCCTGCACCGGTTCCCGCTGAGCGGCGGTATTATTGACTGCCGTCATTCCCTGATTGCGTCCCCAAAACTGATCACTGGTCCGCCGCTGCCCCTGAATATCAGTGACCGGTTGATTATTTTCCTGGTAAGCAGCCTGTATAGGGGGAATATAGCGATCTGTTGTTACCCTTTCAGGACCCATCGTTTTTATCCTTTTTCAGTATTCTTGTTTAATCGTGTAGTGATTGACGAATAGTATGAAATGTAATATAGAATAAAAGTCGTTATATCAACCAGTTATCAAATTGATTATAACGAATCTGAGTCAAATACAACATGGTTCATTGACAATGATAATGAGGAAATTTGCGGATTTTCCCTGGCGCTACTGTGGGTACTGTTTTTAAACCCGCATCTTACACCTTTTTTACCCAAGAAGTGACTGACCATACAAAATGACCGGCTGCAAGCCGGTCATTTTTATCTCTGCAGCTTATTGCAGCGCGAACTCTGCCTTAAGGTTTTGCTCTGTACTTTATACCTTAACTCGATAATTCTTAATATTCATTAAGTTCATTTCCTTCAGCTCATTCGCCGTTGCCAATACCTCTTTATGGAGTACGTCTATCTCATTTTGAGGCGATATTACAGGCGGATTTATGCTGCTGACGGGTTGTTCAGAGGCAAACTTATTGCGGATCAGGGGCTGTGCAGATACAGCTTCTTTATCCCACTTAAGGTTTTTGCCATTATTGGGATAGTATGCAGAGAATCGTGACTGTTCACGTTTTGATTCCTCATCCTTAACATTATCCACGTGTTGCGAATAAATATCATTATCTGGATCAGGTAATGATGAAAGGCTCACTATACTGCTGTCTGTCATATAACCACTGTCATTATCAGAAGAGCTATCAATGAATCTTGTTGATGATTCAGAGGTTATTGTCTTGTTATCAGCAGACGCACTCCAGTTTGCTAAAATAACCGCGAATGCCTGATTAAAAGGGCTAATACATTGCGGCGTGACATTGTCAGGTACCAAGTTAGGGGCTAAACATATTGCAAGGTTATTATTAGTCATACTGCTTCTTTCTAAAAAACCTGGCCGTTGAGGTAACCCGCCAATAAAATCCATTATGGTATTAAGCTTATTTTTTCTTTCACCATCGGGTAAACCTTCAATTTTACCCTTGAGCAGCTTGACAGCGTTAACAGGATCTTGTTCGCTGCCTATTATGCCGCTCACAGTCTGCATATCCAGCAGTGGCTGATCATTTTCAGGATTACATAACACCCTCAACTGCTTTTTAAATTCCCCAGCAGCCTCATGTAACCCACATGATATATTTGATATTTCTTCAAGAAAGTCCTGTTCTAATTGCTTAATATGCTGCGCATTACCTGAAATACGGAATATTCCTTCAATATTTTTTTCAGGATCATCGATGTTTTTATTCATTACGTCGCAGAGATACTGTATATCCTTTAGTGGCAGAATGACCGTATCGGCTTTTTTAGAAAATGGCGCTGATACGACCCGGTCGCTGTCAGTAACACCCGCACTACCAGAAAAACAGGCCGTCAGTTTGCTGAAAAAGCTCTGCAGTGAGCGGCCTGCTGACGCACACCAGCCCTTTACCGTGGCAACAACGCGAGACTCAGCAACGCTATTCATAATCCCGGTAATATGCGAAAAACAACCCGACGTTGACTGTGATGCATTTTCAGGCAATGCTTGTACTTTTGTTGATATTATATTTGGTGAAGTTATTAATAGTCCCATAATTGTTATCTCCTTTTTGTTATGTAAAATCCAATAGTGGGTCCTTATTATCTTACATAACAGGATCAAACCTGCTATCACATAGCGCCCATTGTTGCCAGCCATAAATCCGATCAATAGCAGGAGATTCAAATAAGGTCGTTTTGTTTTCGTAAAAAAATACCGCTCATCTGCATAAGAAGGCGGTATTGTTGTTTCCAGCACGCCAAGGCCTGATTGAAGGAGTGATTGTATTTATGCTGATATACTCACTATCGGCCTACCCTGCTCTCTGGCAATATCAACCAACACAGCGATCTGACTGGCTGTTGGTACCAGGTAACCCTTATGGCCATATTGTTCAATCGTACTGATGATATCTTCAAGACTGTGATTTTTCAGCGCTTCTCTTTGCATTGCCAGCACAGCCATCAGTTGACTGGCACGATTCCCCTCCCCACACTGAATCACGATGTCTTTATGTAGCTTAAGTATCTCTGCTAACGCCAGGATGTTTTTTTTGCTGATAGCAGGCACTTTCTCCTGAGCATCACTGACATCCTTCAACTGCACTACTTTCACTGTCGCCTGAGCATCATTAGCATCCTTCAGCTGCAGCTGATAAACATTGAATGGCTTCGTTAGTTCCGTGGGCTTTTCCGGTGTTGATGTAGTGGTGATATGAAGGTTCTTTGTACTCATGAAACTGCTCGATGTTGAGAAATAATCCCTCCCAGCCACAACGGAACCAAGTACAGCGACCACTGGCTTTTTATAAAGCTTCAACAATGCCAGTTGATTCCCCATTTTTCCGCGATCTTGCTCGGCAATGGCAATGGCAATGGCATGGTTGTTAATTCTTATATTGCACGCATCGATGTTGTAGCCAACCGCAGTTGTTCTGTTCAGGTGGTTTCCATTTTCAGTCTTCGTATTGTCAGTCTGCATAATACGGTTACTTTGTAATTTTTCTGTCAGCGTCTGCAATTCCTTTTGTTGAAAAGCGATTATCGCTGCTTTCACATCGTTAATCCTAGCAAAATTCTGAGGTGATGATCCCGGAAGCAAGCAGTCAATATGGTTTTCATTCTGCCAGAACACTGGCTTATGAAAAATCTTACCCTGTGGTGGACTCGACTCAAAAGAAACAGTTTCTCCCAGTTCTTTTTTAAGATCATGACATTGCTCGCGTATGATCAATGCTTGTACCGCCGCAGTACCCTGCAATACTTCTTTGTCCTTCTTGCCATTACCCGGCATCTTGAATCTGAAACAGTCTGGCCCCTTATGACTTTTCCAGATAACCAGTTTATTCTGATCCATTGATCGACCCCAACCGAAGGGTGTCTTATCATATAAAACGACCTCTGTCCCCTGATCGCCCAGCGCTTCTTTCAGCGCCTTCATTGCGGGTGATCGCACCTTGTTGTTTTCCTGGAGCCCTTGCATGCGATCAAGCAACCGTCTCAGCCATGATGATTGTGTGGAGGTATTGCGCATGTTGTTCATGCCTTGTGCGCAAGGCACGGTTGATGCAGGAGATGAGATTGTTACCCCATTTCCGAGGCTTTGTTGTCCTGATAACTGTATTGATAGCGGCATTATTTTTATCCTTTTGTTTAAAAGCAATTTATACAGGGTTAACCCTGTCTGCTGACATTGTGACAAAATAACATCACTGCAGATATCACATACCGACTAAATATATTAAAATCAAATAAATAATGGATGATAATAATTGCGTATGGAATGGAGAGGTTATTACTGGCAAGGAAAGCGAAACATCAGCGCCAATAGGCGACTGGCGCTGATGGGTGAAATGCAGGGGAACCTGAGTTCGGAGCAAAAAATGCCACCCAAACTCAGGTAGGAAAAAAACAACGGCCCATTGTCAGTGAACACGGCCCCCGATATTGAGCACGGTGATACCGCTATTTAACGAACCCTTCCTCCATTAGCTTAAAGGGGCTAACAGGGGTCTGCCCTGCTCTCGGGCAATATCGATCAACACATTGAGCTGAGCCTCGCTCTGTACCATGTAACTATTACGTTGTTCGCGCATCCGGGTAATGATTTCTTCAAGGCTCATATGCTGAAATGCCGGATCCTGCATGATATGCGCAGCAATGATCTGTCCGGTACGCCCGACACCCGCGGTACAATGCACCACGAGCCGGTCTCCGAATTGTGGCAGTTGCCCAATCAGCTCCAATGTACCTTCTTTACTCGCTGCCGCGTAATCAGGCCAGTTTTGGGCATGTATAACCGTTTTTACCTGCTCAGAACCCTGCAGCTTCAGATCATAAAGTTTAAATTTCATGCCACCAGCCAGTACCAGCTCATTCCCATCCCCTTTCGGTTTTGATTCCGTCGCCATGTTGCCAAACTGCCCGGACTGGGAGAAATAATCCGTCATTGCCCCCCCCTTACCCCGTTTCATTTCGTCAGGAGGCGTGAGTACCAGGATAACATCAGCATGATCCCGGTACAACATGAGTTGTTGTTCTATCTGATCATCTTTAGGAAACTGGGTGGCTATGGCCACGCGTTTACCCTCTATCATTATCCGATTGGCACTTAACCGGTCATTCACACTGGTGGCAGCGCAGGCTGTAATATCGTTAAAACGGCCAATACTTCTGTCAAGGCACAGCGCGGGCTTCATACCAGACTGTAATTGAGCGGTCACCTTCTGCAAGTTGGCGACAAGCTGTTCGGTATCGCTCATTTTTGTTGTCACCGGTGCGTCGAACGTGATTTTCTCCATCCCTGGCAAACGCCGCCGTTTGGGTGTAACGGCAGGTTTAGCGGTTTTTTCCCCATCGGTTGCCGCAAGCTCTGTCGTACTCGCATTTTCGGCTTTATCATCAATCTTATGGGTTATTCTGGCCCGATCATCCCGTTGCTGTTGGCGATGCAAGGACCCTGGTTCAGATTGTGCTACCTGAACAGCCGCATTAGAGACCTGTTGAATATTTTCTTTTAACGGTGGAGATAGACTTGCTGCCCCAGGCAATGGCATTGTTAGCGAAGTGCTGGCCGCGCTGGTATTAAATACATTGGTCATTTGCTGCGCCACTGGAGGCGTTTTTTCCTGAAGGCCCTCATTATTTTCATCACCAAATTGTATATAAAAAATTGAATTATCTACTCTTGTTGTTATTAATTGGTCCGGCATAATCGTTATCCTCCCTCACTCTGTTGTGATGCATGCACTTTGCATTGTGACAAAGAAGAGACAACCGGAATATCAAAAAAAGCCCAGGCATTTTAGAAAAAATGCGCTTTGCAACAAAGCCCGTTTATTATTAGCTTCATAGCTGTATCGGATCATGACTCTTCCATAGCAAAATTTCTTCTTGGCACGCTATAGACCCGCTCTTTCTTCTTTCTGGTGCGTTCCAGTCCTTAAAAGCAGAAACATCCATTCCATTAGAAGCGCTTTATCGGAGAAAGGCACCCACCTTTAGTTCAAGCAGTTTGACCAACTCGGGTTGCATGTATGTGTATTCATCCGGAATATTCAAACAAATGACCCGTTTACCCTTGAGATAACGATTGAACCTCTGGGACAGTTTGCGTTTGTGCTTGCTTTCCATGACGAAAATAAGAGATGCCCATTCAATCTGTTCACGAGAAAGTAACAGATTGGCGTCATTTCCTAAACCTGCGGAATCGGTTTCGACATTCGGCCAATGGGCAAAAATTTGTTCAGCCGTCGGGCTGCGTAAACGGTTTTGCGTACAAATGAACAATACCCTTTTCACAGCATGTATTTCACCATCGAATACCGGGTTAGCGCACAGTTAAGTCAGGTAGTAATGTCGTGCCGGCAAGAAAGTTGTCATGATGATAAACCACAATCTCTGGGCAGATAACGATGTTTAGGGTACTTTTGTGTACACATGGTGCAATTAAACCTGTGTGGACGCAGGCCAGCTATCCAACACCTTTGCAAACGCAGACGTGATCCCCTGTATTGCGCCCATATCTGTTTTTAGGTCTTCAGGCAGTAATTTTGGCGCGGTGACTATTGCCAGATTGGCATTATTCATTTTACTGCGATCAATAAAATCAGGAACACGATTAGGTAAATCAACAATAAAATCAATGATATTTTTAATATTATCTTTCCGATAATGATCAGATAAAGCCCCAATTTTATCTTTCAATATACCGGCTACATCAGCATCAGGTTTAAGCATCTCCATAACATCCTGTGAACTTAAAAGCGCTGGTTGCCCATCCTTAGGATTTGTCAGTGTATCGAGATGACGTTTCATCAAGGTCGCTTTATCATGCAAACTAAGTTCACCTAACTTTTCCGCTGTCAGCGTTTGCATATCAATATTCTTAATGTTTTTTTCATTAGCCGCTTTTCTAAAAACACCTTCAATATCATTAGAGTTATTCATTGTATTGCGCATATCACTCATGAGTGCGTTCATATTATCCGTGGCCAGTGTCTTTTGTGCATCAGTCAGCGGCGCTGTTTTTTCTGTAGCCACGGTATCCGTGGTGTGGCTTGCTGTCATTACTCCCGGTTCGGAACTGCGAAAAGGCATCATGTTAGAAAAAACATTTTTAATGCTTTGGGCCAAATTGCTGATTTTCTCGCTGGCTGTTTTACTGGCTGTTTTCAACAATACGGCCGATTCCCTTATCGCCGTATTGACAATAGACTTAATACTGCTAAACAATCCACCACTTTGAGCCAGTTTCCCTGTATCGTTCGATGTGGTATCAATATTATCCGTACGGATGTGTGTATTTGTATTGAGTGGCCCTATAGTCATACTAACTCCTTAGTAAATGATTTATAATCTATAAATTTACATTATAAATAATAGGCTATTGGGGGTCATTTACCAGCATACTCAACTAAAATTAAACCGCATGACTCAATTGTACCTCCCTGTCATAACCGGGATCCATTCACAACCCAACATGCACTTTAATGATTGCCCTGGCAGTACAGAGTCTGAGAAAATGCTATTTCAACATCCTCCTTACCTTCTAAACTGGAGTCGCCCATGCCTTCCCGTAAAACACTGGCCAATGCCATTCGTGCCTTAAGTATGGATGCCGTACAGCAGGCAAAATCCGGCCACCCTGGTGCCCCCATGGGAATGGCCGATATTGCCCAAGTCCTTTGGCAGGATTACCTCAAGCATAATCCCGGCAATCCACAGTGGCCGGATCGCGATCGTTTCGTGCTCTCCAACGGCCATGGTTCCATGATGCTCTATAGCCTGTTGCATCTCAGTGGTTATACTCTGCCCGTGGAGCAACTGAAAAATTTCCGCCAGCTGCATTCTCATACTCCAGGGCACCCGGAGTACGGTTATACGCCTGGAGTAGAAACCACCACTGGGCCGTTGGGACAGGGGCTTGCCAACGCTGTGGGTTTTGCCATTGCTGAACGTACGTTGGGCGCTCATTTTAACCGCCCCGGTCATACTATCGTTGATCACCGGACGTACGTTTTTGTCGGCGACGGCTGCCTGATGGAAGGGATCTCGCACGAGGTTTGTTCACTGGCAGGTACACTGAAGCTGGGTAAACTGACGGCAATTTATGATGATAACGGTATCTCTATCGATGGCCATGTGGTCGGTTGGTTTACCGATGATACCGCTGGCCGCTTTGAAGCCTATGGCTGGCATGTGGTGCGGGATGTGGATGGCCATGATGCAGACGCTATCCAGGCAGCCATTGCTGCTGCACATCAAGTATGCGACAAACCCTCGCTGTTAATCTGTAAAACCATTATCGGTTTTGGTTCACCCAACAAGGCAGGGTCCCACGAGGTACATGGTGCTCCCTTGGGTGAAGCCGAAGTCGCGGCAACACGCCAGGCGTTGGGCTGGCACTGGCCAGCCTTTGAGATCCCTGCAGAAATTTATGCCGCCTGGGATGCACGGGCCACAGGCCAGATCAAAGAAGAGGCATGGAATAGCCAGTTTGCCGCTTATACACAACGTTACCCGGAACTTGCCGCACAATTCCAACGCCGTATTCACGGTGAACTACCCGCCAACTGGGTGGAAGAATCCACTAAGTTCATCAATCAATTACAGGAAAAACCGGCCAATATTGCCAGCCGTAAGGCCTCGCAGAATGCCCTGGAAGCCTTTGGCCCGCTGCTGCCGGAATTAATGGGTGGCTCTGCCGATCTGGCCCCCAGCAACCTGACGCTCTGGTCAGGTTCAACATCCCTGAGCTCCGATGCGGCGGGCAATTATATCCATTACGGCGTGCGGGAATTCGGGATGTCGGCCATCATGAATGGTATTGCCCTGCACGGGGGGTTTATCCCTTATGGCGCCACCTTCCTGATCTTTGTAGAATACGCGCGTAATGCCGTGCGCATGGCGGCATTAATGAAGATCCGCAGTCTGTTTGTTTATACCCATGACTCCATCGGCTTGGGTGAAGATGGCCCAACTCATCAGGCGGTTGAACATTTGGCAATGCTACGTGCAATTCCAAATTTTAATGTTTTCAGGCCTTGTGATTTAATGGAAGCGATTGGCTGTTATGAGCAAGCTTTAAAGCATCAGCAAACTCCATCAGCAATGGTTTTAAGCCGTCAAAATATTGCATTTTTAAATGGCAATTCTGATGCGGTTGCTAAAGGTGGATATGTAATTTCTGACAGCGCCGAGC
>CAZBYB010000071.1:0-10095 GCA_964496225.1 uncultured Yersinia sp. | reverse complement strand
CATTTGCATGATGATTGAACAAGGTATCCAGGCAGGCATCCGTCAGCTTCCTGACGCCAATATAAACCTCAGTATCGTTGAAATTTACAGCGTGCAGGTCAGCGCCGATGAGACCAAGAATATTTACGCGCCGCCCAAAGGTTGCGCCATGAAATTGGGCCCCCTTAAAAAGGGGCAATCGCGGCCTGCCATCATCCCAGAATTCAACAAGAACAGCGTCGCTAAAATTAGCTTCAGTGAAATCAGCCTCAGTAAAATTACCACCTACCATCCGCGCACGGGTGAAGTCAGCACGATGTAAATCAACGCCGCTGCTATCAAAATCAGAAGAATTTTCAGAATCAATCGAATCAGAATCAGAGGCATCCCCCCTGTAATCACCCCGGTTCCTGAAATCGGCTCCGCTAAGGTCAGCCTCAATCCATCGGGTATCACGAAAACTCACATTGCTCCAGTAAAGGCCTTGGCCATAATCCCGATCGACAATAGCATGACTTAAATCAGCCCCATCAAAATTAACGTTAATGAGTCTGAGTGGAGGGATTGTAAAGTGCGTCAGATTGGCATTGATCAGATCAACGTCTTGTATAGTTTTACCTGAATTAAAGGAGCCATGCGCCAAATTGCTCCTGTCAAGACGGACATCCCTCATATCCCCATTGAAATAAACATTGCTAAGCTCAGCGTCACTCATATCGATTGCACTAAGACAGTCAAATTTAGCACCTCTGATCTTAAGCCCCGCTAAATCCTGTCTTTCATGGCTGTCGATACTCATGCCGTCTTGTGAAATATGCTCGATAGTTACAGATGAGCGCGTACCGATAAGTGTCACATTGCGGGCACCCCCCAAAACGCTTTCATCAGTGGGATCATCACTCCTGCAATCCGCGCCATTCAGCGTGGCCCCACTGAGATTTGTTTCATCAAGACGGGTGTTACTGAGATTAGCATTGGTCAGATTCATGCCACTGAGATCACGTCGATTCAGATGCATTGCGCTCAAATCAGCATTTTCAAAGCTCAGTGCTTCCCGCTGTTGCGCGTTCAAACCGTAAAGTTCAGGGAATAGCCATCTTTGTAACTGGCAGCGATCAATAAACCCTTTCAAGGTGCTTACCGAAAACAGGGCTGTTTTTGTTTCAAGGTGTGCCCGTTTTGATGGCGGCGCTGCGGCTATATCTTGAATCTGACTGTGCCACGTTACCTGGAGGCTGTTATTCTTTTCTTTCAGATATAAAACACCATCACTACCCTCCAGCCTGACCTGGAGGGTAAGTTTTCCAGGTATATATGCAGAAATGATATTATTAATTAACTGAGTGAATTGCTTACTATTTTTCGCCTGTTCAGAATATTTGATTATTCCTTTTGATAGATCATCAAATTGATTAAATAAATCATCCATATTAATCATACCAGTCCCTTTTTTTGATTATATATAACAGTAATTCTTTCATTTAGTTAAAGGGTATGGTTATAAATTATTTTTATTTTGAATACAAAAAATTATTAATATAATGCAATGAATAAATCAATACAGGAAATTTTATTGTCAAGTAACGCCTTCAGGCGCTACCCCATAAGTGACTTTCACATCACTATCGCGGAAATCCAAACAGGAGAATGACAGATAACGCATTCAATTCATCCCCACAGGGGCTACGATACGCTTTTAAAAAAATATTTAACCCAATGAAAATTGGTCAAAATTTTATCCAAATTAATAGAATAATCCGTGGTATCTTTAGTAAGAAATTAGAAATAGATCACATCACTCAAATAAAATATTTTTTATTATTCAGGGCATAACAAATAATCAAAATAGCTACAATACAATACTTGGAATCACCTCCTGGACTAACTCAATCTCCCTTGGGCTAGTCCTTATTTTTGTGCTTTTTATCGTTTTTTCCTGGCGATATTCCCTGCAACTGCGCATCTCAGAAATAGTTCATTCATGGTATTTAATGGTGTCAAAACGCTATGTCATGTCTGGAACGTTTCTGACGTTAAAGCCAGTCATTTGGTGTATTTTTTGCCATTAAGCATAAACCCGTTACCACCAGGATGGTCCTGTTAAATCAGGAGATCTGCCTTGAAAAAGATCTCCTGCCACTGCAGTATAAACAGAGGGGCCTTAATCCTGAAGAATCTGGATTGATACAATGAAATTTATCGGAAAACTGCTATTGACACTTTTCCTGCTGCTGGTACTGACGCTGGTTTTATCGTACTTATTGTTACAAACAACCTACGTTGCTACCTGGCTCAGTCATTGGTTCAATAACCATCAAAATCAATACCACTTCAGTTTCAAAAAAATAGATCATTCCTGGTCCAACCCCACTCAGCTGCGCCTGATGGACGTCACACTGTCGCCTGTTAATCAATCTGCGTGTCTGAATGTCAGACAGGTGGTTTTACGGCCTGGTTGGCAACAAATAACACGCCCTTTTCACTTTCGTAACCTGTTATTACAGGATGGCACCCTGGATATTGACTTTAATGCCTTACCCATGATGTTTCCCATTAGCGCTGATTCCCTACAACTGAATAATCTGTCACTTAACACCCGTATTGGCCCATGGCCATTGTCAGCACAACAAGTCAATGCAGAAGTGCTTCCGTGGCAACTCTCTTCAGAGAGTGATCGAGATGAAAATCAGTTCACGTTGAGTGCCGGTTTACTCAATATCAATGGCATTACTGCCAGGCAGGTTTTGCTTGAGGGGACCTTTCACCAGAATAACTGGGTATTACGTAATTTTGGTGCAGAGATTGCCCAAGGGACCATAACCGGAGACTTGACCCGATTGGCACAAGGTGATTGGTTATTTAATGGATTACGGCTCAGTAATATCCGTCTGCAATCCCCCGATACGCTGTCAGCGTTGTGGCAGTTTTTCACACAATTACCACCGATAACTTTCAAACGTTTCGATCTGGTTGATGCGCGTCTGGAAGGTATAGACTGGGCCCTGAACGATCTGGATGTTACACTGCAAAATGTCAAATTTCACCAGGGAACCTGGCAGGCTGATGACGGCACACTGGCCCTTAACGCTGCCGATATCATTACCGGCAAGCTCCATTTGGTCGATCCTATCGTTAACCTGGAGTTATCTTCCGATAAGGTCCTGATTAAACAACTCACCACACGCTGGGAAGGCGGCCTGTTAAGAACTAATGGGCATTGGATGCGGGAAAACCAACATCTCCAGCTCGATGAAATTGCCATTGCGGCGCTGGAATATACCTTACCGGCTCACTGGAAACAACTATGGAAACAACCTTTACCTTCCTGGCTATCCGGAATCACTATTACCAAGCTCTCTGCACATAATAATTTACTGATTGATATTACGCCCGATTTTCCCTTTCAGCTCACTGCACTGGATGGTTATGGCAAAAATCTGGTTCTGATCCATGATAATCAGTGGGCATTAAGTTCAGGGGAGCTGACGCTCAATGCCAGTAATGCCACATTTAATAAAAACGATCTCCGTCGCCCTGCCATGACCGTCACGGCACACGATCAACATATTAGCGTCAAGGAGGTGAGTGCCTTTGCTAACACGGGCCTGCTGGAAGGCAGTGCTACTTTGAACCAACATAATCATCAATTTTCGCTGCAGCTTAACGGCCGTGAAGTAGATACCAATACGTTACATCCTTGGGGATGGCCACTATTACCCCTGCAGGGCAAAGGTAATTTTATCTTGCAACTTACCGGTAATCTCACTGCACCCTTCAAATCTTCTCTCAGTGGAGAGCTACAGGTTACTGGCAGTGACAAACAACAGATCAATCAACTGATGCAGCAGGGAGAAGTGATAAACGCAAAAAATCCATCATACCCAGATCAGCCGTAACCCTTTTTATATGCCTGAAATGTTACTTTTGACTTTTTTCAGGCGCACTGCGTCATGGTGCTGAGAAAAGCTAATTTTCCTTACCACCGCGATTGGCTCGTTTACGTTCATTTTCTGTTAAATAACGCTTACGAATACGGATAGACTGTGGAGTGACTTCAACCAGCTCGTCATCATCAATAAACTCCAGTGCCTGTTCCAGGGTCTTTTTGATAAAAGGAACCAACGTGGTAGCTTCATCAGTACCGGAAGCACGCATGTTGGTCAGTTTCTTGCCGGTGAGACAATTGACGGTTAAGTCATTGGAACGTGCATGAATACCAATTACCTGGCCTTCATACACTTCAGCACCATGGCCCAGAAAAAGTTTACCTCGATCCTGCAGACTGTACAGAGCATAGGCAACAGCTTTACCCTGACCATTAGAAATTAATACCCCGTTCTGACGCTGACCGATTTCACCTGAACGTACTGCATCATAGTGGCTGAAGGTAGAATAAAGCAGGCCCGTTCCTGACGTCATGGTCATAAATTCAGTACGAAAACCAATCAAACCACGGCTCG
Source organism: uncultured Yersinia sp. (assembly GCA_964496225.1). Lineage (GTDB taxonomy): Bacteria > Pseudomonadota > Gammaproteobacteria > Enterobacterales > Enterobacteriaceae > CAZROT01. The sequence continues at coordinate 5,656 of CAZBYB010000071.1, read as the reverse complement.
GAATAAGATAATCCAGACGAACACGGCCTTTGCCATCAGGAATCATATCCCGCATATCTGCCTTGCGATCTCCCATCGCCTGCATGACAGCACCCTGATGTTGTTCTTCAATATCAAGCGTCACCTGTTCAAAAGGCTCCTGCTCCTGGCCATCAATTTTACGGTAAATGACTTTTGGCCGGGATACAGCAAGTTCAAAACCTTCACGCCGCATATTTTCGATCAGCACGGATAGGTGAAGTTCACCACGGCCTGAAACACGAAATGCATCTGGATCCGGCGTTTCTTCAACCCGTAACGCGACATTATGTATCACTTCTTTTTTAAGACGCTCAAGAATTTGCCGGGAAGTGACATATTTACCTTCTTTGCCACAAAAGGGTGAGGTATTCACACAAAAAAACATCGTCACGGTAGGTTCATCAACAGCCAGTGGTGGCAGTGCTTGTACGGCATTAATATCACAAAGAGTATCCGAAATATTTAATTCACCTAAGCCTGTCACAGCAACAATATCACCCGCTTCTGCCAGGCTGGTTTCTACCCGTTGCAAACCCATATGGCCGAGAACTTTACCCACTTTACCATTACGTATCTTACCTTGTGGATCAATCACCGTCACAGGTTGGCCTGGCTTAATCACGCCACGTTTGATACGACCAATACCAATGACACCCACGTAGCTGTTATAGTCGAGTTGAGAAATTTGCATCTGTAACCTGCCGTCGGGATCCACTTCAGGTGCTGCAACATACTTAACAATGGCGTCAAACAGCGGAGTCATGTCCGGTGCCATCGCATTATGATGAGTACCGGCAATTCCCAGTAACGCAGAAGCATAAATTACCGGAAAATCAAGTTGTTCATCCGTTGCATTTAGGTTAACAAACAAATCAAATACCTGGTCAACCACCCAGTCCGGACGCGCACCCGGACGATCAACCTTATTAATAACCACAATGGGCTTCAGGCCATGGGCAAACGCTTTTTGGGTGACAAAACGCGTTTGTGGCATTGGGCCATCCATCGCGTCGACCAGTAATAGCACAGAGTCTACCATGGACATAACCCGTTCAACTTCACCACCAAAATCGGCATGGCCTGGCGTATCCACGATATTGATGCGATAGTCATTCCAGTTAATGGCCGTATTTTTCGCGAGGATAGTAATTCCGCGCTCTTTCTCTAACTCATTGGAATCCATGACACGTTCTGTCAAATCAGTACGTGCATCCAGCGTGCCAGATTGTTGCAACAATTTATCGACCAGGGTCGTTTTCCCATGGTCAACGTGTGCAATGATAGCGATGTTACGCAAATTTTCGATCACAACTTTCCTCAAAGTACTCATAAATGGCAGGCCATTGTACACAAAAACCTGGTCTTAGCCCATGTCAGAACGCAACCGCTTAGTGACCTGCAATCTTCATCGATTGCAGTAATACGGATCCACACTGAATATGACTACGTGTTTCAATATCGTTTCCTGCATTTACGATATTAAGCAGCATCTCTTTCAGATTTCCGGCAATGGTAATTTCACTGACGGGGTATTGAATAACACCTTTTTCTACCCAAAATCCGGCGCAACCTCGCGAATAATCTCCGGTCACTGTATTGACCCCTTGCCCCATGAGTTCTGTTACCAACAGGCCGGTATCCATTTGTTGTAACATCGCCTGAAAATCCTGGCCCAGACCTGCAATAGACCAGTTGTGAATACCACCAGCATGGCCGGTACTTTGTAACCCCAATTTACGTGCTGAATAACTGCCCAGTAGATAAGTTTGCAGTATACCCTCCTTGACAATATCGCGCGTCAGGGTACGCACCCCCTCACTGTCAAAGGGAGCAGAAGCTAGCCCGCACAACAGGTGTGGACGCTCTACTATGGTCATCCAGTCAGGTAAGATTTGTTTACCCACATGATCCAGTAAAAACGTCGATCGCCGGTAAACATGACTACCGCTGATTGCGGATACTAAATGACCGAATAACCCTGTCGCCACTTCTGCAGCAAAAAGTACCGGTGCCTGCATGGTGGGTAATTTACGCGGATTTAAACGGGATAGCGTACGACGAGCGCATTCTTCACCCACCCATTGTGGGCTTTTTAAATCTTCCATTTTGCGGCTAACAGTCCAGGCATAATCCCGTTCCATTGCATCGGCATGCTCAGCAATAACACTGCAGGATAGCGAGTGCCTGCTGGAACAATAACTTTGCAACATACCATAACTGTTACCGAAGACCTGAACGCTATAATGACTATTAAAATTCCCTCCTTCAGTATTCGTGATGCGTTTATCTGAACGTAGTGCAGTTTGCTCTGCCAGCGCGGCAAGTTCAATCCCGTACTCGGTATCCAGAGATTCCATGGGATGAAAAAGATCCAGATCGGGGGCATCAAAGGCCAGCAGTTCTTTTTCTGCAGGACCAGAACAGGGATCCGGTGAAGTATAACGGGCAATGTCCAACGCTGCCTGGACCGTACGGGCAATCGCTTCTGACGTCAGGTCAGTAGAAGACGCACTGCCCTTACGTTGTTGGTAATACACGGTCACGCCCAAAGCGCCATCGCTGTTAAATTCGATATTTTCAATTGCACCAAAACGTGTGCTCAGACTAATACCGGTATTTTTCGACACGATAACCTCGGCGGCATCAGAGCCTGAATTCGCCAGTACCAGTGCCTGTTCCACGGCCTGTTCCAGCATTTTGCGCTGCTGTCTCGCTTGAATTACTGATTTCATCAATATGCCGTCAAATAAGATCATCATTAAAAAATTACCCAGAAAAGGGTAAAATCACCATATCCGTATTACCATAGCGTACATCCTGCTACAGATGTACTCTAATTTCAGTATAATGAGTAAGGTGCCATCCTGCTGTTGCGGCTGGATTAACCTTCACATTCAGAAACACGAAGCTAACTGGTTGTAATAAAGCAAGGGCCATAACGTCAAATATATTAGCCTTTTATTATAAAATTCTACTGCGGGAGAACCCGTGCGCCAGGTGCGCGGATCCTCATGTATTTCGTGTACACTCCCGTTCTGCATCTTCTTTCCGCTCACTCGCTTCTAGTGAATTTCACAAGAGGAACGCTAAATTTATTATATGATTTTTAAGGTAAATTATGAATAATCCCCCTGAGAATTGGCCAAATAATCTGTCAGAGAATAGCACAGAGAATCCCAATGAAATCACCCTGATTAGTAAAAGCAAAATCAAACGTGATGCCGAGGCACTAAAAAAGCTGGGTTCAACGTTAATCGAACTGGGTAAAAACGCGCTTAATCGCATTCCACTGGACGAAGATTTACGCATAGCCATTGAGTTAGCACAAAAAATCAAAAAAGAAGGCTATCGTCGCCAACTGCAATTGATTGGTAAAATGTTACGTACGCGCGATATAGAACCCATCCAGGCTGCGCTAGGTACGCTACAGCACTATCACAACGAACAAGTCATGTCATTACATAAACTGGAAATGCTACGTGACCGCCTGATAAAAGAAGGCGATAGCGCAATCTCAACCATACTGGAACGCTATCCTCACGCCAGCCGCCAGCAATTACGTACCCTGGTACGCCTTGCACAAAAAGAACAATCCGCTAATGCACCCTCGAAAGCATTTCGCCAGATATTCCAGTACTTGCGTGAATTAGCAGAAAGAAATTCCTGATAACAACCCCAGCAGGTACACGTGCCGTTCATTGATTTACTTCAGCAAAACAGGGAAATATACTAGATGACACAGGGATGTAACATCATTGCAGCACAGCGAAACATGCCAGCTGTGAAGGATTTTTCAATTTTATTAACAAAAATATATTGGGAAATTATTCTATGTCTTTTAAATCTTTTTCTGTTAATCCGGATCAACCAATGAGCGTTGTTTCTACTTTCTTTAGTGATAATGCGGCAAAAATTTTTGGCTGGAGTCAGTCAAAACTTACCCCATTTTTTTCCATGCTAAAGCCTGCGCCGGCTCCTTCTGAAAATATCTTTAAGTATAATCCCGGTGATGGTCACAAAGAATTCAAACTGCCATTCGGTTCCAGGAACAACAACGTACTGCATTTTGGTCAGGGTATTACCAAGGATATGTTGCATTTTGAAGAAGCAGGTAACTTTTTGAGCCTCCCCGTAAAAATAACCATAAAAGGGAGTTCGGGGGGTAGCGTGACAGTTGAGCAAATGATTAACAGTAAGTTTTCGGGCTCCCGTTGGCTTGATCGGATAGAAGTGGAGGGGCAATTTTTCTCCATGGAAAGCATCTATGATGCAGTGAAGAAAGGCCAACAACCATGGCCTAAAAAAACACCTTTCGTGGTACCTGCAGATCCTGCAGTTCAGGAGCCAACAGATCCCCATACTACCGCTTTAATAAAAATGATTAATGCCCATAAATACAAGTGGGAGAAAAACGGACAGCAAGAAAGAAAACTGACTTACTCATTTAACAAGCATTCAACGCTTCAGTTAGGAGCTTATCTGAAAGAATTTTATCCGAATGTCTATACATCAGAAATGAACGATAACCTTGATGATTATAAAGATCTAAAAATATTCTCAGCCGAGGAGGATGTTAAAAACAGGGTCAGGGATATTCTTGGTAACCTGCAAAAAATAATCGGTCTTGAATTTGAAGAACAGGAAGATGCGCAAGATGGTGAAGCTAAAACAGATTTGCGCTTTTTGACTTACGAAATTGCCGAAGGAGATACACGCCACTACGCGCCAGGCTTAACCTGCATGTTAAGTGAACATAATCCGGATAACAGTATCGTGATGATACGAAGGGGCTATGCTTCTAATGGCTTGATAAATCATGAAATTGGACATGCATTAGGGCTGGGTCACTCAAATGGTAATAATAGGTACAACTTCCTTACTGTCATGCAACCCCTTTTTTATGTCGAGGGATTTACAGAAATCGATATCGCCATCTTAAAAGAAAATTATGGGCCGGATGTGATGCATTCACAAACATTTCCTGTCGTTAAACAGAATGTCGTGAATAATAGTCGCCTGGGCCAAAGTGACATCAATAATCTTATCAGTGCCATGTCTGCCATGCCACCTTTCGCTAACAACACTGTCATGCAGGTTAAACCGCCGCTGACTGAGGTGAACAAGTGGAACAATCTGGCTACTTCGTCAGTGATATAACTTCTCTACCGGGGACAAGATGTCCCCTTAGGCATATCGATACTCCCTTTTTGTAACATTATCCCCCACCTGAGTGTCAGTTTCATCCTTGTGCCAACGTCTTGCTGCCATGGCGTTTATGCCGGATGATCATCTGACTACTGCACGCTGTGATGTGACTCAAAAAGATAAATATAGAATATAATGTTAATAAAAAGTTATATTAATGTATGTGTGTCAGTCACATTACTATTCGCTGGAGCCAGGATGATCACCTATCCTCACCTATTCGCCCCACTTGACCTTGGTTTTACTGTCCTGAAAAACCGGATTCTGATGGGATCAATGCATACCGGTCTTGAAGAATTATCCGATGGCCCACAGCGCCTGGCAATGTTTTATGCAGAGCGCGCAGCAGCAGGAGTCAGTCTGATTGTAACAGGGGGTGTAGCACCCAATCAGAAAGGCGTTTTAATTAAGGGCGGGCTATCGTTGACAA
>CAZBYB010000070.1:0-10114 GCA_964496225.1 uncultured Yersinia sp. | reverse complement strand
CGCCGGGGGTCGCGGGTTCGAGCCCCGTCCGCACCGCCAGATAAAATTTAGGGGCGTTTTAGGGGCGTAGCTCAATTGGTAGAGCACCGGTCTCCAAAACCGGGAGTTGGGAGTTCAAATCTCTCCGCCCCTGCCACGTGGCGTTATTTTGTGGTGAAACAGGAATGTACATGGAGTTGTGTAATAGACATCTTAAAACCCTTCACGATCCCAATAAACTTGCGGTTTTTCTGAAAAAACCGACCTCTTAAATAGCTCCCAATACCGAAATGACTAACCATCTGGATAATGAATAAATTATAGGAATGAGTTTTCAAAAAAAATCATCTGTAGTAATGGTTTATTGATCTGTGGGTTCAACGTGATTGAGATAAACCTGTATTTTCAGGCAATTTAGGCCATTTCGACACCTTGCTTCTAAAAGACTGGCAAATGGCTATACCGCAAGGAAACCCGTGCGTTGTCGGTGCAGTTCAAACCCGTGTGACTGTGTGTGCATGCCTGACACTTCACTTTACTGGTGCTCTGGTGCTGGATAAGGAATTGATAAACTGTCGCATATGCGCTTTGGGTAGCATAATGTAATGAGGCCCGTTAGGTACTGTTATATTACGGGTATAACCAGAATTATAAGATTTTAGCTTCTTTAAAGGGATCCCCGCCATCTTTGCGACTTGATTAAGGTGTATCTGTCGGGTGATTTCAATTTGTGTTAGAGCGCGACTTTCATCAGGCCTTGGTAGTTTGACACCGTACTTATGATTGTTCTTAATGACATCACTCAATGCTAACATTTTAGGTATATAGACTTGTGTTTCACGAGGAAGTTCCAGGGCCCAGAAATGCGTTGGTTTCCCTTTGGCGTGATTTGCTTTTATAGCCTGAATAATACGACCTTCACCGCTATTGTAGGCAGCAATAGTCAATAACCAATCGCCGCCAAACATACTGTTTAAACGCTGTAATATATCAAGTGCGGCTGTTGTAGAAGCGGCCACATCACGACGGCCATCATACCATTGGTTTTGTTTTAAACCATAATTACGGCCCGTACGGGGTATAATCTGCCATAATCCTGCAGCATTAGCAGGGGAAGTTGCTTGTGGATCAAAAGCGCTTTCCATAATGGGTAGTAGTACTATTTCCATAGGCATATTACGTTTTTTAATCTGCTTGATTATCCAATACATATAAGGTTCTGCACGTAATGTAATGTCGTGAAGGACATTTTTATTTCTTAATACATTTTTTTTCTGTTGATGAATTCTGGGATTTTCCGGAATTTGCATTCTTAGCTCGTCACCAATGAGAGCCCACAGGTTTTGATGTGTGAAATTCTCCTGTTCTGTTAGCCACGATGACGAATTTTTTCGAAAATTTTCGGTATTTTTGCTTGCTGTGCCTTTTTCTGAAGAAGAACTCTGCACTTTCTGTACAGGAGGTTCATTCTGGCTGGACATTTGGCATCCAGCAAGGAAAACCGATGCAAGAAACACCACTGTAATTTTTATTAAATGCATATTAATCATTACGCTTAAAAGAGGGATTATTCTATTTTTGATTAATAGATAACACAATTAACGGCTTCAGAATAGATTTTTTCTGGCCCTTAATTCAGAAAAAACGTCAAGATTAGTTTTATTATACATTGATATTCCTAATTTATTTTGTAAATCCTTCTCGTTACATCGTAAAAATATATTGATCATACGTTCTAATGCTAACGTCGTAGGTACACTAGGTTGATTATTGGCACGCAATTCTACAACTTGGCGCTGCCTGACGATTAATTTATTATCGTCAGGCAGCAGGTGCCGGGCAAATGCTATATTTGACAACGTATATTCGTGTGCGCAACAAATTAACGTTTCATCAGGAAATTGCATAATACGTTGAATGGAAGCGTACATTTGTTCTGTAGTACCTTCAAATATACGTCCACAACCGGCAGAAAAAAGTGTGTCTCCACAAAAAAGATAGGGTTGGCTGTAATATGCGACATGTCCTAAGGTATGGCCGGGGACGGCAATACTGATAAAACGATGATTATTAATCATTATAATATCACCATCGTCAATGATGATCGATGCACCTTTAATCGCAGTTTCTCGTGGTCCATATACCGGAATATTAGGATAACGGGCGGTAATTCCGGCAATACCTCCTACATGATCGAAGTGATGATGAGTGAGTAGAATTGCATCGGGAGTCATTTTGTGATGGTTTATTATGGCTAATACTCGACGCGATTCGCCGGGATCAATAATGACACAATGTTTGTTATGGTCACTCAATAGCCAAATGTAATTATCCTGTAATGCTGGAATATTGATAAGCTTCATGCGGGGACTCCTGTTGGCAACAACATTGACAAAGGATTAAAACATGAGACCAGCACACACTTCTGAGCAAATTCAATCTCCAGTATCTTGGGCTGAATTGCCATGGGGAGCTTATTATCGAGATGCATTGGAGCGGCAAATGCAGCCATGGTGGTCAAAAATTTTTGGGTTTCATTTACTAAAAATCGGCTGTCTCAGTACTGAAATTGCTTCTGAAAAATGTGCCATTGCTCATCAAGTCAATGTAGGTAAGGCAGGTCAGAACATGCACGTGGTTGCTAATCCGTACCAGCTGCCTTTCGCCGCGAAATCGGTTGATGCCTGTTTTCTTGCACACGAACTTGCTTACTCTATTGATCCTCATAGCATTTTACGTGAAATTGATCGAGTATTAATCGACGATGGTTGGATGATTATCAGTAACTTCAATCCGGTTAGTTTGGTGGGTTTAGGCAAGTTACTGCCAGTTATACGACATCGTCAGCCTCATATTAGTCGCATGTTTACCCAAATCAGATTACTTGATTGGCTCAGTGTATTGAATTACGAAGTGATGCATCAATCTTGTTTTCAGGTGTTACCATGGCATAAATATGGTGGACGTTTTATCAGTACACATTTACCCTCGTTGGGATGTTTAAGCTTGATCGTAGCAAGAAAACGTACCTTACCATTAACCTGTCGTCAGATAAAGATGGGGACAAAAAATCCCTTACTAAACCGGACCGTTGGTGCTGTCAGGAATTATTAGGGTTCACTTTAAGTTCGTAAAGAGGGTTGATAGCCAGTGTCTATTTTATTGGGTGCGTTAGCAGCCATACGCGCCAGTTCATCGCAACGTTCGTTGTCTGGGTGACCTGCGTGGCCTTTTACCCATTTCCAGTGAATGATATGATCAATAATAGCAAAGTCTAATTGTTGCCATAAATCTATATTACGTACCGGTTGTTTGTCTGCAGTTTTCCAGCCACGTTTTTTCCAGTTATGGATCCATAAGCTGATACCTTGACGGACGTACTGGCTGTCGGTACTGAGTGTTACTTCACACGGATTGTTGAGTGCTTGTAGTGCAATAATAACGGCCATGAGTTCCATGCGGTTATTAGTGGTCAACTGATAGCCAGCACTGAACGTTTTTTCATGTTGTTTGTAACGCAAAATAATACCATATCCACCGGGACCAGGGTTACCAAGGCAGGAACCATCAGTAAAAATTTCTACCTGTTTGGTCAGCATGTTCTGGTAGACTCTTCATTGGTTAAAACGCTGAGTCTGACATAAATGAGCGCTATAAGCACTGTAAAATCGCGACAGATTGTTTTAGATACTGAAACCACAGGTATGAATAAATTTGGCCTGCACTATGAAGGTCATAGAATTATTGAAATTGGTGCGGTTGAAGTAGTTAATCGGCGTTTAACCGGTAAAAATTTTCATGTTTATATTAAACCTGACCGGCAAGTTGATCCAAAAGCTTATGATATCCATGGTATTAGTGATAAGTTTTTAGCGGATAAGCCTGTATTTGCTGATATTGCCACACAATTTTTGGTTTTTATCCGTGGAGCAGAGTTAGTGATTCATAATGCGGTTTTTGATATTGGCTTTATGGATCAGGAATTGCGCTTGCTGAATCAGGATATGCCCAAAATAGAAACTTTTTGTTCCATTATTGATAGCTTATTACTGGCTCGCCGTTTGTTTCCAGGTAAACGTAATAGTCTGGATGCGTTGTGTGATCGTTATGATATAGACAATAGTAAACGTACGTTGCATGGCGCCTTACTTGATGCTGAGATTTTAGCTGAAGTTTATCTGGCGATGACCGGTGGGCAAACATCATTAACGTTTTCAATGGAAGACACAGCAAAGCAGGATGAATTTGGGGATGTTCAGCACATTGTTTGTTCTGCACCTCTATTAAAAATAGGATATGCCAGCGATGAAGAAATAGCGGCGCATGAGGCACGGCTGGATGTAATAGAGAAAATCGGACATCGGGACTGTTTATGGCGTAGTTTAAATAAAATCAACAATAGCGATGGCCAGTAATTGCTCATAGCAGTTAACACTTCATGATTATCATCTTACTGGCTCTTAATCTGATATATTCAGAAGTCATTTCGTTACTGTAGCAATAAATAATTTATTTTTTAGTGGTTATATTCATGCTTATTTTAAGTTATGCATTATATTTTAATCCGGAGTATCTCGTTGTTAGAGCCTGATCATGATCTCATACATACCCAATAATTAAGGACATGGGAAAAATCTACCTCAGTGATCTCAGCCTGGAACAATTTGAATAAATTCGTCTTCTGCAGGAAGAAGTACGGAAAAAAGCAAAGTTGCGTACTAAACAGAATTTTTAGATTAATTTTTGTTGTAGTTTAAAAAATGGATTAACAGCTAAATTAAGAAGGTTAACTTAAAATGAGAAGATTACCCGTCATCGTCATAATTTTTTGTTTGAGCCTGTGTACTATTGCCAGACAGGTAGCAGCAGACGATAAAAAAGTGGTAGATGTGCTGTTAATCGGCGGTGGGATCATGAGTGCAACATTGGCTACATATCTTCAAGAACTTGAACCAGACTGGTCTATCAGTATGTACGAACGCCTTGATGCTGTTGCGAAAGAGAGTTCTAATGGCTGGAATAATGCAGGCACAGGCCACTCTGCTCTTGCGGAAATGAACTACACGCCGGAAAAAAAAGGGTTCATAGAAATTGCTAAAGCAGTTGAAATCAACGAAGCATTTCAAATATCTCGTCAGTTTTGGGCTCATCAGGTTAAAAAAAATGCGCTGCATAATCCGCAGTCATTCATTACTACTGTTCCGCACATGAGTTTTGTCTGGGGAGAGGAAAATATCCGTTTTCTCCGTAAACGCCATACGGCGTTACAGCAAAGCACACTATTCCGTGGTATGGAATATACTGAAGATGCAGAGCAGATTAAACAATGGGTCCCCCTGATGATGGAAGGCCGCGATCCTGAACAAAAAATAGCCGCCACGCGCTCGGTGATGGGAACAGATGTTAACTTTGGTGAGATTACCCGTCAATTAGTCGATTTCTTATCGAAGCAAAAGAATTTTTCATTACATCTACACAGTGAGGTTAAAGATATCAAACGTAATTCAGATAAAACATGGAGCTTGACCGTTGCAGACCTACAAAATGAGGGCAAAGAAAATACGGTCAATGCCAGATTTGTGTTTATCGGTGCCGGGGGGGCATCATTGCCGTTATTACAAAAATCCGGGATTCCTGAAATTGAGGGTTATGGTGGGTTTCCTATTGGCGGTTCATTTCTGGTAGCAGAAAATCCTGAGCTTGTTAAACGTCATCTGGCGAAAGTGTATGGTAAAGCATTAGTAGGTTCGCCCCCAATGTCTGTTCCGCATTTGGATACCCGTGTGCTGGATGGTAAATCTATACTGTTGTTTGGGCCATTTGCGACATTTTCCAGTAAGTTTTTGAAAAACGGTTCACTATGGGATCTTTTTAAGAGCTTGACTTTTTATAATATTATGCCGATGACTCATGTTAGTATTGATAATTTTGATTTGATTAACTACCTGATAAGTCAGGTGATATCGAATGATAATGATCGTTTTGAAGCACTGAAAGAATACCTTCCTGAAGCCAAGGAGCAAGACTGGAAATTATTGGCTGCTGGGCAGCGGGTTCAGGTAATCAAAAAAGATACAAAAAAAGGAGGAGTACTGAATTTGGGTACTGAAGTCGTGATTTCTCAGGATGGAACCATTGCTGGACTACTGGGCGCATCACCAGGAGCATCAACTGCGGCATCAATTATGTTAGACCTGATGGAAACGATCTTTAAGGATAAATTTGCTTCACAGGCATGGCAAAGCAAGCTCAAGAGCATGATCCCGTCATATGGTTATCAACTGAATGGTAATGTTGATCTGACGGATAAAGTTTTTCGTTACACTAATGAGGTGTTGCAGTTGGACACTTTTCCATTGAAGGTTGAAGCAGCACCGTAAGCACAGTTTTTTATAATGGTATTATTCGCAGGGGTGTGGTGATCAAGGTGATTATCGCGCGTTTTACTTGGTATGTAATGTGAGTATCATGGTGCGGTGTTATAATGATAATTTATTTTTGTCTCTGTTAATTGATGAAGCGCGATGATGCATGTATTTATCACAAGCAGGTTAAAAATGCTTAAGAACAGGTTGCTGCTTATTTGTATCGTATTGCCACTGTACAGTATCGCCGCTATGGATTTTATAAAAAATAATGGCCTACCCGATAAGAGTGTGGAAAGCATTAAAATTGTTTATACCGGTATCATTGAAGAAAATCAGATAAAAGATTTTCTTGTCGCGCTGGATGAGGCTAATAATAATTACCCAAATGCAAAAAGCATCTATGTTTATATTAACAGTCGTGGTGGTGATATGGATAGCGGTTATATGGCCTATGAGGCAATTCGTAGTTCACGTATCCCAGTGACAACCGTTAATGCATCAGAAATAGCGTCTTCTGCCAGTATGATGTTTTGTGGTGCCTCGAAAAGGTTATCAATGGTGCATGCTTCTTTCCTTTTACATCCCGCCTCATTATATGTAGAAGGAGAGGTAAGACCTGATGAATTAAACAGGACAATGAAAGAGCTTAATAGATATAACGCTTTATTTAAGACGGTGTATGAAAAATGTACCTCATTATCTGATGAAGAATTAAATGATATTCTTTACAGTGAAAAAAATAGCTTGTTATTGTCTGCTTCTGATGCTTTATCAAAAGGAATGATTAACGGTACGCTTGATTTACAGCCGTTTGCACAGGTTTCTTATTATATAACAGGTGAAGAGCATGGATTACCTGGGTGATGTATATAAAGTTACATGGGTTTGAACCGTACCTTGACGTATTGGTGAATACCGTTTATCTGTAAAATGATGCCAGCTATTTAGACCAGCATGATGGAAAGCAGGCTATTTCCGGCTGCGGAAACCGGATTTCGTGATAAGGAATAGAAATTAATGTCTGCGTCCCTGCTGTCTGTCTCTGGCAGAGGTGATGACTCTGGTTGTGCTGTTTCATTAGCTCCGTTGCGCCTTCTACTGATGACAGAAAACCCCTGCCTGACATGGTCAGGGGTTGCCGGGGCAGGCTTTATGCTGACAGGGGCTACATCTCGACAACACTGACCGGTCAGCTGAAAGAAAAAGGGATTAATTTAATCACCCGGGCCCGGAGAAATATAAAACCGGCTGAAATTTACTCGGGGGGATCGTTGCTTACTGTCTTGCGCCATCCAGACCAGAACTGGATGTCACTTATTCAAATTCACAACCTTAAAATCACGCTCTTATCCCGAACTGAGGTGAAAACAGTAACCCAACCGTAACCACGCAGGTGGACTGTAAGTCCTTCGGGAATATCCAGTGTTTCCATGTGGATGCCGCAATTTACAATCCAGTTTTTTCTTAAGCACGAATTCCGCACTGCACTAACCGGTTTGAGCCAGCAGTAATCGAATGTGTTCAGTAATGTTCACTCTTAATACCACAGATCCCTTAAAACACATCAATTATTTCTATGAATATAACAGAGTGTAATAATTCTTGCTATGCTGTAACGTGCACCACCATCATGGCATTGAGCCTGATGAACGAAAAATCTGTTATCACCCGGGGTATGTTATCAATACCCACCAGAAAACGTGCATACCATTTACTGCCTGGGATCAATGGTAAGACTGTGGTTCGCCATGATGGCCTTGTATCGGATACAATCCTGGCGGGAAAATTAATAATAAATTACATATAGTTAACAGCTACTATTTTGCCTTTAAATCATTCTCTATATTGATACCTAAGAGAAATCTGTGTTTGCCCGGTACTGACTAAAAGAGATAATCGCTTTACCTGATTCAGGTGAAGAAAACGTGGTTTTTTCCTGTGATTGACCTGCATTGACTATCGCGAGCCGGGTTACGTAAAAAAACAAGATGTGTAGGTAGATAGTGTCTGGTAAATCAATTTTCAACAATTATAACAAAACATCCCTATTCTCAGGAGATCCAGAAATGACGTTACTCAATACTCATCTCAAAGGCAAACTGATGAAACGTTTTACAGCATTAGGACCCTACCTGCGGGCAGGACAATGCCATAATAATCAGTTTTTCTTTGACTGCCTGGCTGTATGCGTCAATGTAAAACTGGCTCCGGAAGAAAGGGAATTTTGGGGATGGTGGATGGAACTGGAATTTGACAATAATCTCTGTACGTACATTTACCAGTTAGGTGTATTTGATAAAGAAGGCTGTTGGAAAGTACAAAAAATTACCCAACCTGAAGTGCAAGAAAAACTGGAAACAACATTGCGTAATTTTCATAAACGGCTACATGACTCACTCATCACCATGAAGCTGAATCTGGAGCCTGCCAGACATTTCAGTGAGCTGCCCGTACAACTGCTCTGTAACTTGTAACTGAGGCGAGAACATAATTTAATCTGATGTTATCTTTGCATTGGCGTAAATAGTATTATTTTTTTATATCTCATCAGAATACGTAATGCTGATCCATGATCCTGTAGAACGATAAGCGACAAGCAGCCCACACAACGTTCGATTGAACCCAGTCAACCACATTGAATCTGTTTCATATCATTGCAATCCTCCTGAAATTTTTGCGCATATTAACAGTTCGGTTAAATTTTTATACTCTTTTTCATCCGTTATTTTAATATAAAAAATATAGACATTATTGCCATATATCATTGATCAGTCATATCACTCAACTCTGAAAATCCATTTGTAACTGCTTGCAAGGATTTCACCAGTGAAAAAACTCATGTTAGCCATTTTATTCACTATCACCAGCAGACCCATACTGGCAATGGAAAATCGTCTGATTTACGATCCACAAGGTCACGTTATTTTTCAGGTACGTTTTTTTGACCAGAGCGATGATCCTTTTATTGCATCAGGGCCCTTTAGGAAGCGATCTACCTGGAACATGAATGTACAACAAAAAGAACATATTTTTGCTGCCTTGAATCGCTGGGCAGAAATTATTCAACCTCAGCCTCGTCAGTTTCCTGCCATTATTAATGTGGGTACTGTTAACCCTGAGGTAGCAGGAGCTTCGAGTGATTTTGTGCTTTCCGACAGCTCAACTTTATTGACCCAAGTGCAGGCAGTGTTATTCAACAAAGATCCCGGGGAACTGAAGCTGGGATCTCATGGCCAGTTTGTCATCGGGCGATTCGATTTCGATACTTTACCCTATGTTCCTTCACAGCTTTCAGGGGATAAAGAGAATCTGGCTACTATTGCCTTTCATGAATTGGCTCACACTTTGGGCATTGGTCATAGAATTTCCTACCGTGATAACAATCCCTATAAACCTTATTATAAGAGTACATTAAGTCGCTGGACCACACACTTACGTGATGACAAGGGTAATCCGGCACGACCAAACCAAATGATACTCTGTAAACTCTGTGCGAATATCCCCCTGGATGATCAGGATTCATTCGATGTGCGTCAGGATAAGGGATATTTTACCGGGCCGCATGTGGATGAGGTTCTGGCCGGCGCGCTGCCCGGCATTCCAGTTAAAATGCTTGACGAGAATGGCTGGCTGGACAGCAATTACATGAGTCATCCTGAACTGAAAAATAGCATGATGAGTCATCAAAATTACCGTAATCATACTAACTTCATGGAAGCCGAACTGGCATTGCTGAGTGCCGCATCGGAGTATCGCCGTCTGCATCA
>CAZBYB010000069.1:0-10843 GCA_964496225.1 uncultured Yersinia sp. | reverse complement strand
TTATTATGATACTATATTATTCATTCGATAGTAAATCACTTCGTTCCAGGGTGTTTAACGTCATAAACGTTAATTAGTTCGACCCTTTCAGGGTCGTGCTGTTATATTTTTTATTTCTGCTGCTTTGATCTTTATTCTGGTTACCCTGGTCGCTCTCTTTCCTAAATTGGCAGACAGCAAATTTAAAGAACTGCAACAGGAAATTTTTACCAATGCCAGCTGGTTTTATATACTTGCTGTAGCCTTGATCCTGCTAAGTGTGACTTTTATCGCCTTTTCTCGCTACGGTAATATTAAGTTGGGCCCGGACCATGCACAGCCTGATTTTAACTATGTTTCCTGGTGCGCCATGCTGTTCTCTGCCGGTATGGGCATTGGACTCGTATTTTTCGGTGTTGCCGAACCCGTTATGCATTATCTTTCTCCCCCCGGTGGCGCACCGCCGGAAACAATGGAAGCAGCCAGGCAAGCCATGCGCCTGACCTTCTTTCATTGGAGTCTGCATGCCTGGGCAATTTACGCCATGGTTGCATTAATATTGGCATTTTTCAGCTATCGTCATGGATTGCCATTGACGCTGCGTTCAGCGCTTTACCCCATCATTGGTGACCGTATTTATGGCCTGATAGGTCATACTGTTGATATTTTTGCTATCATCGGCACGGTGTTTGGTATAGCAACCTCTCTAGGGTATGGAACTTTACAAGTTAATGCGGGTCTGAATCACTTATTTGATCTCCCAATCAACGCAACCACGCAGGTTATACTCATTATTATCATTACTGCCCTGGCAACCATTTCTGTCGTTTCTGGTCTGGACAAAGGTATTCGTATCCTCTCAGAGTTGAACTTGGGATTAGCAGTACTATTTCTGGTATTGATTGGAGCCTTGGGCCCAACAGTATTGTTATTAAAATCCTTCGTAGAAAATACCGGGGGCTATCTGTCTGAAATCGTAAATAAAACCTTTAACTTATACACTTACGAGCCAAAGTCCAGCAATTGGCTGGGAGGATGGACACTGCTTTATTGGGGTTGGTGGCTTTCCTGGTCGCCCTTTGTCGGCATGTTTATTGCCAGAATTTCTCGTGGGCGCACTATCCGTGAATTCGTGATCGGCGTGTTATTCGTACCAACAGGCTTTAACATACTATGGATGACTGTGTTCGGTAATAGCGCTATCTATCTGATCATGAACAAAGGCGCACGAAAATTAGCCAATACAGTACAGAACGATGTAGCACTGGCCCTCTTTAACTTCCTGGAATACTTCCCATTTTCCAATGTGTTGTCATTTATTGCCCTGTCGATAGTCGTGGTTTTCTTTGTCACTTCGGCAGACTCTGGCGCTATGGTTGTTAATACTCTGGCATCCTATGGTTCCAACAAGACTCCCGTATGGCAACGCATTTTTTGGGCTGTGCTAATAGGGATGGTGGCGATAGCTTTATTGATAACCAGCGGGTTGAGTGCATTACAAACAGCAACCATCGCCAGCGCCCTGCCATTTTCTATGATTTTATTGATTTCAATATACGGTTTGTTAAAAGCATTACATGTCGATGCTTATAAACGTGACAGCCAGAAAATGGCTATTATTGCACCAACCGCAGCGAGTAACCCTGTGTCCTGGCAGCGTCGCTTGCGTAATATTGCTTACTTCCCTAAACATTCTCATGTAAAACGGTTTATGGAGGAAGTTATCCATCCATCGATGGCACTGGTAGAAGCTGAACTGGCAAAACAACATTATTCTTCTTCCATTAACAAAGAGCAGGATGACCGTATTCATTTTGAAGTAGACTTAGGTGACAATTTGAATTTTATCTACGAGGTACGTTTGCATGCCTTTATACAACCCACATTTGCCCTTGCAGGGTTAAATGCAGAGCAGAAATACTATCGTGCAGAAGTTCATTTGAAAGAAGGTGGGCAAGATTATGATGTGATGGGCTGGACTCAAGAACAAATTATCCACGACATCCTGAATCAATATGAAAAACACCTGCATTTCCTTCATCTGCTTCGCTAATCCTTTAAACCACCCAGTAATAATGTGATGAATGCCCCCAAAAAAGGCTCTTAGAGCCTGTTCATGATCTCATAACTACCTGATAATAAGGGTATGAGAAGAAAAATCTACCCCGGTGATATCAGCCAGAAACCAACGAAACCACATGAGGATTCAAGCACTCAAGACAACACACGGGTTCTCCGCAGAACATTTTTATAAGCGGTCTAATGCAATGTCTGCATCACTAACCGCTATGTTGTATTATGGATTAAAAACCGACCTGTTCAATGAACTTGAAATTGACTACAATCTCAGGGCCAGTACAAAGCAATTGAAAAAATACTGGATGTAATACGTCCTATAAATCTGTGCATAAAGTGTTTTATACGTCATCCCATATGCGATACCGGCTATATGAAACATGCGTTAAAAAGCAGCCTGATTCTATTAGATTCAGAATCAGGATTCTATTATAGTCAACAGGATAGTTCTTCAAAATAAGTCATTTTTAGTTTTAACTAATTAAATAGCATATCTGAATACGGGGTGCGTAAACGGATATTAAAAACACACATATAGAAAGAATATATAAAGTATTTATGAAAAAAACGATGCAGTTAAAACGAGTTGTTGAAGCCAAGTTGCCCACAGTATGGGGCGATTTTTTAATGATAGGATTTGAGGAACCCGCAACCGGACACAGCCATTTGTCTCTTGTATTTGGTGATATTTCAGGCAGTACACCCGTGCTTTCCCGTATACACTCAGAATGTCTGACTGGCGACGCGCTCTTTAGTCTGCGTTGCGATTGTGGTTTTCAGCTGGAAGCAGCCCTTGACCAGATAGCTAAAGAAGGCAGAGGGGTATTACTCTACCACCGACAGGAAGGCCGTAATATTGGACTGCTAAATAAGCTCAGAGCTTATTCCTTACAGGATAAAGGTGCTGATACCGTTGAAGCGAATCATCAGTTAGGTTTCGCAGCCGATGAACGTGATTTCATATCCTGTGCACAAATGTACAAGTTATTAAACATCAATAACATTCGCTTGCTGACCAATAACCCTCACAAAGTAGAAATACTTACCAAAGCAGGTATCCAGGTCACTGAACGTATCCCTTTAATTGTTGGGCGTAATCCCAGCAATGAGCACTATATGCTTACCAAGGCATCCAAAATGGGCCATTTATTGACGCGATAATAAATAACAAGTAGCAGCCTGCTAACGGAACAGGGCATAAATTCCGTACGGTATGGGCACTTTATCAGATCATCTTGCGGATAACATAATGAAGGATGCCACCATGCTGGAAAT
The DNA here is from genome assembly GCA_964496225.1 of uncultured Yersinia sp. Taxonomy (GTDB): domain Bacteria; phylum Pseudomonadota; class Gammaproteobacteria; order Enterobacterales; family Enterobacteriaceae; genus CAZROT01. The sequence continues at coordinate 7,513 of CAZBYB010000069.1, read as the reverse complement.
AAATCAGCTCATTACCAGTATCAATGCGGCAATGCATTGTAACGTTTTCTATATGCCCATCGCTATAGGTTATACTAACAAGAACCTCCTGACCCGGTTTCAGAGCCTGCAAACCACTGATATTGATCAGTTCTTCACCAGTTAATGCCAACGTTTTGCGGGTGACGTTCTGTGGAAATTCAAGTGGAAGGATACCCATACCAATCAGGTTAGAACGATGAATACGTTCAAAAGACTCAGCAATCACCACCCTGACACCCAGTAATAACGTGCCTTTCGCCGCCCAGTCCCGACTGGAACCAGAGCCGTATTCTTTCCCTGCTATCACTACCAGAGGCACTTTTTCTTTCTGATAGCGCATGGCAGCATCATAAATGGACATCTGATTCTGTGATGGAATATGCCGAGTTACCCCTCCTTCAACACCGGGTACCATTTCATTACGAATACGGATATTAGCAAATGTACCCCGTACCATCACTTCATGGTTACCACGCCTTGAACCATAGGAATTAAATTCTTTAATTTCCACTCCCCTGTGACATAAATATTTTCCCGCAGGACTATCCGGCCTGATATTACCCGCAGGGGAAATATGATCAGTCGTGACCGAATCCGCCAGTAACGCAAGAATTCGGGCATTTTTTATGTCCTGTACGGGATCCGGTTGCACCTTCATATCCTTAAAGAAGGGCGGCTGACGAATATAGGTTGAATGTGCACGCCAGCCATAGGTGGGTGAATTTTTTACCTTAATTGCCCGCCATTTTTCATCACCATCAAAGACTTCCTGATATATTTTGTGGAACATACCTTTTGCAACTTTACCCACTGCTCCAGCAATTTCATCATTTGTTGGCCAGATATCCTTCAACCAAACTGGATGCCCTTTTTTATCCTGGCCCAAGGGCTTTTTAGTCAGGTCCAGCGCTATGCTTCCTGCCAGAGCATAAGCAACTACCAAAGGGGGTGATGCCAGCCAGTTCGTTTTGACTAATGGATGAATGCGACCTTCAAAGTTACGATTACCCGAAAGCACTGCGGCTACGGTCAGATCACTACTTTTAATTGCCGTTTCAACAGGCTCAGGCAAAGGCCCTGAGTTACCAATACAAGTGGTACAGCCATAACCAACCAGATTAAAACCAAGCTTTTCCAGATAAGGGGTTAATCCGGTAAAATTGAGGTAATCAGTGACCACTTTTGAGCCTGGAGCCAGTGACGTTTTTACCCAAGCCTTAGTCTGTAAACCTTTTTCCACCGCTTTTTTGGCCAGTAATCCGGCAGCAACCATCACACTGGGATTAGATGTATTGGTACAGGAAGTAATAGCAGCAATGACTACAGCGCCATGTTGTAAGTCCCAAGATTTTGTCTTGAGAGTACAGAGCACATGATCGGCTTTATCCTTTTTGCCGTCAGGTTCCAATTCTATGGATTGCTGAAAGGTCTGAGAGACTTGCGCTAATGTCACTCTGTCCTGAGGACGCTTTGGCCCAGCCAGACAGGGCTCAACAGTACTCATATTCAGTTCCAGTGAATGCGTAAATACCGGCTCATCACCAGGATAACGCCATAATCCCTGAGCTTTGCTATAATTTTCTACCAGTAAAACCTGCGCTTCACTGCGTCCGGTAAGGCGCATATAACTTAACGTCACTTCATCTACCGGAAAAAACCCACAGGTTGCACCGTATTCTGGTGACATGTTGGCAATGGTTGCACGATCAGCCAGCGGTAAATCGGCTAGTCCATCGCCATAAAATTCAACGAATTTACCCACCACGCCATACTTTCGTAGCATTTGAGTGACTGTCAGTACCAAATCTGTAGCAGTAATCCCTTCACATAATTTACCTGTTAGCTTAAAGCCAACGACTTCAGGTATTAACATGGAAACAGGCTGGCCCAACATCACCGCTTCGGCCTCTATACCACCAACCCCCCAACCCAGAATACCCAGCCCATTGATCATGGTAGTGTGAGAATCCGTGCCCACCAGCGTATCCGGCCAAGCCATTCGTCTACCATTCTGCTCTTCAAACCAGACAGTCTGGCCAAGATACTCCAAATTGACCTGATGGCAGATACCTGTCCCAGGCGGTACTACCCGGAAACGGTTAAACGCCTTTTGACCCCACCTCAGAAAAAGATATCGTTCATGATTACGTTCCATCTCAAGGCGTACATTCTCCCCAGATGCGGTTTTGCTACCAAATTCATCTACAGTAACAGAGTGATCAATCACTAAATCAACACAAGAAAGAGGATTTACTTTGGTAACATTCCCCCCTAAACGGCTGACAGCTTCGCGCATCGCTGCCAAATCCACTACGGCAGGTACACCAGTAAAATCCTGCATTAATACCCTGGTGGGATAAAAAGCAATTTCCCGTATCACCTGCCCTGATGAAAGCCACCCAACAACCGCTTTTAAATCATCATCCTGAACGGTTTCTCCATCAAGATGACGCAATAAATTTTCCAGTAATACCTTCATGGATTTAGGAAGCCGATCAATGTTTCCGAGCTGTCTGGCCATCAATGGTAAGCTATAGTAGTCATAGGTATCATTCAACACAATCAACTGATTGATACTTGCTTTTTGTAGATCAGAGAGTTCTTTCATTCCCCCACCCCTTTTTTGTTTTGAAGTCTGTGTGATACCGGTAAGGATATTTCAGCCGAAAAATTGAAAATAGATATAAAATTACTATAGCGTGTTGATAACAGAAATTACAAAAACCAATCACAGTTCCCGAAACAAACAACAGTACCCGACGTCCCCGTAAATACAGTTCATCAGTAACAACAAATTGTTATCATGCAGAAAAGAATCTGTGTATAATAAATTGATTTACATATTAATTTATTATAAATGAAGACGAATATCATTTCAATAACATCATTGATAACGTAAAATAATAGCGTTGTCAACGTAATCGTATTGTATGTTTTTTGTAAAAAATAAAAGCATATATATTAAAAAAAATAAAAAATATATAATGAAATCTGATTAATATCCTATAACTTTGATTGTTAAAAAAAAGAACAAAACCCCATTTATCTCTATTTTCCATGAATGGATTCAGGTTGCTGTTATTTTTTACCTTCAACCCATTGGCCATCAATATAGAAAGCGACCCAAGCTGGGGACGAGCTTTTTTTCTCTGAGGAAACATACTGCTGTTTGGTTTTACGACTAAAACGCAGGACGGTCTTATTACCTTCGCTATCCGTCACAGGTGCATCGGCTAAATAACGTAATTTTTCTGGTAAACGATCACGAAAACGTACCAACTCTTCTACCAGAGGCGCACGAGTTTCACGGGATTCAGGAAAAGTACTGGCGGCCAAAAAAACACCGGCGGCTCCATCACGTAATACAAAATAAGCTTCTGATTTCTGGCAAAGTAATTCCGGAAATGGGACAGGATCCTCCCTGGGGGGGGCCACTTCTCCGTTACGCAAAATTTTACGGGTATTTTTACATTCATTATTAGTACAACCCATATATTTTCCAAAACGTCCTAACTTCAGGTGCATTTCAGAACCACATTTTTCGCACTCAATGACCGGTCCTTCATAGCCCTTAATACGAAATTCTCCTTCCTCAATTTCGTAACCATCACAGGTCGGATTATTACCACAGACATGTAACTTGCGTTGGTTATCAACCAAATAACTATCCATGGCAGTACTACATTTAGCACAGCGGTGACGGGCACGTAATGCATAAGTTTCTGCATCATCTCCTTGCAAAATATTCAATATTTCTGTTTCTGGGATCACATTAATCGTCGTTTTACAACGTTCTTTCGGTGGTAATGCATAACCAGAACATCCAAGAAACACACCTGTACTGGCAGTTCTTATCCCCATATGATTACCACAACGAGGACAGGTAATACTGGTCATCACCATCTGATTGGGACGCATCCCCCCTTCTATGGGATCTTTTTCAGCCGTTTCGAGTTGTTTATTGAAACCAGTAAAAAATTCATCCAGCACTGCTTTCCATTCAGCATGGCTGTTAGCTATCTGATCCAAATAATTTTCCATTTGAGCGGTAAAATCGTAGTTCATCAATTCAGGAAAATTTTCTGCCAAACGAGCAGTGACAATTTCGCCCATTTTTCCCGCATAGAAACGGCGATTTTCAACCCGGACATAACCGCGATCCTGAATAGTGGATATAATAGAAGCATAAGTTGATGGGCGGCCAATACCCTGTTTTTCCAGTTCCTTCACTAAGGATGCTTCACTGTAACGGGCCGGCGGTTTTGTAAAATGCTGAGTTGGTAACAGTGTTTTCAGAGCAAGTTCATCACCAGGTTCCAGCATCGGTAACGTACTATCTTCATCCCCCTTGCGTAAACCTGCCATCACCTTAGTCCAACCATCAAAGCGTACCGTTCTGCCTTTAGCCCTCAGTTGATAATGTCCTGCCTGCACGATTAATGTAGTGGAATCATAAATAGCAGGCATCATCTGGCAGGCGACAAATTGTCGCCAGATTAACTGGTAGAGTTTTTGGGCTTCAGCTTCCATGTCCTTTAAATGCCCGTCAAATACCCTGACGTCTGAAGGACGGATTGCTTCATGGGCTTCCTGAGAGTTTTTTTTACTACTATACTGAATGGCAGCGGCCGGTAGATAATGGCTGCCAAAATGCTCATCAATATAGCCACGTACCATATTCACCGCATCCTGACTCAAATTAGTGGAATCAGTACGCATGTAGGTAATGTAGCCTGCTTCGTACAAACGCTGTGCCATCATCATGGTCTTCTTCACACCAAAATTCAGGCGCGTACTGGCAGCCTGCTGTAACGTGGAAGTAATAAAAGGCGCAGCGGGATGACTGGTAACAGGTTTATCTTCCCGATCCAGCACCCTGTAATGGGATTTTTCCAGAAATAGCACGGCGGCATCTGTCTGGCCACAGTTCACAGGTTTAAAGGGCTTATCCTTAGCATGAGTCACCTCCACTCTGAAGGTAACACCACTTTTACTCAGCAAGTCGGCATGTAACTGCCAGTATTCCTGTGGAATGAATACCTTAATATCCCGTTCACGTTCAACCACCAGGCGCACAGCAACTGACTGCACGCGGCCAGCGGAAAGACCACGGGCAATTTTTTTCCATAACAAGGGAGAAACCATATAACCCACAACCCTGTCCATAAAACGACGAGCCTGTTGGGCATTAACCCGGTCCATATTTAATTCACCCGGCTTGCTGAATGCCTGAGTAATGGCGTTGCGGGTAATTTCATTAAACATGACACGACTGAAACGCTTTTCATCGCCACCAATGAGTTCCCGTAAGTGCCAAGCAATCGCTTCACCTTCACGATCAAGATCAGTAGCAAGGTAAATATGATCCACTTTTTCTGCCGCAGATTTTAACTCTGAGACAACTTTTTCTTTACTTGATAAAATTTCATAATGTGCAATCCAGCCATGCCAGGGATTAACACCCATACGATTGATCAGCGCACTTTTTTCATCTTTTTTAACACCTTTCCTGGATTTTGTTTTAATTAAATGAATGCTTTTTTTACTACCTGAACCACTGGCAGGTAGATCGCGAATATGACCAATACTCGATTTAACAATATAGTCATTCCCTAAATATTTATTAATTGTCTTGGCTTTTGCCGGGGACTCAACTATTACAAGAGCTTTACCCATAGTTACCTTTACCTGACTTAATTTTTTCTAAAAGGGCTATTTTTATCATGCAATCCATCAGCATTCTAAATTTATTTAGATATTACAAAACTTTTACATAAACCTGTTAATAATAATATATAAATATATTATAAATAGTTCTATCAGACTATTTATATAAGCTAATATAATGATTAAACACAGGAAGGTTATCTGTATAAAATACGAATAAGAAGGAAGTAAAACAAAAAAACGAGATACTGTTTTTTGTCGAAATACCAAGAAATTTGATCTTTTTTTGTTATTAGCATAGCCACAACATCAATAAATTAAAATTAATAGTCGCTATCATCAGATGATGATCGCAACAAGAAATATAATAAAAAATTATTTTAATAATTTTTTACCTCAGAGCCTTGCCATCAGAATGCCACCAGCGTAACAGGAGGCCCGTGGCACTTTCAGACAGGCTAGAGGTAAAACGATCGATTAAACGTTTACGACAGAGATAGCTAACGGCAACTACTTCATATTTTTCCATTGCTGTGATTAAAAAATCATCACTGGTACCTATTGTATCGACCAAACCCCTCTCTTTCGCCTGAAGGCCGAACCAATGTTCGCCTGTAGCAATCTTATCAATGTCCAGCGATGGTCGCTGTTGCTGAACAAAATGCTTAAAAAGCAGGTGTGCTTCATTCAAGTCCTGACAAAATTTTTCACGCCCTTTCTCGGTATTTTCACCAAACAACGTCAGGGTGCGTTTAAACTCGCCTGCTGTATGTAGCTCAATGTCAATGTTATTTTTTTTCAGAAGACGATGAAAATTAGGAATCTGAGCGACTACACCAATTGAACCTATAATGGCAAAGGGAGCAGAAATAATCTGATCTGCCACACACGCCATCATATAACCACCACTGGCAGCCACCTTATCAACAGCAACTGTCAGACGAATACCAGCATTACGTAAACGCTGCAGTTGTGATGCAGCCAAACCATAACCATGAACCAAGCCACCGGGACTTTCCAGGCGCAACAGGACTTCATCCTCTCTGGTGGCTACCGCCAATACTGCAGAGATTTCTTCTCTCAGAGAAATAACCTCATGCGCATCAATACTTCCTTTAAAATCAATCAGATAAAGCCATGATTTTCCTTTATTATTTGATTTTTCTGCTTTTACCTGCTGTTTTTGAAGTTTTTGTTTGGCTTTCAGTTGTTTCTTAAATTCTTTATTACAGTCTTTTTGTTCTGCTTCACTCATACGTGACAACGTCATCTGCCGCTGAGTTTCCTTGTATTGTTCCCCCAGATTTACCAGTTTTAGTTCTCCCCGCCTGGTATCTCTGCGACCTTTCAGACTGAAAACCAAAATAATAAAGGCGCTGAATAACATAACAATGGTTGATATTTTAGCCAAAAACAGCCCGTATAAAGAAATAAATTCCATCATTCTCCTGCCTTAACTATTTTGTATGATTAAAATACATGCCTTGCAAAATAAAATTATTTCCTTTATCGGGCATCCGATAGGAAGCCCTTTGTCTTCCCTGAAATACGCGGCCTGGACTGACGCACTGAAACCTGAGAACGATATTTAACTGTTCTGCGCATCGGATTGGCGTTGGCCCGACGGCGACCCTGACCGACAGGCAGCTTGCTGACAATTTCAACTTGTAAATCTACCCGTTGACGCAACCAGTTTACTTCCTGCAAAGAGAGTTCCATCCAGCTACCGCGCATCCTATTTTTACTCAAAGTAATATCGCCATAACGCACACGAATTAACCGGCTTACCTTCATACCAACAGCCTCCCAAAGACGGCGCACCTCG
>CAZBYB010000068.1:4858-10945 GCA_964496225.1 uncultured Yersinia sp. | reverse complement strand
CTGCAGCATGAAATCAATATCGCAACAGCGGAACTCACTCTGGACCTGACGGGTACAAGCATGGAGCTGGCGGGAGCCGGTCTACATCCATGGCTGGTTAAACAGCAGCCACAGCTGACAAAACTGACTGAGGCCGGGCTGCACGGGGCATTACGCCAACTACGGCAAAACTTTGTTACCCTGCCAACACAGACAGCCAGTTTACTGCGTGCCATATCAACCCGGCAGGCAGGCAACATCGTATATGCTACCAATATGGGGCTACAGACGCTGGGACCGCTGTTTGCGGCGACAGGCGCAGGGCTGGGTCTGTATGATTTTGCTATGGCGCTAAAAGAGCTCGGGATAGAAACAGACCCCGGGAAACGCCAGGATCTGCAGGTGCGGGCCGGCCTTTCCATGGCCGGTGCCCTGACAGCCCTGGGAACCTCAGTCATACCGGCCGTCATTGCCGTTGTTACCTGGCTGACCGGTGCCACTGCTATGGCGGCCAGTGCCATGGCTTCACTCAGTGTGCTCGGCCCCGTAGGCGTCGTCATGGGGGTACTCCTGTTGACAGGAGCATGGGTATACGGAGGTATACGCATGATGGAAAAAGTGGCCCATCAGATAACGCTGGATGACTGGGATAAACTACGTATCGGCTGGTCATCTATCAGCGGCACCCTGCCGCCGGACGTTAAAATACGTTACGAAGCCGCTGCGCTGGCTGAAGAACTCACCCGTTCCCTGGAAGAAGACGGTCATGTATTTCTAAAAGATAATACGCAGTATGATGCCTTGTATTATTCACCCAAAACGGTCCAGCCAGGTCGTGTAATACCTCCCAAAAATTTTGATGAAGCTTTCCTCCAGGGTTTTCTTCAGGGAATAACATTCGGGACTTATCATCCTGACATAGTGACCTCCCCCACTGTGATCGATACCGCTGATCGCGTTGCTGGTGATCAACAGCCCCGGGATATTTATGATCAGGGCGATTATGACAGAGCTGTTGCCCTGCGCCCACGGGTAGAAAAGCAGGGGATCACATTCGGCCCTTATTCAGCAATGAAAACCACGCAGGCCAAAAATTTTGTACACGCTGCTTCAACACCTATGATGCAACAGGCAAGGCAGCCCAAGCACCACGGGGATTATGTTTTCAGTATGGCCACTGACGGCACCATAACAGAACACCCGTTGTACAAAACAGATGATGACGCCATGGTGACGGGAGATTTTGACGGGGATGGCAGGGAAGATTTGCTAACTGTTGCCGCTTCGGGCAATGCCCGGCTTCACTATGGTAAAGCCAGTCCGCAGTGGCCGCAGGACAGGTATCACAGAGAGAATTTTTACCCCCTTGCATATTCTCTACCCAAGATTGAAAACGTCAAATGGATACTGAGCGGAGATGTCAACGGGGACGGCTGTACGGATATCGTACTTGTTACAAAGGATAACAGAGTCAGATTGCTGTACGGCAGGAGTGAACAGCAACAGCCTTTTGAAGGGATCGTCACTGTACCCGATGGGAAAGGCCATATCACAGCCATGCTGCGTACGCTGTTTGCTTCTGCTTCCTGGCAGGATATCCGGCTGTTTCTGCATGATGTTAATGGAGACGGCTGCGCCGACTTGGTAACCCTGGATGACAACCTGCACACTCAGGTGGCGCTGTCCGACGGCAATGGGAGTTTCAGGAAACCGGTGGATACGTTTACGCTGCCCCTGATGTCAGGTCATAGCCTGCAGAGCACGCGTATTGTCGGTATTGACGCAAAGACACAGCGCCTGATAGTGCTGCCTGACGGCAGCACTGACAACATTGAACTGCACCGCTTTATTCGTGACCGCCAAGCTTATGTCAATCTGGGTGAGGGCAATGACAGTTTTCAGGCTTCAGGGGCCCCCCGGGAAGCGGCTTATGTTTTTGATATCACAGGCGGCGGACCCGGTAATAAGAAATTTTATAAACATTATGCGGGTGGACGTGGCAATGACGTCTTTATACTGCGATCTCAGGGGGCTCACAGTCCTGTATCAGGACTGGGCGACGCGGCGGTACTGGATGGCGGCGGGGGTGAAAATACGCTGATTGTGACGAAACAGACGTATAATAATCACATTCTGGATCTGAGAAATCCCGCTGATTTTGCACTGCGTAACATTCAGCATCTTTATGCTGATGGATACCAGATTATTATCCGTGGTAACGATGATAATAATTACCTCACGGATGCAGGAGAAGAGACAACGCTTTTTGGCTACCACGGGGATGATGTGCTGACACTGGCAGATGGTCGCGCCCGTGGAGGCGCGGGTGCGGATCGCTATCGTATTGTGAAGCCTGCCCGCTGGAGTGCCAAGCATCTGTCAACAGTAAAGATCATGGAGAAAGATGACCAGGACATGCACAGCGATGGTGCTCTCAATATTATTGAATTAACAGACTATCTGGTCGCGGATATTAAAAAGATCATTGTCAACAGAGATAGAGAATATCAACAGAAAGGAACCAGAATGACAATGATTCTCGACAATCACGGCACCTTCACCACATTGATGGCATATGGCAATCTGGAAGAATACATATTTGTGACCCGGGATGGCGTACAGTTTACCTTTCCTTCCCTGGCAGATGCAGAGCAAGAACGCGACTACAGCACCAGTAACCGGCTGGCAGTCACATACCATCCTGAACAGGACAGAACCCGGCTGGGGTCACAAAAAAAGGTCGCCCTCACCCATTCTTTACAGCAAGATGAGATAACCGTCAGCCGGCAGGACGGAAATCAGGCTCTGTCACGTCAGCTGCCGCTATTCATGCGGCTGCAGTTGCAGGATACGCCCTTTGACGATACGCGTACAGGCGATGACGCCACGGATAAGCTGGAGAGCAGACAGGGCAATGACGTTCTTGAGGGCAAGGGCGGCAGTGACCATTATGTGATACAGGCAAATGGACAGAAAAGAACAGTGCGCATTAATAATGACGATGAAAGCCCGGCACCTGCTGAAGATACCCTGTCCCTGCCCTGGTCACTGGAAGACACTGTGTTGTACTGGCAGGATATGGATTTAGTGCTCACTCACCGGGCAATACCTTCTGGCGGGGCAATATCCATCCACCTGAATCGCTTTGCAGAAAATTCAAGGTACCGCCATCTGAAGATCAGGGACAAAAAGACAGAAGACCATGAACTGGTGTATCAAGAACGCTATGGCGGCAGGGAGAAACAGGTCAGCCTGAAAAATCCCACCCACAGCCCGGTCAAAAAGATTTATGCGGCCACCTCCGAAATACAGTTCGGTAACCCTGAAGTACGACAGCCACAACGGCTGCTCAGCACAAATCTCTATGGTGCGCGCCTGCAGGGCGGTCAGGCGGGCGATTTACTAACAGCAGTTGCGGGCCAAAATACGTTGCTGGGCGGTCCAGGAGATGATGAACTGGCAGGAAGCCCTGTCAGTGACCAGCTTTATGGTGAAGAAGGTGATGATATCCTTCATGGTGGTGGTGGCAATGATTATCTGTATGGCGGAGCAGGAAATGACCGCTATATTTTCGGGCAGGGAGGGGGGGATGACCGGATTACAGACGTTGAAGGTAATGATGTGCTGGTGCTGCAAGGTATCGGCCGGAAGCAGCTGAGTTTTTCATTGCAAGAGGATGATCTCGTCATCATGACTGACTGTTCAGGGGATAATATCACTGACTGTTCAGAAGATAAAATAACGCTTGCTGGCCAGAATAACAGGGATCATACCATCGAGCACATTGAGCTGGATGATGGCCGCTTCATGCTGGCAGAGGCCATGGCCACGTTTTATCCAGTATCAGAAGCAGATACATCTGTCAGTTTACAACAGCATCTTGCGCAGGCATGGAAACCACAGCTGGTTGCGGCTAACGATGCGTAATTCTGAACCTGTGGTCGGTTTTTTATAGCATCATCGATATACATTACTTATTATTAATTCAGTTTTCTATTTAAATAAAACATAACAGCTGTCCCCCGGCAGCTGAAATAATCGGAGGAAGTCTATGATGATCTCACCAACACTAAATAAAACGTCCAAGCCAACAGAAGCGCAGAGCTCTAAAAAAACAGCCACTGCAAATGAACATGACACGTTAAATCGCCCTCAGGATTTCAATTTCATTGTTGAAGTACTCGCCTCTGGCTCACATACAGAAGCTACCATTCAAAGGATCAGCGCAGCACGGAATACCTACAGTAAAGAACAGTGGGAGCAGGTTATGAATGAAGTCAGGGAGATACGGGTTGCTCGTGTCAGGGAAAATGAACAGCAATCGCTGAAGCACATGACAACTCAGATTTCGGGTTTTTCTGACATGACGCAGACAGCTCAGTACGATGCCATGGTGCAACTTATGGATGAGCACTCTGCAACGATATACGCTAACTCAAAAGAATCCATACCTCCCACTGTTTTAGTGCACAATCGGAAAATGATACAGGAATATCTGGGCATGCCCAGCCTTACTGGCCTAAGACGCATGGATATTGACCTGCTGGTAGAAGCCGCAGCGGCCTTTACAGAAGATTTTAATACGACAGCGGGCGTTCCTCTGGAAATGGCGAAACAGTATAGCAATGGATCGTATTTAACGGGCATTACCCACACAGCGCAACAGAGCATAACCTGAGCTGCGAATAGAGTACTTCCCTGATTTTACATTAACGTGTTGATTAACATCTCATGATAGGTGGCCAGGTAAAGTTGGCCAACACGTAAAGAAGATATCAATCGTATGCCCGTTACCTAAAAAGCGGGTAATGTTACATCAGGGCTTCTATCCTTAAAGCTAAATTAACAGGCAATCATCGTATACTGGCCCATCAATTTTTAACTCTGGCATCCACAACTTTTTTTGCATACCCTGTGCATCACAATTGCAAACAGCATTAAGTGGTACATATGATCCTGAATATTAAAAAATCTCTGCTGATCTTCAGCCTGTCTGTGTTGATCAGCCTCCATGGTCTGGCAACAGAGATTTCCTCCCATCTGGTTGGCTTCTCACCCGATGGCAGTGCCCTGAATGTCATATTAACGGGTATTGCTGATGCACAACACAGTATTGATGTTGCCGCTTACAGTTTTACCAGCAGTCCGATTGCCTCTGCCCTGGTGGATGCCAGCAAACGAGGCGTTAAGGTCAGGGTGGTCGCCGACGCAAAAGCAAATAATACCCGTTATACCGCCGTCACTTTTCTGGCAAATCAGGGTGTACCTGTCAGGCTGAACAGCCATTATGCCATCATGCATAATAAATACATGATCATTGACGGCCAGAGCCTGCAAACGGGCTCATTCAATTACACCGCAGGCGCCAGCAAACGCAACGCTGAAAATGTTGTTTTTCTCAAAAATGTGCCTGATATGGCAAAACGCTACCTGCAGGATTTTGAGCGTTTATACGCTGAAGGCACACCCTTCAGTCCAGCTCACACTGCCCGTTAATTAACGCGGATATCACCGCTACTGCAGCCATGGCGACGGCTTATATCCTGTTTCTTTGCATCAATTGCGCATTTTCATTGTCCGGCCGGTATTTCTCCGGGGAAATCGATGAAAATAGCGATAGTATGGGATCTATAAATTTCCCGAACGGGAAAAAATACTGGCGTACAGGTCGATGATGAACGATAATTTCCCGAACGGGAAAATAATGACCAGCATTCGAACCACTCAACAGCTCGGCAAGATCTTACGTGCCGCACGCACACAGCTGGGGTTGACACAATCCCAGTTGTCACTGGCAGCCGGTGTTGGTTTGCGTTTTATCGTCGACCTCGAAGCCGGTAAGCCAACATTACGCCTGGAACGGGTCCTGCGTGTCATTGATGCACTCGGGGGAAATCTCAACGTGAGCGGTCTACCAACCCCTGAAGTTCATCGCCATGACACGTGAACTCGAAGTCTGGCTCTTTGACGATCGGATTGGAACTCTGGCCATGGTAGAGGGGCAATTGAATTTTTGCTACACCCCTGAATGGTTAGTGCATCCTGCTGCTGTGGCCCTGTCGTGTTCCCTGCCACTGCAGGCTGAGCCGTTCGATGACCGGGCCAGCC
>CAZBYB010000068.1:0-4848 GCA_964496225.1 uncultured Yersinia sp. | reverse complement strand
ACAGGTATCGCGACAGAATGATTTTGCATTGCTCAATGGTATTGGCGGCGAGTGTGCCGGGGCTGTGACCCTGATTGAATCCAGAGCGGGGCTTTCATCACCAGAAACGCCGGCCAGCGTACAATGGCTCACCGATGAAGAAGTTGTTTCCCTGCTCGAAGAGCTGCCACGCCGACCGATGTTAGCCGGCCAGCATGGCTTGCGACTCTCACTGGCCGGAGCCCAGGATAAACTACCGGTGATTGTTGATGGTCATCGGATTGGTCTGCCGCGCAACGGCAAACCCAGCTCACACATCCTGAAATCAGCAATTCATACCGTCGAAGATAGCGTGACCAATGAAGGGTTCTGCCTGGCACTGGCCGCCGCCTTACAATTGAAACCCGCACGATCACGCATTTACCAACTGCAGAATCGTGCCTTTTTGCTGGTGGAACGCTACGACCGTGTCGTCAATGCCAAAGGGCACCTGCAGCGGTTGCATCAGGAAGATTTTTGTCAGGCGCTGAGTGTGGTGCCTGAATTGAAATATCAGAATGAGGGCGGCCCTGATCTGGCACAGTGTTTTGATCTTGTACGGCGCATGACGAATCCAAGTGCACCTCAGGTGTTACGCCTGCTCGATTATGTGATCTTCAACGCGCTCATCGGTAACCATGACGCCCATGCCAAGAATTTCTCCCTGCTCTACACCAGCAAGGGAACGCTTGTAGCACCGCTCTACGATACTCTTTCGACAGCAATCTACCCAAACCTGACCCCCAAAATGGCCATGAAATTGGGTAGCAAGTACGAATTCAGCGAAGTACAAATGCGACATTGGGATCAATTTGCACAAACCTGCCGGCTATCCGTTGCGCAGACGCGCAAACGCGTGCTGACTTTAGCCCAACAGTTACCCCGGATAGCCCGTCAGCTGGCTGCTGATTCTGGCTACACATTTGCAGGCCACCCCGTCGTTGAACACATCATCGGCCTGATTGAACAGCGCTGTACGCTAACGCGACGACGGCTGACGAAGGGGCCTGTCGCTCCAAATTTCTCCTGATGCAAGCCTACTTGCCTGTTCTTACCCTGTCCGGGCAGTGAGTTTGCTGTCATGCCTTAAACAGAGGAGGAAAGCGTCTGAAAGACGCTTTAGCTACAAATTCTTACCCGCATAATGTGAAACTACATATCCAGTTACAGCCGGCTGCATTATTTTCTACCGCGACGCGGCGTTCCCGGCCGCTGACGCTTATGTGTTTGACGATCCGATCTCCCGACAAAGGGGTTATTGCTCTCATTTAACTGAATGCGGATGGGTGCCCCCATTATCTTTAACGAACGCCGGAAATAATTCATCAAATAACGCTTATAAGAATCCGTCAGGCTGGCTACCTGATTTCCATGAATCACGACCAGAGGGGGATTATAACCCCCGGCATGAGCATATTTCAGTTTTACCCGACGGCCGCGGACCAGCGGTGGCTGATGTGCCTCTTCAGCCATTTGCATAATCCGTGTCAAACGGGATGTGCTGACACGTTTTGTCGAACAGTCATAAGCTTCCCGTATTGACGTAAACAGGCTATGTACGCCACTGCCCTGCAGGGCAGAAATAAAATGGACACGGGCAAAATCAACAAAACCCAGGCGAAAATCCAGCATAGCTTTAACGCGATCCCGCTCTTCCTGAGCCAGTCCATCCCATTTATTCACAGCGATCACCAGTGAACGGCCACTATTAAGAATAAAACCCAGCAAAGAAAGGTCCTGATCAGAAATCCCATTTATAGAGTCAATAACCAGCACTACAACATTGGATGTTTCAATAGACTGCAGTGTTTTAATCACAGAAAATTTTTCGACCGTTTCTGTCACCTTAGCGCGCCGACGTACACCGGCAGTATCAATCAGCACATAATCTCTGGCATTATGTACCATCGGGATAAAAATACTGTCTCGCGTGGTTCCTGGCATATCACAAACAATCACACGATCTTCACCAAGAATACGGTTGATTAATGTCGATTTACCCACATTCGGGCGGCCAACAATAGCCAGCTTAATGGGTAAATTTTGTGGATTGAAAGCCTCCTTATCCTGATTGAGTTTTTCATCATCCCTGCCTTCATCTGGCAAGACGTCAGTCGCTTGTTTTTTTTCGTACGGTAATAATATCTGTTCAAATAATGCCGCTACACCACGCCCGTGAGAAGCCGCAATGGCGTGCACTTCACCCAGCCCGAGAGCATGAAAATCAGCAACTGCTGTGTCAGGATCCATACCATCAGTCTTGTTTGCCACCAAAACAGTGGCTTTTTTACGATTGCGTAAATGCTGCGCTATCTCAACATCCGCCGGCATTAATCCGGCACGGGCATCAACCATAAATAACACAATATCGGCTTCTTCAATTGCCAGCATGGCCTGGCCGGCCATTTGTATTTCAACATCACCTTTTGTTGCATCCATACCTGAGCATTTTCCGTCAATGCCCCCGGTATCAATAACAATCACGACATGGTCTTCTATTTTCGCATGACCATATTTGCGATCCCGTGTCAACCCGGGAAAATCAGCAACCAGCGCATCACGAGTGCGGGTTAACCAGTTAAACAAAGTGGATTTACCCACATTAGGGCGCCCAACCAGCGCCACGACAGGTATCATTATATTTATAACCTCAAGAGGTTCATTTTAGTAAGCCTGATATTAATGCTCTAGCGACAGTGAGCAACAAGAGATGAACGAAACCAGACCGGTTTGTTAACGGGTAAAAGCGTAGACTTTTCCATTCCTGGCTTGAATCAACAAGCGCCCGTCAACGACAATAGGTGCACTCAGAAAGCCAGTATTATCCACTTCCTGCTGTACAGCAAAACGACCATCACGGGTATTTAACCAGTGAAGATAGCCCTGCCCATCACCCACAACCAGAAAACCATTATACATAACAGGTGCCGTTAAATTACGGTGGGATAATTCGGTCTGGTTCCACAGGGTCGTGCCTCCATTCACGTTCAGTGCCACAATACGATCATTAGAATCAACCAGATAAATATGCCCGGCATCAACGATAAAATCGTGCACGGAACTGAAGGGACGCTGCCATAAAATTTGTCCGGTACGAAGATCCAATGCAGCCATATGACCATTGTAAGATAAGGCATAGACCACTTCGTTAACCACGACAGGTGTAATATCCACATCATTTAAACGATCAATTTCTGTCGCACCAGTTACCTGCGAAATACGCTGCTGCCAGATGAACTGACCGGTTTCCATCAACACAGCACTAACGCGACCGTTATCCCCCCCGACGATAGCGGCGCCGAAGGTCACCGCAGGAGTGGATTCTCCGCGCAGGGACAAGGGTACGGTATCCAAACTTAAGCTCCATTGAATCGCACCATCAGATTCATTCAAAGCCTGCAACATTCCATTTGTGGTATGAACAAGCACTAAACCATTACTGACTACAGGGCGTGAAAGGACTTCACCCGCCACCTGAGTTTGCCAGACAACATGCCCATCATCGGTATGTAATGCATAGATCTGCGCTTTCTCACTACCCACATAAAGCTGTGTTCCGGAAACCGTTAAACCACCCGCAAGTAATGCGGTTTTGTTCCTGAACAACAGCCCACGTTTTTCAGCAAGCGTAATTTGCCAAATCTTTTTTCCGCTGTCCGCATCCATTGCCTTTATCAGGCCTTTGCGATCAGCAGCAAACACCCTGTTACCCTGCCATGTTGGACGCAAACGCGAGTAAAATCCATCAACACCATCACCAACCGGTGAACGCCATACTTCGGTAGGTATAAATTGGTTTTCCACTTCAGGTAGAGGTGACATCACTACCACATCTTCTTCACTGCTAAACAGTGCACAACCATTCAATAAAACAACCAGTAATAATCCTGATAAACCCGGGTGATACCACTGCATGAGCATCCTCTTTAACTGGATAAATTATTTAATTTCATCCGTAACAGGCTATTAAGTTCCTCAGAGGCACCGGACTGAATACCATTAGCATAGGCATCCCGCGCACCCTGAATGTGACCCTGACTTAACAAGGCATCACCGCGTACCGCCTGAACCATTGCAGCCCACCCAGTACCGGTCACCGTATTCAGTGTTTTTAAGGCGTCATCAGGTTTTTTTTGCTGCAATTGAATACGGGCCAGT
The DNA here is from genome assembly GCA_964496225.1 of uncultured Yersinia sp. Classification (GTDB taxonomy): domain Bacteria; phylum Pseudomonadota; class Gammaproteobacteria; order Enterobacterales; family Enterobacteriaceae; genus CAZROT01. The sequence continues at coordinate 672 of CAZBYB010000068.1, read as the reverse complement.
TGCAACTTAATCAGCGCCAATAAATTACTCTCTTTAGTTTGACGGGAAGCCTGCATAAGTTGTTGTTCTGCTTTAGCAAATTCATTATTTTCAATAAAATAACGGGAAAGCTGTAATGAAGCCAGGGCACCATAATTATTGCTATTGCTACTGGCAAATCGTTCCATTGCAGCGACGCCATTAGCCTTATCAGTTAACAGGGCTTGATTGACTTGTTGCCAGGTGGATGCTATTTCTATTCGGGTCATCTTTTGATAGCTCTGCCAGTAATACCAGCCAGTCAAGGCGATGATTCCCAGCACCAAGCCAGCAATGACTGTTTTGCCATACTCAGCAAAAAAACGACGTACAGCATCAACCGGGTCTTTTTCAACAGGGAAGCTTTCCATTCTTTTTCCTCATCTAACTGGGCATTAATATCAATGCCACACGGGCGCTGACATCACACAACGCGAGCGTTTCCTGTGTACCATGACATAAATCCTTTATCACTACCTGACTTGCGGAAACTTCCTGTTCCCCTAACATCAGGGCCAACCGTGCACCCCGCTTATCGGCACGGGCAAACTGTTTTTTAACGCTACCCCCGCCATAGTGGGTCATCAGCTTCAAGGCCGGGAGAGCATCACGCAAGGTTTCAGCCAGTTGCATCGCAACAGGCTGTGTACCTTC
>CAZBYB010000067.1:8736-11062 GCA_964496225.1 uncultured Yersinia sp. | reverse complement strand
GATAGCCAGACGGTAAGGGCAATCATTACAGAAAAAATAAGCCCCGCTGCCCGTTGATCAACATTAATAATACCTTCAAGGCTATGGGAAATCACAGAACTGCTGGCAGAAATGTAGGCATAGGTTAAAATATAGAGCACAAAGGTAATGGCAAGGCCATTAACAGAGCTCCACAGGCTGCCAAGTAGATCTTTCACCGTGGTGTGAAAGCTCGCCCCAATAGGGTAGTGCAACGTGGCTTCCAGAATTAAGAGTCCGGAGATGAACATGCCAAACCAGATATAAATCAAAAGTACTATTGAGCCACTAAACCATACGCCAGCAGTGATAACAGGAATAGAAAACATGCCGGCGCCGATAGCGGTACCCGCAATAATCATGGTCCCACCAACGGCAGAAGGGCGTGTAACGGGATGAATAAAACTGACTGACATAAATCGCTCCTGATGACTAAAAGAAACACAAGAGGATGCCCATTGCACTAAAAACGATGCTACATGGTGGTTATGACACTGTAAATAGTGTGTCTGTGCTTTATGCATATATTTAATATTTATGTGAACTCAAAAGATATTGGTATGAATATTGATGTTTACATACATAATCTTTTTAATTAACTTGGATTCAATTTTTCTGTGTCGAATATGAATAAAAAAATTAAGTTATGCCATTTACTCGTATGGTTATTGCCGGTTTTTAATGGTTATGCTGAAGAAATAACGGCCCTGCCGGACAAAGAAGCGGCACGTTACCGCTATCATCATGAAGGTCTGGCTGTAAATTTGTCATTGGGTGCAATGTGGGGCGAGGCAAAAGAATTTGTCTATTGGGGCAGTCATAAAGCGAGTCAGCTGAACTGGAAAATAAAACAGGCATCCATTGTCAGGGCAGAAATAAATCATGATGCTTCCCCATGGTTCAGTGTTAATGTCAAAGGCTGGACAACACTGAATGGCGGCCAGGGGCAAATGGATGATTATGACTGGAGGGATACCACAAAAACTCACCGGACAGACTGGTCACATCATGATGATACTCCGCTGAATTACGCTCATGAATGGGATATTAGTCTGCGTGGCTGGTTGTTCGATCAGGAAAATTACCGGGTAGGGGGGCTGGTGGGTTATCAACAAAATCAAGCCAGCTGGACAGCCTATGGTGGTAGTTATAGTTATGCTAATGGTACCAATACAGGCCATTTCCCTGCTGGCCAGATGGGGATTGGTTATACACAGCAATACAATACTCCCTACATTGGGCTGGTGGGCTATTATGCCATCGGTGATTTTGAGTTTACTGGTGTGTTTAAATTCAGCAACCGGGTGCGGGCTAAAGATTATGATGAGCATTACCTGCGCAAATTGAGCTTCTATGAGTACACGGATGATGCCAGATTTTACTCTCTGTCAGGTAGCACGGGGTATTTTGTTACCAAAACCGCCAAAATCGTGCTCGATCTCGCTTACACAAAATATGAAGCTAAACGGGCTGATACGCATACAATAAGCAGAGGTAGTGAAAAATCCGACCCTTTTTGTGCAAAGTGTGGTGGCATGGAAAGTGAAAATTACACGCTGTCTGTTGGGCTAAACTATCTGTTTTAATCGGCTAGCGCAGCATGGCAGCATGCCATGCTTGGCATGGCTGAATTATCCGTGAGTTGCCTCGTCGCGAGGAAGTGGGGAAACCTTTAGCGCCAAGTACCAGGCGGTTATACCGAATATGAAGGCTATCATCCACAGTGGCCATGATCCAAAACGGGCATAGGGCGTGATCCCTTGCGTGGGCGCAAGGTTAATTTCCAGCCCGTTACGGGTAAACTGCGGTAGCATGGCAAGGATCTCCCCTGTCGGTCCGATGGCAGCAGTAATACCATTATTGGTGCTACGCAACAACGGGCGTCCCAGTTCCAGAGCACGCATGCGGCTCATTTGGAAATGTTGCCACGGGCCTATTGAGTGGCCAAACCATGCATCGTTAGAGACCGTCAGCAGGAAATCAGTCTCTGGCCTGAAGTTATCTCGCACCTGTTGACCCAGTATAATTTCATAGCAGATGGCGGTGGTAAAGTTTACCCCTGCTACCCTGAGAGGAGCCTGAATATAATCACCACGGCTGAAAGAAGACATGGGAAGATTGAAGAAGGGTGCCAGAGGCCGCAATAAATTTTCCAATGGAACAAATTCACCAAACGGAACCAGATGATGTTTGCGGTAGCGGCTGGCAGCCCGGTGCTGGTAAGGCTGCTGATTACCTAGCAGGAGCACTGTATTAAAAAAATGCTCTCCCTGTGCAGTTTGCCGTGCGTCAACAATGCCCGTGATGA
>CAZBYB010000067.1:3697-8726 GCA_964496225.1 uncultured Yersinia sp. | reverse complement strand
CGTGATGAGGTTACTGTTCCTGGCGTTCATGACTTCTGCCATTCTGGCAAGAAAAGAATGTTGCGCCGCTTCTGTATCAGGCACTGCTGATTCTGGCCAGATGATAAGAGATGCTGTATTCAGGTAGCGGGCTGTTTCATCCAGATAGACTTGCACTGTGTTCAGCAGTTCTTCGGGATCCCATTTCATTGACTGTGCGATATTCCCCTGAACCATGGCGATATTCAATGCTTTTTCGGGCACAGGGGTAAACCAGTGAACCTGATGTAAAGGCCATGGCAGCAGTAGCAAGGCACCGGCAAGTATTGCTGGAAGAAGACGTCGTTCATACAACGCGTGTGTTATTAAGCCAGCGATGATGATCAAAATAAAATTGATACCATCAACACCCAATACAGGGGCTATAGCACGCAAAGGACCATCTATCTGACTGTAGCCAAATTGCAACCAGGGAAAACCAGTTAATACCCAGCCACGCAGAAATTCAGACAGGTGCCATAATGCCGGTGCTGCGATGGTCAGGCGCCACCATGCAGGTTGCGGAAACAGACAGGCCATCAGGCCGGAAAATAGTGCAGGGTAGAGCGATAGCCAGCAAGCCAGTAACAGTACTAAAAAAAGGTTAATGGCGTCTGGCATACCACCAAATTCAGCAATACTGATATAAACCCAGTTGACGCCACTGGTGAATAGCCCCAATCCCCAAAAAAAGCCGATACATGCTGCCTGTCTGGTGTGGCAATTTACTGTCAGGGCAGTCAAACCGACTAAAGAAAGAATGGCTGCAGGCCAGATATCGAAAGGAGAGAATGCCAGAGTACCGCAGGCACCAGAAATCAGCGCTAACAGGACGCGCATCCAGCAAGATTTAAGCATGAGGTCTCTGATAAAATTCACTGCAGAGAAGCACCAAACCGACGACGCACGGATTCTCTCGCAGTAGAATTTCGCCAGAGATCGAATAAGACCCTCATGCCGGTTTACTGTTCCAAATCAGGTTGAGGAGCATCGTCTGGAATTTTGACTTGAACCTGAATAATACGCCGGCTGTCTGCCATGAGTATTTTGAATAAGTAGTGCTCAATTTCAATGGATTCTCCCCGTGATGGTAGATGACCAAAGGCCTGCATCACCAGACCACCCAATGTGTCGACTTCGTCATCGTTAAAATGGGTACCAAATACCCGATTGAAATTTTCAATCTCTGTGAGTGCATGCACACTGTAGGTATGACGATTAAGCTGGCGGATATCCTGATTTTCAGCAGCATCATATTCGTCTGCAATTTCACCCACGATCAATTCCAGAATATCCTCAATAGTCACCAGACCGGACACGCCCCCAAATTCATCAATGACAATCGCCATATGATAACGCTGGGAACGGAACTCGTTGAGCATACGATCAACGCGTTTACTTTCCGGGACAACCACTGCGGTACGCAATACTTTGTCAATACTGAAAGATTCGGACCCCGTACGCATAAATGGCAATAAATCTTTTGCCATAAGAATACCTTCAATATGATCTTTATTTTCACTGAAAACAGGAAAACGTGAGTGAGCTGATTTAATAATCACATCCAGACATTCATCCAACGTCTGGTTACGTTTCAGTGTCATCATCTGGGAAACCGGGATCATGATATCTCGCACGCGTTGTTCGGCGATATCCATCACACCTTCCAGCATGTTGCGGGTATCGGGGTCGATTAAATCGTTTTGCTCAGAATCACGTATTAACTCGACAAGGTCATCGCGGTTTTTGGGTTCCCCGTGGAACAATTGATTGAGGATCAGTGAAAAGAATCCTTTTCTGGGGCTGGCACTGTCATTATTTTGTGAATGATCGTCGCTCATGGAATTTTAATCAGCTTGATTCAGGTTAGACATTATGAGTAATAGGTGCTATTTCGGACCCCAGAAAATAGGGATCTGGATAGCCTAAATTTTGCATGATCTCTGTTTCTAAAGACTCCATGTGTTCGGCCTCATCATCGGTAAGGTGATCGTACCCTAACAGATGAAGGCTACCATGAATAACCATATGTGCCCAGTGTGCCTGGGACAGCTTGTTTTGTTCACGGGCTTCCTGCTCAACACGCTGACGGCAAATGACTAAATCACCCAGCAGGGGGAGATCGATAGCTGGGAGTGGCTCAAAAGGAAATGCCAGCACATTAGTTGCCTGGTCTTTTCCACGATAGGTGAAGTTAAGCTCACGGCTTTCGGCATCATCAACCACACGGATAGTCACTTCGGATTTTTTTTGAAAACGAGACAATACCGCTTCAAGCCAGTGCTGAAAGTCAGCTTCGGTGGGAAGATTTGAACGGTCTGCACAGGCAATTTGTAGATCAAGCATAATGAGATTCATGGTGTCTCAGGCATGTTTAGGGAGTTAACTGTTGTGTATTATACCTGCCTGAGGTCCAAAGTGAGCAACACCCAGTTCATTTTCTTTTCGGGTACGAGCGATGATCTGTTCGGGCGATGCTTGCATGCGCAGATTCATCTGCTGCTCAGAACGTATCACTTTTCCGCGCAAAGAATTGGTATGGACATCAACAATTTCGACATCGACGAACTGACCAATCATATCCGGTTGCCCGGCAAAGTTCACTACCCGGTTATTTTCGGTACGTCCGGAAAGTTCCATCAGGTTCTTACGTGCGGGGCCTTCAACCAGAATACGTTGTATGCTGCCCAGCATGGCACGGCTGATGCGCATTGCCTGCTCGGTAATGCGTTGCTGTAATAGATAGAGCCTCTGCTTCTTTTCTTCTTCGGGGACGTTATCAGGCAGCGCAGCGGCTGGTGTGCCCGGACGTGCTGAGTAAATAAAGCTGTAGCTGGTATCAAAATTAACCTCGGCGATCAATTGCAGAGTCTTTGCGAAGTCTGTCTCGGTCTCACCGGGAAAACCAATAATAAAATCTGAGCTGATCTGAATACCCGGGCGAGCTTTATGCAATTTACGAATAATGGATTTGTATTCCAGCAGAGTATGTGCGCGTTTCATCAGGGTCAGAATGCGGTCAGAACCACTTTGTACCGGCAGATGCAGAAAGCTGACCAGTTCTGGCGTGTCTTCATAGACAGCAATAATGTCATCGGTAAAATCAATGGGGTGACTGGTGACAAAGCGAATGCGGTCAATGCCGTCAATGGCGGCGACCAGGCGTAATAATTGCGCAAAACTGCACACATCACCCTCCCAGCCCGCACCGCGCCAGGCATTGACGTTTTGGCCGAGCAGGTTAACTTCCCGCACACCCTGGGCAGCCAGTTGTGCTATTTCAAACAAGATGTCGTCAAGGGGGCGGCTGACTTCTTCTCCACGGGTATAGGGCACGATACAGAATGTACAATATTTGTTACAACCTTCCATGATAGAAACAAAGGCAGTAGGCCCTTCAGCCCGTGGTGTGGGTAGATGATCAAATTTTTCAATTTCTGGAAAACTGATGTCAATAATGGGCTTATGGGCTTTTTGTACCTGATCAATCATTGCAGGCAGTCGATGCAGGGTTTGTGGCCCAAAAATCATATCGACACAAGGAGCACGTTGACGAATATGCTCCCCTTCCTGAGAAGCAACACAGCCTCCTACGCCAATAATCAGGCTGGGTTTGGTTTTCTTTAACTGCTTCCAGCGCCCCAGCTGGTGGAAGACTTTTTCCTGAGCCTTTTCACGAATGGAACAGGTATTCAGTAATAGTAGATCAGCGTCTTCGGCATTGTCGGTTAATTGGTAACCATGAGTATGAGCCAGTAAATCTGCCATGCGCGCTGAATCATATTCATTCATCTGGCAGCCCCAAGTTCTGATATGTAATTTTTTTGTCTGCAACATTCGGTCTACTCCAGCAGGCAAAAGCCTCGCCATTAATAATCCAGAAAGCGTATTGTAGTCATTTGTGGCTGGGGTGACCAGTGCAGTCAGGCGAATCGCTGGCCATAGTCCGTAAAAACCACTCAGCCTGACCAACAGGGTGCGTTTTCACTGGGTTGCTGGATGGCATCTGCAGATTTTACATACTGTTACCCTGCGCTATGGTAGGGTATTGGACCGGATGAATGAGCCTGCAGGTTTGTCTGACGTCAGGTTGAATTGAGATGAATATATTGCAACAAAATTACGATGTTGTGGTAGTGGGTGCAGGTATGGTGGGAGCGGCAATGGCGCTGGGGCTGGCACAGCATGGCTGGTCGGTAGCATTGTTGGAGCGACATGCTCCAGATGCGAAACTCAGTATAATACCCGCGCTGCGTGTTTCTGCCATTGGCTGCGCATCTGTCCGGTTACTCAAGCAGTTGGACGTATGGCGTGGCATCGAGCAAGTGCGTTGCGCTCCTTATCGTCGTGTGGAAACTTGGGAACAGCCAGGGAACTGTGTCAGCTTTGATGCGGCGGCTCTCTCGTTACCGGAACTGGGGTTTATGGTTGAGAATCAGGTGGTACAAAAAGTGTTGTGGCAGCAACTGGTCAACCATCCCCATATCCAGTTGCTTTGCCCGTCAACACTGCAGGGCCTGAGCAGGACAGGCCACAACTGGCAACTGACACTGGATACACACCCGCCGCTATATACCCGGCTGGTGTTAGGTGCCGATGGTGCGCATTCCCGCGTAAGGCAGCTGGCTGGCCTTGGTACCCTGGGTTGGCAGTACCGCCAGTCCTGTTTGCTGATAACAGTAGAAACGCATCCTGCAACGCAGGACGTCACCTGGCAGCAGTTCTTTCCTTCAGGGCCTCGGGCCTTTCTGCCCCTTTTTGGCCACTGGGCCTCACTGGCCTGGTATGACAGCCCTGCCCGTATCCGTCAGTTACAGGCTATGCCATTATCTCAACTGAATGAAGAAATTGTCCGGGCTTTCCCGCAACGCCTGGGATCAATACAGGCACACGCCGCAGGCTCCTTTCCTTTGTTCCGGCATCATGTTTCACGTTATGTGCGGCCAGGGCTGGTGTTGTTGGGTGATGCCGCACACAGTATTCATCCACTGGCCGGGCTGGGTGTAAATTT
>CAZBYB010000067.1:0-3687 GCA_964496225.1 uncultured Yersinia sp. | reverse complement strand
GGTGCTGCTGGATGTACTGAATAATGCTCGTCAGTCTGCACAAGATTTTGATAGTGAAGCAGTTTTATTGCGTTATCAACAACGTCGTCGGTTGGATAACCTGATAATGCAAGGTGCCATGGATGCTCTCCATGCGGCTTTCAGCAACCCGTTACCGATGATAAAAATGGTAAGAAACCTGGCGTTGCTCAAGCTGCAGCGTAGCGGCTGGTTAAAAAAGCAGGCCATAAGGTATGCGCTGGGATGGTCAGAGCCGGTTTAAAAGCCTGACAGAGGCGCAGGATCGGGATCCCTGCCAGGAATGCAGTACTGGTGATAAACGACCAGGCTAAATGGGTGATGAATTTGCACATCGAAGACTGGACTGACTGGGGGTTGGCTATTGACGCTGGCATAGCAGGTAAATACTGATCACCAGGAACAACATGCCTGGCAACAAGGCACCCATGACAGCAGGTATATGATAGACCAGACTGAGTGGCCCAAAAATTTTATCCAACAAGTAAAAAATAAAACCGCAGCTGATGCCCGTTAGTATGCGCATACCCATAGAAACGCTGCGTAAGGGGCCAAAAATAAACGATAGCGCCATGAGCATCATGACCGCGACAACGAAAGGTGAAAATATTTTATTCCACATATTTAACTGGTAACGTCTTGATTCTTGGCCGCTTTTTTGTAAGTAATTGGTATAACTATAGAGTCCGCGAATTGAAAGGGCATCCGGACTCATGGCAACTACGCCCAGTTTATCCGGCGTCAAATGGGTGTGCCATTCACTCATTAAATTTTGCGTACTTTTTATCCGTTCAGGATCACTCAAATTTGATTCTTCAACCTGAAAAAGCTGCCAACCATTGTCTTCAAACGTTGCTGTTGCTGCATAGCGCACAGACTGTAGATGATTTTGGTTATCAAAATGATAAATATTAACGCCAGCCAGCTCTTTGTCGCTTAAAATGCGTTCAATGTAAATGAAATCCATGCCATCTTTGGCCCATAAGCCACTTTGCGTAGACAATAGTGAATCACCGTACATCTTATGGGCTTGATAATTGCGCGCCATTTGCTCACTGTGTGGGACTACCCATTCACCGGTTACCATAGCCAAGAGTGCCAGAGGTATGGCTATTTTCATTACTGAAACAGCGATCTGCATACGGGTGAAACCCATCGCTTGCATCACCACCAGTTCACTGTGATTGGCCAGCGTGCCAAGGCCCAATAGTGCCCCCAATAAAGCTGCCATTGGGAAGAACATTTGAAAATCATGAGGTACACTCAGAAAGGTATAGATGCCAGCCCCAAGGGCGGAATAATTGCCCTGATCTATTTTGCGTAACTGATCAACAAATTTGATAATCCCGGAGAGAGATACCAGCATGAATAAGGTCATCATGATAGTACCCAGAATGGTCCGCCCGATATAACGATCCAGTACACCAAATAACATCAGAGAGCACCTCCGAAACAACGCGCCCGTAACTGACGTACTGGCAAGCTATCCCACACATTGAGCACTATGGCCATCATCAGGTAAGCGCTGTTAACGACCCATATCCAAACGGGATCCAGCCTATCACTGCTCACATGGGAACGCAGGGTACTTTGCAATAAGAAAAAGATTAAATACAACAACATGGCCGGGATCATGCTGAGCATGCGCCCATGACGCGGATTGACCACACTCAAAGGGATAGCCATCAGTGCCATAATGATGACCGAACAAATTAATGTCAGGCGCCAGTGAAACTCAGCAATCACATCCGGTTGAGTCGCATGCCACAGGTCATTCATCGACATTTGTGCCGCATTAGTATTTGCCTCATCACCCACTGTCTGGCGGCTGATCACAGCCTGATAATTCACGAAATCAGTCACGCGAAAATCATGTAATACGGCGCTGCCTTCATAGCGTGTACCTTTATTGAACAGTATCACTTTTGATCCATCATGGCGTTCCAGTATCTGTCCTTGATCAGCGATGACGACTGAAGGACGCCGGTCGTTACCAGACCTTAATTGTGCCAGAAAAATACGGTTAATTTCGTGCTTGTTGACATCACCTACAAACAATACCGTCTGACCATCCTGATATACCCGGAATTCCCCTTCAACCATGGCCGCTAAACTGGGGTTGGCTTTTTCTGCAGCCAGAACTTTTTCTTGATGTTTAGCTGACCAGGGAACGAGCCAAATCACGTTAATTGCTGAGGCCATTGAAGTGATACCTGCCAGAATCAGCACTGCAATAACCAACATTCTTTTACCCAAGCCACAGGCATGCATTACGGTGATTTCACTTTCCTGGTATAACTTACTCAAGGTGATTAAAATCCCAAAAAACAAGCTTAACGGCAAAATTAATTGTACCATTCCAGCTATGCCAAATCCGAGTAGAGCCAATACTAAACTGGCTGGAATATCACCTTCCACCGCTGCCGCCAGTATTCGGACCAGTTTCTGGCTAAAAAAAATGAGTACAAGGACTAACAAAATCGCGATTTGACTCTTGACAATTTCACGCGCCAGATACTTGATGATAATCACGCTTAATACACCTGTGTTGTATTAAAATAAATATATTATACAATAAGTTGTCATTATTTCTTGTTCTATGGCAACACGCAGATACTGAATGGATTTTTAGCGCTAAAATAACATGATGACCGCGTACATTTCAGTTCTCATCAACGCAAAAAATAGATGGCACTCAGTGCCAGAGTCATTATGCCGTAGTACATGTACTAACACAAAAATAGCAAGCACTGGCGGCCGCTTTTACCGCTGTCACCGTATTCATAATTTCAGGAGAACGCATGGAGTTCAGTGTAAAAAGTGGTAGCCCGGAAAAGCAACGCAGTGCCTGTATCCTGGTCGGTGTTTTTGAACCACGCCGTCTTTCCCCCGCTGCAGAGCAGCTCGATAAAATGAGTGGTGGCTATATCAGTGCCTTACTGCGTCGTGGTGCGCTGGAAGGAAAAATCGGACAAACACTTTTATTACATCAAGTGCCTGATATTCTATCAGAACGCGTTTTATTGATGGGTTGTGGCAAAGAACGTGAACTTGATGAACGTCAGTACCGGGAAGTTATAAAAACAACCGTCAAGATCCTCAATGAGACGGGATCAATGGAAGCCGTGTGTTTTTTGACCGAATTGCATGTCAAAAGTCGCAATATTTACTGGAAAATACGCCAGGCAGTAGAAACCATCAAGGAAACACTCTATCTCTTTGATCAACTTAAAACGAATAAAGTGGAACCGCGTCGTCCACTACGAAAAATGGTCTTTAGTGTTACCACTCGTCGTGAACTTCCCCTCGGTGAACGCGCCATCCAGCATGCATTGGCGATAGCTTGTGGCATCAAAGCGGCTAAAGATTTAGCCAATTTGCCCCCTAATATCTGTAATGCGGCTTATCTGTCTTCACAGGCCCATCAATTAGCGCAAACCTTCAGCACCCATATCGTGACACAGGTGATTGATGCACAACAGATGGAGTCACTGGGTATGTATGCTTATCTGGCCGTCGGCCAGGGTTCAAAAAATGAATCATTAATGTCAATTATCGAGTACAAAGGCCATCCCGATCCGAATGCCAAGCCTATTGTGCTGGTAGGGAAGGGCGTGACGTTTGATTCTGGTGGTCTGTGCATCAAACCCCTCGAAAATATGGATGAGA
>CAZBYB010000066.1:0-11206 GCA_964496225.1 uncultured Yersinia sp. | reverse complement strand
TTTTAGGATTAGCCCTGAATGCACCTGCTCAGCAACAACATACCGATCCCCCGGCCAACAATGAATCTTTATCATTAGCCTGCCCGTCACAGGATTTTGCTGAATTTTTTGAAGTATTTTCAGAACGCATTGACTTACAACAGGCATTCACTGTCTGGCCATTAAAGTATTCAGCAATTGATGTGGAAGCAGAGCCAGCGCCTGCTCCTGTCCATTCTCTGATCAGTTTTCAAAACGCTAAATTTCCACTCGTCCCCGGTAAAACTGAACGCAAGGAATATTCCATGAACCTCATGGAAATCAATAAAATTTCTCCAAATCATGTAGAGGTGCAACTTGGCAAAGATGACACTGATTTCCTGGTGAGTTATTTTTTCACACTGGATTCATGCTGGAAAATGTATCGTATTGAAGATCATTCGTTGTGAATGATGTTGACACTCTACACTCGTTCTAAACGCGGGGATAAAAATTAAAAAAGTGGGATGCGGTCGACCTGAGCCGCACCGCTTTTTTATGACAGAGATGTTATCAATCAGTATGATACTCAATCAGATCGCCGGGCTGGCAGTTAAGGTATTGACAGATGGCCGCAAGAGTGGCAAATCGGATCCCTTTTACTTTTCCCTGCTTTAATAATGAAAGATTGGATTCAGTAATACCTATGGCTGCTGCCAGATCGCACGATTTCACTTTACGCCGTGCCAGCATAACATCCAGTTTTACGGAAATTGACATGGCAGCCTCATACAAATTTCTGGTTTTCAGCATTGAGCTCACTTGCCTGATGTAAAATGCGCGCTATGACTGCAATGCAGGCGGACAAAAACAGTGCTACAGCGTAAGAAGAGGTAAAGCTAAGTGATATTATGCGCTGACCGACCCGCTCATTTTGAGTCAACCACAGCATGAGAAAAGGTTCCGACAGGATGCTCAAGATGAGCCATAATATCATCCCATGGCCTGTTTTTCCCAACCACACAGCAGATGAAGATGAGAAATATTCCCTGCGGCCATAAAGTTGAAACAGGCGATACAAGGCATACAGGCTACTGATTAGAGCCAGTAAAGGCAGACCAGACAGAATAATTCCCCCTGCTCTCTGCCACCATGGCAGTAGTGTTATATCGATGCCTGAATGGAATATCAGTCTGTCAGTCAATGAAAATTCCATCCCATACCCTGTTGTTATTAAAGCCAGCTTGGGGTAATACCAGCAGAGTGTATTGAACAGTAGCATGGTAGCTATCAGTAAACAGGTAACAACAGCCATACATTGACAGAAACGGGCAAGACGTTCCGGGGTATTCAAAGCAATCATTGTTTATCATTCCTTTATTGATGAATCAGGTCGGTATAATACACGAAAAACAGAAAAAAAATATTGTTTTACGAATAAATTATTTTATTTTTCATAACCTGAATTCAGAATGAACCCCTGCCTTTTTGGTTGCGTGCGTGTGTCATCCATAAATTACAGATTGATGTAGGGCACATAGGGCAGGGAATGCTGGCTCTGGATTCTGTTACCTCCTACAAAAGCATTACAGAATCAGTTACGCTGTTCCCCCCACCGTCAGCTGATCCAATTTTAACGTCGGCTGTCCTACACCTACAGGAACACTCTGACCGGCTTTACCGCAAACACCCACACCTTTATCCAGTGCCAGATCGTTACCTACCATCGAAATACGTTGCATCGCCTCACTCCCTGAGCCAATCAACGTCGCACCTTTTACGGCCCGGGCGATACAACCTTTTTCGATTAACCACGCTTCTGAGGTCGAAAACACAAACTTACCGGAGGTAATATCCACCTGACCTCCCCCAAAGTTTGGTGCATACAGACCATATTCCACACTGCTGATAATTTCTTCTGGCGTGGATTTACCTGCCAGCATATAGGTGTTTGTCATTCTTGGCAGCGGTAAGTGTGCGTAAGATTCACGACGTCCGTTGCCCGTTGGTGCTACTCCCATCAAACGCGCATTCAGCTTATCTTGCATATAATTTTTCAAGATACCGTTTTCAATCAATAAATTGTACTGCCCGGGTGTACCTTCATCATCCATGGCAAGTGATCCCCGCCGCCCTTGCAAAGTGCCATCATCCACCACAGTGCACAATTCTGAGGCAACCAATTGACCCAGTTTACCACTGAATGCTGAGGTACCTCGCCGATTAAAGTCTCCTTCCAGTCCATGGCCTACCGCTTCATGTAACAATACCCCTGGCCAGCCAGCGCCCAATACCACTGGCATGCTACCTGCAGGTGCAGCAACTGCTGAAAGATTCACTAATGCCAGGCGTACTGCTTCTTTCACGTGAACATCGGCACGCATTTCACCGTCAACAAACTCAAAAAAATAGTCATAACCGCAACGGCTGCCGCCGCCACAACTGCCCCATTCACGTTTATCATTTTCTTCAACCAATACACTGACAGATAAACGGACCAGTGGACGCACATCTGCCGCCAGCGTGCCATCTGTCGCCGCAACCAGCACCAACTCATAAACACCGGTAAGGTTTGCATGTACTTCTTGTACCCGCTTATCAAGTGCGCGCGCCTGGGTGTCAACACGATGCAACAGGGCAATTTTTTCTTCCTGTGGCAAACTTTGTAATGGATTCAGGGATGCATAGAGGGCAGGATGTCTAATTTCATCCAATGTTTTTATTCTGCCCTGACCGCTTTCACGCACAATATTGCGAGCAGCTTGAACGCTTTGCTGCAATGCTTCCTGCGTTATCTGATCCGCATAGGCAAAACCTGTTTTATCACCACTAACGGCCCGCACACCCACACCTTGATCAATATTATAAGAACCGTTTTTGATAATACGGTCTTCAAGCATCCAGGTTTCGTGATAACTGGACTGAAAATAGAGATCAGCATAATCCAGACGCCGTTCGGCCAGTTGATCCAGTATCGAAAATAAATCCTGATGGTTCAGTTTGTTAATGCTGAGTAATTGTTCACTGACAAACGCTAGGCTCATGTTTTACACTCTTTTGGGGATAAATCTTGATAACAGACATTTACCAGCGTTGGCTGGAAGCGATTGTGTTGTATGACAGGCATTTGATCCCGGATCTTTTTCAGACGCCTTATCCCGATTTTCACCGACAGGGCAGCAACGGCCTCTGTATTCTGCGCCAGAATATTGCCCCAAGCATCTACTACCATAGAATGTCCCCATGTACAACGACTGACACCATGCCTTCCTGTTTGTGCTGGAGCTAATATCATACATTGGTTCTCAACAGCTCTGGCACGCAGTAAAACTTCCCAATGTGCCTTTCCGGTGAAGCGAGTAAACGCAGCAGGTACAGCAATGACTTCGGCACCTTGTGCGCGTAAAGCCTGATACAATCCAGGAAATCGCAGATCATAGCAGATAGTCATTCCCAGTCGACCTATTGGCGTATCTACCACAGTCATATGTTGCCCTGGCTGAAATATATCTGATTCCCTGTAATGGCCATGATGGTCGTTGATATCAGCATCAAACATATGCATTTTATCATAACGTGCCCGTAATCCACCTTGAGAATCAAATAACAGGCTACTGGTGGTGATGCGTTGCGCGCATTCACGACTAATCATTGGCATAGAGCCAATCAACAACCAGACACCATAACGACGCGCTATTTCACTAACGGCCTGTTGTAGCGGTCCATCATTATGGTGCTCGGCGTGCTGACGATAACAGGCCGCACTGGAAAATAACAATGCATTTTCTGGCGTGAGTACCAGTTTGATACCTGGATTTAACTGCTTAATTTGCTGCTCAATCTGGCCAAGATTGAAGTGAGTCTGTGCACTGCTACACAGTTGCAATAATGCAACATTAGCGTTTTTCATGGTGCCTTCTCCTTTTTTACCTGGCGTAGCACTTCGTGTATTTGTGGCTGATCCAGACTCCCTATTATAAGATAACGTATCAGCGAGATTTTATTCCATATCGGTGCCAGCACCCGGGTAGCGGCAAATGCAGCTGCACCCACGGCAGGATTCATTGTCACAAATGCAGTTGCAACACCCACGGTAGCAGATATATCCGGTGCGACTATTATTTTTATGTTGATTTGTCGTTGCACCAGATCAACATAACCTTCCATAGCAAGATCTGCAGATAAGCCATCAATAAGTAAATCTTTGGTGTGCAGCACACCATTACTCAGCCAGGCAGTACCATAAATAGAATCAAAAAGGAAATCATGGCTGAACGTATCGCTAAAATCGAGCCGTAATTTACGTAGTAACGCATCAATACTGACCAGACGTAATAATTGCCCTGTGCGCCCGGCCACGTTATCCAATTTACCCTTACCAAAATCCACAGTTAACGTACCGTTTAACCTATTAATAGGTGGTTTCCAGGGCAGACCATACCAGTTGAGATCAAAATCTATATTAAAAGGTGTCTGTTTTAAGGGAGTCCGGGTTCCCCAAAAAGCGATCATTTGATCAAACTGCGGTCCAGTCATCTTGCCTTTGAGTACGGTTTGTTCTCCTTTAATATCCCGCTGCCATCGACCATCCAGTGTCAGTTGCGCAACACCCATATCAATTAAACCGCGTTCTAACAACAGACTGTGTCCTTGCGGTTTTAGGTCAGCTTCAATACGTTTTAGGTACTTCCCCATTACCCAGCATTCCTGGCAACGCAGAATCAAAGCCGGCCAGTCTTTAAAAAAAGGCTGTTGACGGTTAAATGGCTGTTGAATCGATGATATATGCACACTATTTTCAGTAAGTTGCGCTAACTGCCAGTAAAGGTAATGAATATCAGCACGCCAGGGAGACAAACGCGGGATTAATAAAGTGCCATCAATTTGTTGGCCTTTGGCGGTGAGTTTTATCACATCAGGCTGCTGCTCAAGCAGCAACGAGAGTTGTTGCCAGCTCTGACCTGCATAGAATAGCGCTGGCGTTCGTAACATCACCGGCACAGGCAGCAGGCAACAGGCGTTTTTGCCATGCGTCATTCCAGAAATTCGAGGGATCAAGAATGCTAACCAACGCTCTCCATCTAACGGGGGAAAATCCAGTATGATTTTCTTGCTGGCAGGCAAGGGCAGTATTTTTTTACTGTCCATCTGCCATATGGCACGTACCAGGTTAATTTGTTGATTTTTTACTATCCAGTGACTATTGAAATGGTTTGTTTTACCTGCAGAGCCCGCCAGGGTAAATGCATGCAGATCGCCAGAAGCCCCTATAGTTAATGCTAATGGCTGACCACTTTTCTTTGCCAATGGCGACGGCAAACGGCTACTGACCTCTTTGAGATCGGCTCTGATATCAACCTTATAATTTGCCATGGCATTATCCGGTAACTGAAGTGCAACCTTACCTTGCCATGGCATGCTACCGGTCAATGCTGGTCCGAAAGACGCAGCAATACCGGGTAATTTTTCAATCTGCCCCTTTCCCTGTAGGTCAATATCAATAAAATAATTTTTTTGCTTATTTTTAGCTGAAAAATCAATTGATAACGGTTGCATTAACCAGGTTGCAGATAATCTGTCACCCTGGAGATTAGCATTATCAAAACGGAATTTACCACTGACATTCTCTATTTTGCTTGCCAGGGATTTAATCAATATGTGGTTGTTATTCAATCTGACTTCACCGCTAGCACGGGTTTCCTGCCCTGCCCGTAAAGGGATATCCAGGTGGAAATTTCCATGGACCTTACCACTTACCTGTAATTCATCCAACGCAGTTCCCACGGAATTCTTTAACGGTGTTTGCCTAAAATAGGCTTGGATATCCTGCCCTTTTCCTGCCACAACGGCATCAATTAATAATTTCTTTGCCAAATATTCAGGGATCATTGCAGTGATATGACTGCCAGTGACTTGACCTAATGTAGCCTGTGCCGCATGCATCCATAAGCCATCATTAATAAAATCGAGATTAACCGCAAGCCCCGTCAATGCAGGCCAATCAGGTTGGAATTGAAAGGTCGCATTGCGCAAGGGCACTTCAACCTTAAAGTGGCCTTCGTTATTTTTATAGGGAAAATCATGGGGATTACCATGATAAATGAGCGAAGCGTTATCCACTTTGCCCCCTTGCAACGCTGCATTTAAATAATCCGTTAAGGGATCTCCCATCAGCTGTGATGGAAAATAGCGCCATGCATCTCTGGCATCATACAAACGCAAGCCTGCCAGAACAGTTAACCATGGTGGCCCCTGTATCGGTTGCTGATAACGGAAATCCCCATTTACCCACAGAGATTTGGCCTGAATATCCAGATCATCGCTCCACAATTCCAGGCCTGTTTCATTGTTTTGCCATTCCAGGCTACCACTGGCTTTATTCACGACCAGAGGTGCCCGAAACTTGTTACCATAAGGCAGGGTACTCTCTTTTAGATCTAGCGTGAGGCGACCATGATACATCGATCCAGTAAGCGTACCTGAAAAGTGATCAATACCTGGTAATAGCCCTTGGTGTTTCCAGCCTATATCTTGCCATTTAACATGAAAGCGTGTTTTCTCTGGCTGCTTAAGGGGAATATCCAGTGCCAGCATGGCTATCTGCCCGTGAAGCCGCAAAGCGGATAAGGGTACAGGTATGGAAGGAAGAACAAAGGTAAGCGCTGGCAAGAAGGGGCGGAGCCTGTCCAGTGCCAGCTGTGTCGTACGAATACGTAATTCTTCTTGCCGTACTTCACCGATCAAAGGATTGTTGGCAGGTAACCAAAAGGCAGAGAGGCTGCCTTTGGGCCAGGCCTGATGATCCGTGATCAGATTCAATTCTGGCAGATGAAGTTGCCAACCGTTATTCTTACGCTGGATTCGTGCAATCAGATTATCAAGTGCTACCTGATGTTTGTTTTCATCAACCTGCCATATTGCCTGCCCCTCTTTGAACAACAACGTCATGTCGTTGATGATGCCATCTTTCACCTTTAACCAAGAGGCTATGCTCAATTTTGCATTTTCCAACCCCACCTGCTTCTGTAACCGATCATCAATCCAGGGTTTAATATCAATATGATCAGCTTGTAAATAAACAACCCCATTAGCTGGCATTGTGTATCTGTTATCGATATCTATCCTGACTTGGATAACACTGTGATCCGATTGTTCAAACTGATGTGGATGATCACGTTCAGACGGGTTGACCGTCACAAGGTTCATTTTCCCTTCAGCGCGTTGCCGATTATGCGTCTTATACCAGGTAAATTGCGGGATCACTAACACAGTCTTTGTTCCCGATGACGTTAGAAAAGAAATACGGCTGGTGCGTAAATCAAAATGATTCACCTGGTAGAGAAAAATATCCCTGATTTTATTGAGTTGTAAAAGAAGCGAATTGTTCTCTTGCTGTGTTGAAGAAGCGGTAAAATCGACTTGCAATTGATGAAAACGGATATCCTGAAATTGCCAGCGCCAGTGTAGCAAAGATTGCCATACGTTCAATGCCAGGGTGGCTTTGTTAGCCTGAAAATTAACATATGGTAATTTTAGAGCACTGTTATGTAATTCGAGAGTGGGGCCGGATAACGTCCAGTTTGCATGCAAATAACCAATGTCCACCGTTATGCCGGTGATTGACTGTATTTTTGCCATGAGCTGCGGGCGGTACGTATTCAGTTGCGGTAGCATGATGCGTAATGCAGTGGTTGATAGTGCGACCACTATAAGGATGGTAATACCGGTCACTGATAAAATGTTAAGCAGCCGCCTCACATTGCTCTTCTTTTAAGTAAAACGCCATTGCTGGTTATCATAACCTATGCAGTCAGTACAGGTGAAATGCTCTGTTATCCGCTATCTGCTGAAAAACAAAAAAGAAGAGAACGCAAAGCACCATTTAAGAGATAACAAATATCTTTTATTTATAAAATAAATGTATATAATTAAAAAAAAATATAATAGTAAAGAATAGGTATAGTGATGATCGATGGGGCAGCTGTGCAGGTTGGTATGGATATTCTATTAAAAGCAAAAGAATATTTTGACGGGGATCCCTTTACAATAGCAATATATAATTATGATGCTGATTATGTTGCAATTAAAGCTTTTAAATTAGCTGATTCTGAAAGGACTAGAAATGCAATCCTACCGGGTCTATTTATTGCACGAGGGACCAAAGAAGATATCGTAGGAAGTGCCACTAGAATATCTAAGACACAAACTGATCTGTCATTTCAGGTTTTACATCAAGGCAAAGAATATGATGTAGTATTTAATTATTCTTGGGAATCAACGAAAGTTGGAGATTATAATTTAAGCATTACTCATAACAATAAATCAGTAAAATCTACTGGTGGGTTATTTATAAGAACTTACATAAAGCATGAAGATGGATTAGAAATCAATACATTAGCAACAGGACCTGCGATTCAGATTGGGTTTGGTAATTTTCAAAATATGTCTTCTTCTAAGTAGTTTGTTAGTGACTTATTGGTATATATATAAATTTTATCTACCGCTGAAGGAATATCAAAAAGCAAACCATACAGAAGTATCAAATGAGGCAGGTTATTACAGTATCACAACATCAAACTTTTCCTGGCTGTAAAAAGGTTCAACTTGGATTTTGACCTGCTTTCCAACAGTCAGTTCAGTTTTATGCAGTATATCAGCGGTTTCACCTGACATAGCTTCAGCAACAGCAGGAGCCGCATAGACCAGAAAACTATTTGATTCATAGGTATGATGAAAACGTACAATTTCACGTAAAATTTCGTAGCATACCGTTTCTACTGATTTCATCGTACCACGACCTTGGCAAGCAGGACATGTATTGCAGAGGATATGCTCAATACTTTCACGAATGCGTTTACGTGTTACTTCTACCAGACCTAATTGTGAAAAACCACTAATGCTGGTTTTTACCCGATCCCTATTCAACGCCTGCTCCAGTGAGTTTAACACTTGCCGTTGATGTTCTTCATTAACCATATCAATGAAATCGATGATGATAATGCCACCTAAATTCCGTATTCGTAACTGCCTGGCAATTTCTTGTGCTGCTTCAGTATTGGTATTAAAAATAGTTTCATCAAGATTACGATACCCCACAAAAGCACCTGTATTGATATCGATTGTTGTCATCGCCTCTGTTTGATCGATAATAATATAGCCTCCTGATTTAAAAGTGACTTTTCTATCCAAAGAGCGCTGAATTTCATTTTCAATATCAAAAAAATCGAAAATGGGCTGGCCCTCTGTGTAAAACACCAGCTTTTTTGTCATTTCAGGGATATATTCACGGGTAAATTCCATCAATAGATCAAAAACTAAACGAGAATCAACCCAAATGTGATCCAATGCAATACTGGTAAAATCACGCAAGATACGTTGAACAAGGGCAAGTTCACCGTATAATTTACGCTGGCTAATATTGCGCTTTTTACGCTCAATGATTTTAGCCCAAAGACGTTTGAGAAACGCAGCATCCTGTGATAGTTCTTCCTCATCAACACCGTGTGCGGCAGTGCGGACGATAAAACCACAATTCTTATCACAATAAGGCAACACAATATTTTTCAGACGCTCACGTTCAGTTTCATTGTCTATACGCAAAGAAACAGCAACGTATGCAGATCTTGGCATTAATACAAGATAACGGGAAGGCAAAGTGATATCTGTTGTCAGGCGCGCCCCTTTAGTACCCAACGGATCTTTGATCACTTGTACCATCAAATCTTGTCCAGGGCGTACCAGTTTGGCAATATCACGCTCATCGACGTTTTTTTGCCCGTCACCATTGCATTCAGTGTGGTGCATGATATCCGCAACATGTAAAAACGCTGCTTTATCCAGACCAATATCAATAAAGGCAGCCTGCATGCCCGGTAACACTCGCCTGACACGCCCTTGGTAGATATTACCGGCTATGCCTCTTTTGGATTCGCGTTCAATATGGACTTCTTGTAATAGACCATCATCAAGGCAGGCAACGCGTGTTTCAGACCCGGTGATATTGATAACCAATTCAACTGCCATATTTTTCTCTTACATTATGCAAAAAAATAATGTACCAGTTGCAACCAACAAAAAAAGCGGTAATAGCATGATTGCTATTTTATAAAGCACCCTGACAAAGTAGCTGCTTTGCATAGCTTTACTGGCTAACTTTTGATGATCATTGTATCTAAAACAATCTGGGACCCAATGCAGGATAATCATAAAATTTCATTAGGTTACGAAATAAAACCCATTCTGTTTATTGCACGGAAAGTTGACGGCGCATTTTGCGCATTAACAGAAATAGCCAAGGCCAAAGAATACCATTAACAACACTACCCCATAAAATTTCAGGGTGAAAAGACACATTTTTGACTAAAAGCTCAGCTCCAAATGCGACCACATCCATAATCAGTGAGAGCCAGACGACAACGAAGACTTGCTGCCATAGCGCCATATTGCGCAGCAGCTGATACTTAAAGGCAACAAGACAGGAAATCAGGCTTAGCCCCATAGCTTTAATTCCCAATGTAGAACCAAAGATCAAGTCCATAATCAGACCCAAGATAAAACCCGTACCTACACTGACTCTATGCGGTAGTGCCATGATCCAATAAATAATAACCAACTCCAACCATGAAGGTCGAAACATATAAATTTGTGCCGGCCATGGCATAATTTGCAATATGATCGCGATCAGAAATGATAACCAGATGACCCAACGCCGGTGACTACAATAGCGGTTCATGGGGGTTTCCCTGCAGGTATAGGCATCGGTGCTACTGCGTTTGGTGCTTGGGCAGGGCCTACTGCATTTTCTGGCAGTAATACATGGGGCACCATTTGCATCAATCGTTCTCTGGCAACCTTATGGACTTTGCCAGGAGGTGATGGTGCCGGTTTCTTAACCTCAGTACTCCACAATAACAATAAATAGCGCAAACGTTGCAATTCTGCAGTTGGGCGCGCTTTAATAAGGGCCCGCTGATTATCCATCTTAATCGAAGAAACAACGGCAACCGGATATCCTTCAGGAAAGCGGCCATCAAGACCAGACGTGACTAATACGTCACCCACCCGGATATCGGCATTATTGGGTAGATGTTCCAGTTGCAGCGCATCAGCACAGCCATTACCGGCAGCAATAACCCGAATATCGTTACGTAATACTTGAATAGGCAAAGCATGAGAAGCATCGCAAATTAACAGTACACGACTGGTGAATTTACTCACTACAATTACCTGTCCAACAACGCCTTTATCG
>CAZBYB010000065.1:0-11400 GCA_964496225.1 uncultured Yersinia sp. | reverse complement strand
GCACCCTTGAAGTGAGCCCTCCTGAGGTCAGCCATACTGAAGTGAGTCATCCAAAAACGAGCACCCCCTGATATCAGCGCCCCTGAGGTCAGCTCCGGTGAGGTCAGCGTTCCTGAGATCAACGTTCCTGAGGTTAAAACGCCTGAGCTTAAAACCATTTCCCCTCCATCAATGCGCGATCGGGTACGGCTACCATTGTTAATGTATGGGGTGGTGATGTGATCATTGCGCCAGAAAAAGTCAATGGTTCAACAAATAATCACGGGGGTTCTCATTGATCTATAAAAGCGGACCCCAAAAGGCGCATATAACCATAGCAACAAAAATGAGTGAAACCAGTCTGGTGAACGAATGGAGTATTACAGGAATAATTGTGGGGGGTGTCAGCGCTGAAAAACCGGCATACAGTGCAGGGCAAATAACGGCTCAGCAGGAATAAATATCCTTATTTTCAAAGGCAATAATTAAACCGGTATCCGTAGCACTGCCGCGATAATACCAGCCGCAGCTGCCATCATAACACCCAGTTTGACGGTCATACGTAGTTCCATTTTTTCAAATCTGGCGGCCATATCTTTGCGTACATCGGCTATTTCAGCAGATAAATCCTTGCGTACATCGGCTATTTCAGCAGATAAATCCTTGCGCACATCAGCAATATCACGCTTTACAGATGCTATTTCAGCAGAAAAATCCTTGCGTACATCAGCAATCTGGGCGTCTGTTTTCTCAAAACAGGCCGCCATATCCTTACGAATATCGGCTATTTTTGTTGAAAGTCCATGATGTAATTCACTCAGATCACGCTTCAGGTCTGTGATATCGGTCCGTGTCGCTACATCAACTGCTTCATGAGACTGGCGTACTGCCAGCGAAATCGCGCGCGCCTGCTCTTTTGGCAGCCCGGAAGATTCGAGGGTTTCAACAAATTGTAATGTATCAAAGGCCACCTGAGCCATGACATGTTCCCCGTGTGATGGTAGGGATCCAGTGTAACTGAAAAGGCACAGGGTAGCAAAAAACAGCGGTATCGATTCCAGGAAATGCCCTCATGAACTACAAACGTGTTTTGATATGGTTCTGTTAACAAAGTAATTTTAAAACTTAAAGGCATAGAGTGGCAAAGAAAAAAAAGGGATGAGCCAGCAGTAATCGAATATGTTCTGTAATGGAAGCTTTGATAGCATTCCTGTTCTGTTCACGAGTTTCGCATTTAGCTGAAAAAATGATGATAAGACGTCTGTCATGAAATAAAACGGAAATGGAGACAGGGGGTGACCCGGGAACGTTACAGACCTGAGTTCGGGATAAGGAATGGAAGTTAATTTTGGTAACCTGTTGACGCAGAAGGGATGAGTGCCCCGTATTCCGGAATAATCAAATCACAACAAATGGTTAATCACGAAACAGCGGAGCACTCATGGACGATATCACTTTACTGCCGTATGGACGATTTTTGTAAAAAATTTGAACCTGAATTCAATGCCAGACTGCTGAGTGAGGGTAAAAGGCAGCGGCTGCCTCCCTGCTGCCTGTCTCTGGCAGAGCTGATGACTCTGGTTGTGCTGTTTCATCAGCTCCGTTACCGGCAGTTTAAATCATTCTGGCTGAACCACGTATGTCAGCACCTCAGGGCTGAATTTCCCACTGTACCTTCTTATTATTCGCGCTGTATTGAACTCCTGTCCACGCTGTGCTGTGGCACTTCATGCCTTATTTGAAACACTGGAAGGGAAATGCTCAGGTATTTCAATGGCAGATTCCACGCTGTTGCCGTCTGCAACAGGCTGCGCATCAGGCATCCTTGCGTCTTTCACGGGATGGCAGGTCTCGAAAAAAATCAGGCCAGGTGGTTTCCGGGGTTTAAAACTGAGGTTTCCATAAGCCTCTCAGCCTGAGTACAGTCAGCCACGGGACCTCCTGTCACAAGCGCTCTGACGGCAGACCCTGCGCATCCACGACTGGATGTAGCCCGGTGTTGGGCCCCCTTTAGTGCGGACCCGTGTCCTGATTGCCACCCTCTGCACCCGCTGCGTGTGGATGCACCTTGATATGGTTGGCATCAATCATGAGCTATCTGTAATCATGAGCATCCATCTAACCAGATCCAATCTGACAGAGCCTGCACCAACAACCGCCCCCTTGCCGTTCAGAGCTGAACAGTAGACCAGACCACGATAAAACCTCAGCCTGTACTACAATTATTGTGTTACCAGAACAAGCAGTGTGTATGGTGATATCTCGTTATTAACGTTGAGGAGGATAAAACACATTCCTTTACCCGTTGCCAGAATGGCCAATGCGCCCCTGGATTTACTTGTACAGCAAATGTCTGCTATCGACAGGCAACTGTTACACCTGTTACATCAGGGTGCCCCAGCAGCAGAAAGTTCAGTTTTGGTGCATGCGCAACAAATGGCGTTTGCAGTGCCGCTAACACAACCTGTGTAAACGGCGTCTGCTGCCCAATATGCCCCAATGGAAAGAACTCCAATGGTAGTTGCACAAATAGCCAATGCAGCGCTGGAGCAACATGTATAAACGGTCTTTGCTGCCCAAGCACATAACAGAAATTAAAAAACCTGAACGAGAACCCGTATGCGGTACGCTTGCAGTGCGTTGCCGTAGGCAAATTAAGCGCTATAACAGACCGGCAATAAAGAGAAAAGGTACATGTAGACGGTGCACCTCCGCTGCACTTCCCTCAAGACATTGATATCAGGCAGGATAACCTCAGGACAGGCACTCTGCAGCGTTGTCATAAATAAATTGATAGGTTTTAGGTTTGTTTTTTTGCATACTGCTATACCTATTGTTTTTACTGAAAATAATGACTCTTATTTGAGACCTGTTTAACCTTACATCCACTGCCAACGCAAAGGCAGTCAGGGAGATAACTATGTGTGCTATTTTCGGGGTACTCGATATTAAAACTGATCCCGGTGCGTTACGTAAAAAGGCGCTTGAGCTGTCACGCCTGATGCGCCATCGAGGCCCTGACTGGTCTGGTATTTATACCAATGATAAAGCCATTCTGGTTCATGAACGCTTATCCATTGTTGATGTCAATAACGGTGCACAACCCTTATATAATGCAGCGCACACCCAGATTCTAGCGGTTAACGGTGAAATTTATAACCACCAGGCATTACGCCAGCAACTCAACGGTAGTTATTGCTTCCAGACTGATTCAGACTGCGAGGTGATTCTGGCACTATATCAACAAAAAGGGAGTGCTTTTCTTGATGATTTGCAAGGTATGTTTGCGTTTATTTTATATGATGCCAGTAAACAAACTTACCTGATTGGTCGTGATCATCTGGGCATTATTCCCCTATATATGGGCCATGATGAACAGGGTAACTTCTTTGTTGCATCAGAAATGAAAGCACTGGTTCCTGTCTGCAGTTCCATTAGCGAATTTCCTGCAGGTAGCTATCTGTCGAGTCAGGAGGGTACAGTACGCCAATATTATCAGCGTGATTGGTTCGATTACGACACGGTTAAAAACAATGTTACCGATACCAAAAAGTTACAGAACGCTCTGGAAGAGGCCGTTAAGAGCCATTTAATGGCTGACGTGCCTTATGGTGTCTTGCTATCGGGTGGTCTGGATTCTTCGATTATCTCTGCCATTACGAAAAAATTTGCCGCCCGCCGCATTGAAGATAATGACCGTAGCCAAGCCTGGTGGCCACAGTTACATTCCTTTGCTGTTGGTCTGAAGGGTTCCCCTGATCTGCGTGCTGCCAGAGAAGTGGCTGATCATCTGGGCACAGTGCATCACGAAATTCACTTTACCGTTCAGGAGGGGCTGGATGCCATCCGTGATGTGATTTATCACATTGAAACCTACGATATCACCACCATTAGGGCATCGACCCCCATGTATCTGATGGCACGTAAAATTAAGGCCATGGGCATTAAAATGGTCTTATCCGGCGAGGGTGCCGATGAAGTCTTTGGTGGCTACCTCTATTTTCATAAGGCGCCCAATGCCCGGGAATTACACGAAGAAACCGTGCGTAAATTACAGGCACTGCATATGTATGACTGCGCCCGCGCCAATAAAGCCATGGCAGCTTGGGGCGTTGAAGCGCGGGTTCCTTTCCTTGATAAAAATTTCCTTGATATGGCCATGCGCATTAATCCACAGGATAAAATGTGTGGGAATGGAAAAATGGAGAAACACATTCTGCGCGAATGTTTCTCATCACGCCTGCCACACTCGGTGGCCCGGCGCCAGAAAGAGCAGTTCTCCGATGGCGTCGGTTACAGCTGGATTGATTCTTTAAAAGACTTGGCTGCACGTCAGGTCACTGACCAGCAGGTGGAAAATGCGCATTTACGTTTTCCCTATAACCCTCCGTCCTCTAAAGAAGGTTGGTTGTACAGGGAAATTTTTGAGCAGCTATTCCCACAGCCCGGCGCCGCTGAATCCGTACCTGGTGGCCCATCAGTGGCCTGTTCTTCAACAAAAGCGATTGAATGGGATGAATCATTTAAAAATATGAATGATCCCTCGGGACGGGCTGTTGCTATTCATCAGTCTGCCTACAAGCAACCTTAACATTGTTGCCTTGCGTTGTTTATGGGCAAGTGAATAAGCCATTTTAGTCTGCTTTGCGGAAAAAATTAGTTGACGTCATCCAGCTCCATACGCATAATGCGCACCGCATTAGATAAAGATTATGCGCAAAAAATGGCTACGTAGCTCAGTCGGTTAGAGCACAGCACTCATAATGCTGGTGTCACAGGTTCGATTCCCGTCGTAGCCACCATTTTTGCGGGAGTGGCGAAATTGGTAGACGCACCAGATTTAGGTTCTGGCGCCGCAAGGTGTGCGAGTTCAAGTCTCGCCTCCCGCACCATTATTTTTGCTGGTTCATATGCGTTTAGATGATGGGATATCGCCAAGCGGTAAGGCACCAGGTTTTGATCCTGGCATTCCCAGGTTCGAATCCTGGTATCCCAGCCACACGCGATAGCAATGTGTATATGCCTTGATAAGGTTATTACAATATGTCTGAATCTACCTGACTTACGTACTGCCTGTCTTATGTGCACGAATGGTTTCAGCGTCGTTGTTTTTTGGGGTATCGCCAAGTGGTAAGGCACCGGATTCTGATTCCGGCATCCCCAGGTTCGAATCCTGGTACCCCAGCCAGATATCCATAATAACCCATACCTTACCCTAATAATGATAAGGCTCTGTCAATAGAAGTAATTATGCTAACCTGAAAGTAGTGTCTACCCTAACCTTAGGGTTTGAGGAGCCAACAATGACGACGATAGAAAAAATACAGCGCCAGATTGCAGAAAATCCCATCCTTTTGTACATGAAGGGGTCACCAAAACTGCCGAGCTGCGGGTTTTCCGCTCAGACAGCTCATGTACTTTCTGCCTGTAACGTGCATTTTGCCTATGTTGATATTTTGCAACACCCTGATGTTCGTGCCGAATTACCAAAATATGCCAACTGGCCTACTTTTCCACAATTATGGGTTGACGGTGAGCTCATAGGCGGTTGCGATATTGTAGTTGAAATGTATCAACGTGGAGAACTGCAGCCCCTGCTGAAAAAAAATGGGCAAAAAGATACCGCTGAAAAACATACCATAGCTAATGCTGTAGCTGAGAACAAAAACGTAAGTTAAAATCCCATACATTGTCATTAGTTAATACAATGGGCAGCAGGGACCTGCCCCCCCTGTCATTATCCCTTAAGATAAAAAACATGCTGCTTACCTGAAATTGAAACCCGTTTATCCTGTGTCAGGCTAAATCAGGTCAATGGTAATGGCCAACCGCCAAGGCGTTTCCAGCGGTTGACTAATTCGCAAAATAGCCCTGCTGTCTGTCCGGTATCATAAAGTGCGGAATGTGCCTGGCTACTATCGAATGCGATACCTGCAGCAATACAGGCTTTAGCCAGTACTGTCTGGCCCAGCACTAAACCACTTAACGCTGCTGTATCAAAAGTGGTAAAGGGATGAAAAGGATTGCGTTTTAAACCTGCCCGCTCAGCCGCGGCCATTATAAAACTGTGATCAAAATTAGCATTATGGGCCACAACAACTGCCCGATTACAGTTTTTATCTTTAATACCTTGGTACACTACCTTAAAAATGGCCTGCAATGCATCGTATTCACTGATGCTATTTCGCAACGGATTACCAGGATCAATACCGTTAAATGCTAACGCTTCGGGCTGCAAATTTGCACCTAAAAAAGGTTCAATATGAAAGTGCAGCGTTTCATCAGGATGCAACCACCCCTCTTGATCCATCTGCAGGGTTACAGCTGCTATTTCTAATAATGCATCAGTCTTTGCATTAAATCCTGCCGTTTCAACATCGATGACAACAGGATAATATCCACGAAAACGACTACTCAGAATATTAGTATCATTTTTTTCAGCCATTAATTTCTTGTCTTCATCCAATCAATGTTATGTCAAATTTTACCGTGGGGAAGGCAATGAGGGAATAATTTCCATGCCGTGGTCATCAATCAGCCCAGAGGTCCATAATGTAATCTCTTCAGAGCCCGCAAAGTGCTGCAATACCCTTTAACATAACAGGCAAGGAGCTGGATATGATCAACAATCACTGTAGCAGAAATAGACATTGAAGTCGCGATCGTGATTTGCCTTGCAAAAAATAATCAATTATTTGCATTTTATTAACATTATTATGACACTACTCAGCCGTCGGGTCATGCCACGATTTAGATGCATTTCTTCAGGAGACAGACATGCTCTACCAAAGCGAAACATTACAACTTGACTGGCTTGACCAGGGTATTGCTGAATTGGTGTTTAATTCCCCAGGTTCTGTTAATAAACTGGATACCAAAACCATTGCCCACCTTGGCAATGCGCTGCATATGTTGGAAAAAAATCAAGCTACCCTTAAAGGATTGCTGTTGCGGTCAACAAAAGCGGCCTTTATTGTCGGTGCAGACATCACTGAATTTTTTTCCCTGTTCAATGCCCCTGAAGAAAAATTGCATCAATGGCTGATTTTTGCCAATAGCATCTTTAATCGTCTGGAGGATTTACCGGTCCCGACTCTTTCCCTGGTTAACGGATACGCACTGGGTGGGGGATGTGAATGTATACTTGCCACTGATTTTCGTATCGCCTCACCCAATGCGCGTATTGGCCTGCCAGAAACCAAACTGGGCATTATGCCAGGATTTGGAGGTTCAGTTCGTCTTCCCCGCTTACTGGGCGCAGACAATGCACTGGATATGATTGCAACAGGCAAAGAAATCAGTGCCGTGGAAGCATTAAAAACGGGCCTGGTGGATGCTATCGTTGCTGCGGATAAATTATCGGCAGCGGCCATCAGCATATTACAACAGGCGATTAAGGGTCAGCTTAACTGGAAAGCTCGCCGTCAGGTTAAACTCTGTCCGTTAAAACTGAACGCTATCGAAGCGCGGCTATGCTTTCACATCGCAAAAAGCATGGCATTACAGGTTGCCGGTACGCATTATCCTGCCCCAATAAAAGCAATAAAAACCATAGAAGCCGCAGCTCAACTTGGGCGTGATGAGGCATTAAAACTGGAAACTGGCAGTTTTGTGCCGCTAGCACGTTCTAATGAAGCACAGGCGTTAGTGGGTATTTTCCTCAATGATCAGCATGTGAAAGGGCAGGCAAAAAAACTGGCCACTACGGTTACTGTTCCTCAACAAGTTGCTGTGCTTGGCGCAGGGATCATGGGCGGTGGTATCGCTTACCAGGCTGCATTAAAAGGCATACCTGTGTTCATGAAAGACATTCATGACCGATCGCTCATGCAAGGGATGAATGAAGCCAGCAGGCTACTGAATAAACAGCTGGAACGTGGCAAAGTGGATGGTCTTAAAATGGCAGGCGTACTGGCCAATATTCGACCGACATTGCATTATGCCGGTATTGAACAGGCGCAGGTGATTATAGAAGCTGTCGTCGAAAATCCAGCCATAAAAGCTGCAGTTTTGGCTGAAACAGAAGCATTGATCCACCATGACGCCATACTGGCCTCAAATACTTCAACCATTCCTGTTACCGAGCTGGCAAAATCGTTAAAGCGACCAGAAAATTTCTGTGGTATGCATTTTTTTAACCCGGTACATCGGATGCCATTAGTGGAAATTATTCGTGGTGAGAAAACATCAGAAAAAACCATTGCCACTGTTGTAGCCCTGGCGGTACAAATGGGTAAAACGGCGATCGTTGTCAACGATTGTGCTGGATTTTTTGTTAACCGTGTTTTATTTCCTTACCTTGCGGGCTTTAGTCTTTTACTACGTGATGGTGCTGATTTCCGGCATGTGGATAACATCATGGAAAAACAGTTTGGTTGGCCAATGGGGCCAGCCTGGCTGCTCGATGTTGTAGGTATTGACACTGTTCATCATGCACAGACCATTATGGCAAACAGCTTTCCTGAACGCATGCAAAAGGATGATCGTGATGCTATTGATCTGATGTTTGATCATCAACGTTTTGGTCAAAAAAATGGCCGGGGGTTTTATCGTTACGTTGTGGACAATAAAGGTAATCTGCGCAAAGAAGAAGACGAACTGGTTTCAGAGTTATTGGCGGATGTTTGCCAGGTACATGAAGATATCAGCCCGGAAGAAATTATGGCCCGATTGATGATTCCGATGATCAACGAAACCGTGCGTTGTCTTGAAGAAGGCATTATTACCACTCCTGCACAAGCGGATATGGCACTGATTTATGGTCTCGGGTTCCCTGCGTTTCGTGGTGGTGTATTCCGTTATCTTGATACACTAGGGAGTCGCAGCTATGTGGAGATGGCGCAAGGCTATGCGCATCTCGGCCCATTGTATCACCTCCCAACCGGGCTGAAAGAGAAAGCAAAGAGCAACGCAAGCTATTATCCTGCAGCCACTGAGCTGACTGATATAATGACTGAAATATCCCAATAAGGCCTGAAGATCATGGAAAATGTCGTTATTATTGATGCTGTTCGTACCCCGATGGGTCGTTCAAAAAACGGCGCATTTCGCCAGGTACGTGCAGAGGATCTGTCGGCTCATATCATGCGTACCTTGCTCGATCGTAATGCTGTACTGAAGGAAACAGACATTGATGATATTTACTGGGGATGTGTGCAACAAACCCTGGAGCAGGGATTCAATATTGCCCGTAATGCCGCATTGCTGGCACAGATTCCCCATACCATACCTGCAGTCACCGTAAATCGTTTATGTGGTTCTTCCATGCAAGCTTTGCACGATGCAACACGCACTATTATGGTTGGTGATGCACACGTCTGCCTCATCGGAGGTGTGGAACACATGGGCCATGTACCCATGAATCATGGTATCAATTTTCATCCTGGCCTGAGTCGTACTATTGCCAGAGCAGCAGGCATAATGGGGATGACGGCAGAAATACTAGCCAGACTACATGACATCAGTCGAGATATGCAGGAGCAATTCGCTGTCCGTTCTCATCAACGAGCTGATCACGCTATGCGCTTAGGGCATTTTGCTAAAGAAATTGTGCCCACACTTGGCCATAACACTGATGGCGTATTAACATCTTTTGCTTACGATGAAGTCATTCGTCCCCAAACCAACCGGGAAAGCCTTGCTGCTCTACGCCCAGTCTTTGATCCCAATGGTAGTGTGACGGCGGGCACCTCTTCAGCACTGTCTGACGGGGCCTCTGCCATGTTAATCATGAGCGAATCCCATGCTAAATCATTAGGCTTAAAGCCAAAAGCACGTATCCGTTCAATGGCTGTCGTGGGTTGCGACCCATCCATAATGGGATATGGCCCCGTACCCGCCAGTCAGCTGGCCTTAAAACGTGCAAAACTTGAATTAAATGATATTACTGTCATTGAATTAAATGAAGCTTTTGCTGCTCAGGCACTTGCCTGTGTGAAAGGTTTGCGACTGTTGGATAACATGGAAGATAAAATCAACTTGAATGGGGGAGCCATCGCTTTAGGCCATCCACTGGGTTGTTCAGGAGCCAGGATCTCAACTACCCTGCTGCATCTCATGGAACGCCATGACGCACAATTTGGTCTGGCAACCATGTGTATCGGCATGGGGCAAGGTATTGCCACTGTTTTTGAACGAACGGCCTGAGCAGATTCATAACTGCTAAAATGAGGTTTCATTACACCCTGCGCTTTTTGGGAGACAGGTATCTGTACATCCTTCAATGGACTCTGTATTATCGCTCGCCTTCCCGGTTAACGTTTTCATTCAAAATCCGCGGGGCGCACCCGCTCAAGTTCAGGTATTCCAATTACTATTCACTTTATTTAATGAGCTAATAATCATGCCAAAAAATAACAGGCATTGGTGTAACCGCTTTTCCTGCAGTGCACTGGCCATAACCGGAGCCTTATACAGCATAACTCCAGCATGGAGTTACCATCAGCTGACTGTCTTTGGTGACAGCCTGAGCGATACCGGCAACCGGGGCCGCTATACGTTTGATAATGATAAAAATGCCATTTACGATGAAATCCTGGCACAGCGTATTGGCGTTACGCTCAAGCCCTCTAATAACAATGGATTTAATTATGCGATTGGTGGAGCTGTTGCCTCTGCGGATCTCAGAACTGACAATAATAATACCCAAGATCAGCTGGACAGGTATCTCAACCGGATGCAGGGGCATGCTGACGGTAATTCACTTTATATACACTGGATTGGTGCTAATGACCTGATAAGGATCATCAATCGCCCGGCTTTGCAACCACAGGAACAGGAAGCCATGGTTACTAAAAGTGCACAGCAGGCTGTCGGGCAGATACGTAAGCTGGTACAAAGTGGAGCGCAAACCATCATAGTACCCACTGTGCCTGATATTGGCCTGACACCTTTACTGCTGGAAAGAGTGATCCAGGCTGCACTGCCAAGCGCAGTAAAAGCTGCCGCTATTCAGGCTGCATACAAGATCCTGAACAATGCCAGCACGCCCGATGCTACTTTGCGCCAGGACGTCATTCACCAAGCCATTGCGGCAGCTATAGCACAAACAGGTACCAGCGTAACGCAACAACAGGCCACGACGGCACAACTGATCACCAGTTACAATACGCTCTCCACGCGAGCTGGCCAACTGGCTGCTATTTATAATCAGCAGGAAGATCAACTACTGGCACAGAGCGGTGGTAATATCGTGCGTGCTGATGTCGGTCAGTTGTTTACTGAGTTGTTAGCCAAGCCCAATCAATATGGCCTCGCTAATACAGTGGGTGTCAGCTGCCCAATGAATGTTTATGCCGATAAATGTACTTCTGACATGGCAGGTTTTGATAACAATCAGGCACATCTGTTTGCTGATAACATTCATTCCACACCACAAGTTCATATTATCATTGCTGATTATCTCCAGTCAGTGCTGGATGG
>CAZBYB010000064.1:0-11773 GCA_964496225.1 uncultured Yersinia sp. | reverse complement strand
GTGTGTAACGCAGTCTTGTCGGCATAATCCAGTTCGGAGAAACCACTGAATACAATGACACGCTTATTCTGGATATGTTCGTTTATTTTTTGAATGATGGGGTCCATATAATAAATCACCTAAAATTATTTTAAATAAATGTAAAAATATATGATTTATATTGCCTACTCATTTATATATACGACAGTGAGTACATATATTCTCAGCCTTTGATATACAATAAATAATCAATAACTTAGTATTATCTATATATGAATAATAAAAACTCGTGACTAAAAATGCCGGAATAAAACGAGTACTATATTAGAGCATTATTTTTATCCAAAAATAATCAACCTGTCTTAATATTAAGAAAATTTATTAATTATAATAAATACATTTAATGCATGATTATAATTACTCCTCCTATAATAGGCTAATTTCGTTTGATTTTAATTTAGCATCACTCATCAGATTTTTAATCTTGGTCAAGAAAATGTGAATATTATCTCACACAGTTAATTTATTTTACTCTTTTAACTCATAGAGCGCCATTTTAATGTCCAGTGAAAATAGCCATGAATATCGTATGCCTTCAGGTATTCAGATGAGGAGACAAAGGCAACGGGCATGATAGTCAATGATGCAGAATAAAAATACAGCCCGCTGTTTTACTCCGTCAAGCATTTCTTGGTGTACTCAGACATAATCTTCCATGCTATACCAAGATGTAACAACAACCCGAGGGGCAGGGCATTTCATTCGAGTCAGGAACGATGAAAATATTTTTTGAATTCGCTTGTGGGCATTTTTTTGTTGCTACGTTGGACACGGATGAGCAATTTGCTATTTTCCATGGTGCAAACACGTACAGGGTTATGCAGGACTCAATCAATTCATTTACTGGATCGGTATAAAGCACCTTCTCCGTCTTTAGCCCTGCGCCATATTTCGCTGTCTGACAATTTTGTCTGGATTAATTCGATCGGAACACCACCATCATTGATGATGGCAACAAAATAGTCATCAATAGGTTCATAAGGTCCAAGGATCACGTCTTTTCCTTGAATGGCTGTATGCAGATCATCAACTTTAAACGCAAGATGAGGCAGCGTTTTAATGAGTGGATGTAGTGGAGACTCTGGATCAAATCTGTGCCATTGAATCTTAAACGAGCCAGGATGATCAGTTGTGTACATGCCAACCACCGCACTGTAAATTTCCCCCTCTTTTTTTTCAGAGGTCGGTATACCCATGTGATGAAATTCGTATCTCATACCCGATTGCATATTTTTATAACCTAAACCAAGTGGTGAAGCATACTGAGCCTCCATATTCTTACGCACATCACAATTTCGGCAGAAAGGTCCTGCAATCATTTAGTCAGGTCATGTTTGACTTCGATAACGTCATACCTCCTCACTACATCGGTAGCTTCATGCATCAGACTATTGTTGATCTAGCCATGAATGGCTCCAGAGATACGGCCTGAGTCTTAAGAATAAGTCTGAAACTATACCATTTAAAAAAACCATGCCAAGACAGGTAGTGAAAAACATCGTGCCTGCTGTCGAAGTCGTCATTTGTTGTCATGCAAGGAAGCAGAATCAGCGGTCTAATGTACATATGCCTGTGAAATTATTCCAGAAGTGCCTTCCTGCAAGACAGCGCATTGAAAAGCATTCCCTGAATTCATATGAGCATAATATCGCTGCTATAACAGACAAAATAGTGATACTTTCCGCGGTATTGTTATAGGAGTGGTGCGCTTGTGAAGTACTATTATGCATGATTAAATGCCTGTACCGACTGACATCACTCACCCTGTGCCTTTTGTTCGCGCTAAAAAATGGGGATGGATAGGGTTGGATAAAAAATCATGCAGACAGGATAACGAATGAAAAAGGTAGGTTTTATCGGCTGGCGCGGAATGGTAGGCTCCGTGCTGATGCAGCGTATGGCAACAGAGCATGATTTTGATGCCATCCATCCAGTATTTTTCTCTGGTTCGCAATCCGGCCTTGCGGGGCCTACTTTTACCGCAAAGGGAGGCATAGTGCAGGATGCATATGATCTGGACGCTCTGTATGCCTTAGATGTGGTAATCAGCTGTCAGGGCAGTGATTATACACAAAAGATCTACCCCAAGTTGCGTGAAACCGGCTGGCAGGGGTACTGGATCGATGCGGCCTCTGCGTTACGCATGCAGGATGATGCTGTCATTATTCTGGACCCGGTAAATCATGACATCATTCAGCAAGGTCTGGCCAAAGGGATAAAAACCTTTGTGGGGGGTAACTGTACAGTCAGCCTGATGTTAATGGCACTGGGTGGATTATTTGCCCATAATCTGCTGGAGTGGGTGTCAGTGGCCACCTACCAGGCAGCCTCTGGCGGTGGGGCGCGTCATATGCGTGAGTTGTTGTTACAGATGGGGATGTTGCACGGGCCAGTGGCCGAACTGTTGTACGATCCTGCGGTTCGCATGCTGGATATTGAACATCAGGTTACTGCAGTGACACGCAGTGGCATTTTGCCCGTGGATCATTTTGGCGTGCCACTCGCCGGCAGCCTGATACCCTGGATCGATAGCCAATTGGATAATGGCCAAAGCCGTGAGGAATGGAAGGGACAGATTGAAACCCATAAAATTCTTGGCAGTAAAAACCTAATCCCGGTGGATGGCCTCTGCGTGCGTATTGGTGCTCTGCGCTGTCACAGCCAAGCCTTGACTCTGAAACTAAAGAAAAATATTCCCCTGCCAGAAATCGAGCAGATTTTGACCAGCCATAATAACTGGGTTAGGGTCATCCCCAATGATCGTACGCTGACCATCAATGAACTAACGCCGGCAGCGGTGACCGGTACGCTGAATGTACCGGTTGGGCGTCTGCGTAAATTAACACTGGGGTCGCAATATCTATCGGCCTTTACCTCAGGAGATCAGCTATTATGGGGTGCTGCAGAACCCCTGCGGCGGATGTTGCGCATGCTATTGTGATATGCCGTGGGCATGCACGCCAGGGTGTGTTGTTTGCTGAAAGCTTCCAGCCAGATACGCAAGAAAGGCACAGAATAGATTGTTAGTGCCGCGCTCATCCGTTGTACGCAAGATATCCAATCCGGCGGTCATCACCGCGATGGCGGGTATGGATCATTTTAGTACCATGGCTTTCAGTAATGGTTGATGAGGCCATACCAAATCTGTGTATTTAGTCTCCCGTTGGGTAATAGCTCGCCTCCACCACACATATGCCCTACATTTGCGTCATCGGCTATCAATTCTGCTGTCATCAGCGTCAGGGAAGAAGATGATAATAAAAGTTGCCAGCTATTGCTGGCTATGTCGACAACCATTAAGTCTGCCATCCCATGGCCTGTGCTCTTTATGTTTGCGCCATCTACCGGTGTTACCACCCTGCTGCCTGAGTTGTGGTTTGCCTTCAACGGCGATCAACTTACTCTGTGGTCGTTGTTTACGGCAGCCACCTTACTGGCACAGCATGACATTTGTCGGTGATTATCGTCCCCCTTTTAGTACTTGGGTACAACAATTAAAATTCAATAAAACCCCTGAACTGGCACCCTTGCTGGCACGCTTGCTATTGTTAAAATGGCTGGCGGTTTATTATGATGGTATGGTCTGTAAACCCGATAGCATTATTTGCGTTCCGTTGCATCGCAGGCGTTGCTGGCAGCGTGGATTTAATCAGGCTGATCTTATTTCCCGGCCGTTGGCGCGCTGGTTGGGTTGTGCATACCGCCATGATACCCTACAACGTTTACGTGCCACACCTACGCAAAGGTTATTGTCAGCTGCCGCTCGCAGGCGTAACTTACGGTCAGTTTTTTATCTGCCACACTCCCTTGCCGGGCAGCATGTTGCATTGCTGGATGATGTGGTGACAACCACCAGTACTGTGACTGAGATCAGCAAGCTCTTGTTGATGCAGGGCGTTGCATCTGTTCAGGTGTGGTGCATCTGTCGCACCTTGTAGTGACTGAAATGACAAGCGTATGATAACCGATGAATAGTCAACATTGAGAGAAGACCATGATAAAAATTACCGAAGCCGCGCAGTCCCATTTTGCCAGATTGTTGGAAAGCCAGGAGCAAGGGACACAGATCCGCGTATTTGTTATCAACCCGGGAACCGTCACTGCAGAATGCGGCGTGTCATACTGCCCGCCTGATACCATTGAACCCGACGATATTGAAATGAAATTCGAGCAACTGTCAGCCTATACTGACAAACTCAGTGCGCCTTATCTGGAAGAGGCTGAAATAGATTTCGTGACTGATCAGCTGGGTTCGCAACTGACTTTAAAGGCACCCAATGCCAAAATACGTAAAGTCGATGAAAACGCACCATTAGCAGATCGTGTAGAATACTTACTGCAAACGCAAATAAACCCGCAACTAGCCAGTCATGGTGGGCGTGTGACGCTAATGGAGATTACCGCAGAAGGCATGGCCATTGTGCGATTCGGCGGAGGTTGCAACGGTTGTTCAATGGTGGATGTTACCCTGAAAGAAGGGATTGAAAAAGAGCTTATGCAAAGATTTCCAGAGCTGAAAGGTGTCAGGGATCTCACTGAGCATCAACGTGGCGAACATTCCTGGTACTGACTTTTATCGTCATATAGAAACCACTCAGTGACGGCTGAAGGGAAACAACGTCCACAGACCTGGGATTTATCCCCTTTTAAGGACAGCAATGGAACAATTTAAAACAATCAGTGTCACACAGGCATATACGCTCTGTCAGAATCAGGACGCTCTAGTGGTTGATATCCGTGATGCCGAAAGCTTTGTTGCTGGCCACGTACCTGGTGCATTTCATCTGAATTATGACAGCCTGCCATTCCTGATACAGCACACGACTTGCGATCACCCCATTATGGTCATGTGTTACCATGGCCACAGCAGTAAAGGGGCGGCGCAATATTTGTTGAATCAAGGTTTTAATACTGTCTACAGCATTGACGGTGGCTTTGACGCTTGGGTTAAAACATGGCCAGAAAACATTGAAACAGGCGCAGCATCGTGCAGATAACTTCACCGATTTCTGAAAGCCATATTAAGATTGATAGCGACAATTCGCGCTACGCTATAAAAATCATGGCATTGATTAAATCATTCGATGAAATCATAGACCTTCAGGGAAAAAGAATTCCTCACCTTTGCTGAGACGGCAGTCCGTTTTAATATCAGCCTGTTCAGGCTGATGCGCCGGGACAACAATCTGCAACCATGAAACGCAATAAACCCGCCACCAAAATAAGCAATGAGGCCCTGATGAAGGATGTAAGGGACTGGCCTCCGGACCAATGACGTAACCGGGAAAATGTTTCAGAAGCAGATTCAGGCATATGAAATAAAGACAATGCCGCAAAAGCAGATTAATTCACCCATTTGCTCAAACCAAAAGAACACTATCCAAGTGAATTAACTACTTTTATTGCATAAAAAAATACTCTGGGGAAAAGTCATTATTGAACAACCGAAACAAATTGCTTAACCATTATCAATAACAATGAGTTATGACCTAAAATTTTAAATATTAATTCTGTTAGATAGCAAAATTAATGTAATTAAATTACATAAATAACAAAATATTTTACATTTAAATTTCAGTTAGTTCACATTAAATAATGTCTGCATTATATTTTTATATGTCCATAAAAGAATGAGCATTATATGATATTTGTTTTTTATTTTATCGAACATAATAATCAGAATTATAAAGTAACCGCTGCCTAATAAAGCTGCTTTCCTGTTTTATAAACATATTATTGTATCAATAATCACAATATCTAAAGGACATTATTATGACAATAATTAATTCTGTGTATTCACCCGCTAATATCTATCCCAATGCCGTTTCACTGACATCTGGCCATGTTCAAAAAAATGCTTATGAAAATAAGCTGCAGGCATGGAACACTGTACAGCTTGCCCTTATGGATCTGAGAGAAGCCACCCTGACATTGAAAAATGCAACAGAACTCTCGTTGAAGCCTGCGCTGGAAAATTTTGTTGCCGCTTATAACGCATTCAAAGAAGTTCAACTTTCTGTTACTAAATACAAGGGTGCCCAGAGCGCAAACAACGGCGTATTAATTGGTGACACCATGCTGTTACAGATAGAAAGGCAATTAAGAAACAGCCTGCTCACGACAACGGCCACGCCGGGAACTATCAATTCTCTCGGCCAGACTGGCATATCCCTCAATGCAAATGGTAAGTATGGCATTAATCAGAGCAAACTGGACGATGCCGTGAATAACAAGGCGAATGAAATCATCGGTTTTTTAAAAGGTGATGGACAGAGTACCGGGGTGGTTACGAAAATGGAGCAAGCGCTGAATAACGCGCTAAGGCGAGATGGGCTGATTGACGGTGCCGTCTATACACTGAATAAGCAGATACAATACGCTGATCGTAATACCATGCAGTCATCCTGGCGAACTGAGCAGCAACGCAACAGAGAAAAAAGCGCGATGGTTCATACTAACATGTACACGACAACATCATGGAAACATGAACAACTGCTGCAAAATCTTTTTGGGCAGCAGGCGATGCCGCTGTCATCTGGTGTTTATGGCGCTAAATTTCATCGTTGATATCGTTACGGAATCGATGACAACCTCAATCAAGAAGCCTGGCATTGGAATGCCAGGCTCACTCATTCAATCAGACGCCGAACCAGCGGCAGATTTATCCGGCAGCACGTTAGCGAATAACGAATAAGCTGTCATTGTGTGTTACCCGCTGTGTACCCCATTTTTCCATGTGAGGGCACAAATTCCTTCAACATTGCCTTTTTTAATAAGACCGGGGGTAACAGACCCTGTTGAATAATGAAATCATTAAACGCCTTCTGGTTGAATTTATCGCCCAGCATTAATTCAATTTGCGTTTTTAGTGAACGTAGTTGTACATAACCATAATAATAAGCCGTAGCCTGACCGGGAAATTTGAATGCATATCGATCGACTTCTGCTTGGGCAAAAGGCTCAGAAAGTACCAGATTACGGATAAGGAACTGCTTGGCTTGTGCTGGCGTAATCTGTCCAAGGTTAACCATGGGGTCAAGAAAAGCACGTGCTATCCGAAGCAAACGCAACTGCAGGGAAACAAGCTGCCCTTCGGCAGGCATAAAAGGCAGCAGCATCGCTTCTGAGTAAACCCCCCATCCTTCGGTGTTAACACTGTTAAAGGCAAAATATGCCCGTGCGATGGATGTCCCCTGTTCAACCATCGAAGCAAATTGTAATTCATGGCCAGGACGTGCTTCATGGGCTGACAGAGTCCAGGCCACGGCATCGTAATTAAAATCATCCATTGCTGCTTTAGATTTAGCATTGGGATTGGTGAGTGGAATGACAAATTCTCCATATTCACCGGTATTACCAATCAAACGGGGTGGATTCATAAAGGGTGCGGGTATCGATGCCGCTTCACCTTCGGTGGCAGTACGGATAATGACCTCGCGTTCAGGAAGAGTAATTAAATTTTCACGGCGGATAATGGCTTCAATATCTTTCACCCTTGCCTGATAATGAGGAATTAATTCTGCGGGTGCCAGTGAGCGCTTTTTCAATGCCTTAATAACATCACGCCAATCAGATGAAGGTAATTGATGTTTGGCGGCGATAACATTGGCAATCATTTGTATCTGTTCACGTACTTCCTGATAGTCAAATGCTGCACGTTCAATGAGTTCCTGCGGCGTAATATCGACACCGGTATTTTTCAGCATATCCTTATACAACGCCGGTGGTAAAGGTGCCTCAGAACGGGCACGTGGTAAAATAGCGACTCGCGCCCAGTCATTGTAGTCACGTATCTGTTTGGATAAATGAGTAACGTTTTCTTCCCAGCCTTCCAGTTTGCTGTTTTTGAACAAATCGGCAATACTTTGTAGATAAGACTCTGTATTGTTGAGACTTTCATTGATTTCATCAGCATAAGGGCCGATCAACCCCTTACGTTTAAGCTCTTCAGTCATACGGGCCCGCGCCAATACCGTAATGGGTGTATAGCCCGCTTCCATGCCAGCGTAGCGACGTAAACGTGTTAACGCATGTGCCTGTCTGGCAGGTTTATTACGCGCATCCAGAATTTCACGTAAGCCACCGTAGACCAGCTTTCCGGCATCAATGTAATTGAGCAGGTGTTGGTGATGCAAACGCATGCTTTCCATGCTTCGGGTACAGGATGCAATTAAAAGATCCAAGTCTTGTTGAACCCTGCTGTCATTTTCATTTTTTCGCACAAGGCGCAGGGCAGTCAGCTGTTTGTTGAGATCGGCCAACATACGTTTGTAAACACCGGGTTTGAGATCCGCGACAGCCACATCATATTGCTCTTCCCCTAGAAATGAGGCTTTTTCCGGCGAATATTTGGCGATATTTTGTAGTAATGGTTTGGCTAGCGAATCACTGCGTACCACCCAATCTGCAGTAGCAGTAGCAGCGCAGGAGGAACATAGTAAGAGAATGGGACTGATTCTGTACAAAAAGTGGAACATAGTTTTTCCTGATTGACCCGGGTATATAGGATTTTGAGAAGCGCAACAGTCAGACATGGTTGCACCCCGAATAATGTAACGGAGTTATTCTGGCATTTCTCTCTGCACCAGGGAAAGGGAGAAATCACAGGAATGTCGATTTGTGTCATTCACGTAATAAATGGGCATTGTAAGCCTGATGTTAACACAGAGTAGCCGACGCGCAGGTTTTGAGGAAGTACAGGTTGTTTACCATAATGAGAATGACGCTAAGAATAGCGCAGCTATATGTTCAGTAAAAGAATTATAGAATATCCAGCCGTTGAGTTAGCTCTTTCCTGCAATGTGAGATCAGTGCTTCCTTGTTGTAACCGCTGTTAATCATTTTTCTGATTACGTCAGCATCATTAATCCCCAATAGAGTATATTTTTCTATATAATCAATAATATATTTTTCATCACTGGATAAAGTCAGCTTTTTTAATTGTTGAGTGGTATTGAAAATATGCTCCCGAAGCGGCATCTTTTGGTAGGTATTATTAATCATTTCTGCATTCAATCCGTATCTGTTTGCATAAAATTTATTTGCAGCATAAATTGCACGATAGTCTCCAGTGACGGGATATTTTTGTTGTAACAACATTTTTACCAGTAAGTGTGTATAACCGGCTAACATGGCCGCATGATAAAGGTAAAGCGGTGTATCACAGACCCTTACCTCTATAGTACCTAACTGGGGTTGTGGTCGGATATCCCAATATAAATCTTTAATACCGGCTATAGCGCCCGATGAAGTGACTTTATGGAAATAATCCTGAAATGCATCCCAAGTATAAATCTCCTCAAAGCTACCATAATTAGGCATAGAATCTAATGAACTGAATCGTGAACTGGAAAATTGAGTATCTTCCCCACGATAATAAGGAGATGACGCACTTAACGCGATGAGTTGGGGCACATACTGCCGCAACGTATGACATAAATACATCGCGTCATCACCCGTCTTGACACCAACGTGAATATGTTGTCCAAATACGCACGCTTTTGATAAATAACCCAAACGCGCAGCCATATTTTGATATCTCGCTTTATCAGTGATGGACTGGCCTTTCCAGTCATGGCTGTAATGCCTTCCTCCCCCGCACAGGTCAATGTGATACGCTATGGCAACCAATCGTATTTTTTCAATCAGCTGTATTAATTCATGAAAAATAGCCATGGCAGAAAGGTGTGGTGATGAATTCAACTCGATTATTGACGTAGTTAAGTCTTGTTTTACATGTTGATGGTCATTCACAGTATGCACAATGAGTGCTGATTGATCAGATAAATTAAAATTAGTTAAATCAATAAGTTGAAGCTCAACTTCTGTGCCCATTGAAAGGTTTTGCGACGGATTAAAAACGATTTTATTCATCAATATACCCCCATTTTGTCATCAATTTTTCAGGAACAATGGTGTAAAACTAACACAGAAGACCCTGTGAGAGTTTATAGCACCCACCGTACTCTTGCCTGTCACCTCATTTTTGCATGGCATTCTGTTTATTTGCGCTTTAAGAAAAAACCTAACATAAAAGCAAAAACAGCGGCAATGCTTATGCTTGTCCATGGATTACGGCTGACATAGTCGTTAGCACATTTGGCCACTTCTTTAGTTTTACCGGTGAGCACCGTACTGGTATTATTTAAAAACTCCCGCGTATTATTTATTGAATTTTCAGCGCGTTTACGCAGTTTTTCCATGTCTTCCAGGCTATGGATGATAGACTGTAACTCATTGATTATGCTTGAATCTGTATCTTTTGACATTTTGATATCCTTTTGCTTTGGTTAAAGTTATTAACCAGAAATTTCTGGAGATAATTTTTAATATAAAACAAAAATATAATAATATCATTCTGATTTCATGATTGGAAAACAGGTTATAATGCCAATGCTAAGAATGGCATAAATTAAAAAAAGTAATAGCCTATTTTCATTATCACATATTAAAATAATGTACAGTAAAATTTTTTTAAAATAAAAAATTACTTAATAAATATAATGCCATTAAAATAAAAATAACGAAGATAGTGTATTTAATAAAGAAATATAAATTATGGCATTATTTAATTGGATTAGTATC
This sequence comes from uncultured Yersinia sp., assembly GCA_964496225.1. Lineage (GTDB taxonomy): Bacteria > Pseudomonadota > Gammaproteobacteria > Enterobacterales > Enterobacteriaceae > CAZROT01. Next base: position 1,150 of record CAZBYB010000064.1, on the reverse strand, counting down.
CAACTACATAGTTAATTTTTATGAAAAGTTTAGTGAACTGATTCAGCTATAGCTCAGAATGTTTAGTGTTATCAGCATGCAACAGACAGCACAGGATATTGCTCATATTGGGTATGTTTTACTTAATTTGCATATTATCAATAACAGGCCCTGCTCCGGAAATAGAACGGGTAATCCTGAGCGCACGTTTTGCATTGTCCATGGACGAAACAAATCCACTTAACTGAACTTTACCCTTGAAGGTTTCTACATGAATTTCAGAAGATTGCAAATCGGGCTCAATAAAAAGCTGTTCCTTAATTTTTACTGTCATTACAGTATCATCGATATATTCAGATATTTTTTTTGATTTCAGCGCTGGCGCGTAAGCAACGATTCCAATCATGGTAGCTGTACCAATCAAAAAAGCAGCAGCATATTTTAATATTTTCATTATTATACCTCTGGTTAATTAAAGGGGACACTGTAAGGAATACAACATGTATCATACATAAAATGATTAAACAACAAAAATTTGTTTAAAAGATATTTAAAAATACGTCATTTTGTAGAATATCTAAATAAAAATAAAAGAAATTTTGTTATATTGACATTTCTAATTCCATTTAAATTTATATAATTAACTAATTAATTTGCAGTTTAATCATATAATGATTAATTGATCTATAGACATGAAAAATTAAATTTGTTATTCTGTCCATTGTTATTTTATTTATTTTTTTACTTCCAACTAAATTCATCTCTAATTAGAGCCTGTTTAAGATAGTCATTATTTTTTCTCAACTAAAAGCAAGATAATAAGAATTATAAAATGAAGATTCACGTGCACAATAATCTATTGGATTATATCGTCTCAAAGCAAACAACCTGATACTGTCTTAAAAATCAATTGTTATCACCCGAGCTGGTGAACCACGATGACAACGCCACCGAGTGTTCTATTGTTATGAAAATGCTTATCTAAATTCACTGTAAATTTAAGGCATCCCGAAAAAATAATGATCAATCCACTTATCAGTATGGATGCAAAGAAAATAAGTGCTACTTACTGGCATTACGCTCTGCCGTCGCTGATAACGATGCTTGTGGGCGGCCTTTATCATATTATTGATGGCATTTTTATTGGTTATACGGTGGGCCCTGAAGGGTT
>CAZBYB010000063.1:7830-11877 GCA_964496225.1 uncultured Yersinia sp. | reverse complement strand
GACCATGGCCATACACGTTATCAACACCGGGTTCACCCAAATCAGTGGCGGTTGTCAGCAAGACTTCCCGTACCTGGGTGATATCCATCCAGGGGAAACGTTCCTGTAATAATGCCATGGAACCCGTGACGTGGGGTGCGGCCATGGAAGTACCAGATTTTTCCGCATAGGTCAGATGCGGTGTATTATGTTTATTTCCACCTGTTACGGTAGGAGCATAAATTTCTGCTCCCGGGGCCGCAAGGCACCATTGTGCGGCCACACCACAACGGTTGGATGAATCGGTGATCCTGTTGTTTTTATCGGTGTTAACGACAACCAGCCAGTACTTTTCCAATTCAGGACGAAAATGGGGTAATAACTGTTCTATTCCTGCAGGGTTACGGGAAATTTCTCTTTCTTTATCCGCCAGTTTAATCCAGTCAGCACGAGTGGGTGCGGGTGCGATGAGTGGCATATTCTGTAATGATTCACGGATAATTGATTCACGGATAAGCTTTTTTATTTCTTTGTCTTCTTCAGATTCTATAGGTGTTACGAATTCTTCATCCGATATTTCATCATTAAAATCAATGTTTATCTCTGTATCCTGGATGGCATCATCTTCAGTGTACTTATGCTGCGTAATATCACTGATGCCCGGAGAATGAGCGTTATCTACCTCAGAAACAGGTATGTCGGTTTGGGTAAGTGGGGTATTCGCCCGGGTTTGATATTCTTCTTCAGTGAGTCCATAATTACCTGCAGCCCAGATTTGTAAGATTTTTTTTTCTGCGGTTGTGGTTAGAACAGTGAGCAGATCATGAAGTGCAGGTATACTGGCTTCCTGTGAGTAGGCTTCGGTTGTTAATTGCTCCAGAGGCATTACTCGCCATTGAGGATGTGCCCAACTGTGGTTAATAAGCTGAACGCCTGTTTTTTCCATTTCCAGCAGACCGTGCGCAAGGCTTCTAATGTCTGCAGGCGTGGTACCCGGAAAGGCTTCGTAATGCCCTCCAATCAGCTCGCTTTGCCAAGCGACACCATGCATACCTTGACCATCTTTTCTGGCAGCGATAATGCCCGCTACATGGGTACCGTGACCCTTAATATCTGTACCCGCATCATAGAGATCTGTGAGGTCAGTTCTTTTTATGCCCGTGTGAGGTTGGCCTAAAAACTCCGGGTGACTTAACGCAATGCCTGTATCAACCACGCCGATTTTAACACCTTTCCCGCTGAGCCCTTTCTTATAGGCCGCGTCGGCTTTAATGGCTGCCAACCCCCAGTTGGTTTTATATTCTTTTGCGTAATCTGTCTTTGTGCTTGTGCTTGTGCTTGTGCTTGTGCTTGTGCTTGTGGGTTGTGCCAGTGCGGCCTGTACCATAAGGACCAGGCTCAGGCAAACAGGATTATTTATTTTGCTCATTTTTGCTCGTGTTAAATAACAGTATGTTAGATGGGTACTTAAAAAACAGTGGCCAGACTATAGAGAGGATAAAAAGTTGCCCAATATATCCAGATAAGGTTATTCTGGCTATCAAATAACAACTTTTTATGATATTGCCGCATGAAGAAGCGTTAACAAGTTTCGCACAGAGCTACCTGGGATGAGCCAGCAGTAATCGCATGTGTTCAGTAATGGAGCCTTTGATAACATTCCAGCCCTATTGATACAGGGTAATTCTTTCTGACAGGCGACGCCTGTGCTGCTCAAACCAGGCGGTAATGGCCATGAAAATATGATTTCTCTGCGCATGGCCGGTGCGGGCCTGACAGCGCTCTATGCCACAGGTCTGTTTAATTTCACGATGATAAACTTCCACTGACCAGCGTTCTTCCATAACCGTTTTTACCTGTGCACGGGTCGGGCTCACCCTGTTCGTTGCCACATAATCAGTGCGACCATTTTTAGCCACAAACCTGAAAACAGTGACCCAGCCCTAGCCACGCAAGTGGACTGAAAGCCCGTCTTCAGGAATATCCAGTGATTCCAGGTGGATGCCACGATTTACCCTCCGGTTTTTTCTTAAGCAGGTTACCCATATCCAGCCATGAGAACGAATGGCCTTCAGATTATCCAGACTGGAATACCAGGTATCCATGACTACCACCTCCGCTGTTATTCCCCGCGCTTTTGCCAGCACGGTATCGTCGGCAAGAAGCAGGCAGGGCTGACGCTTATCAATGGATGATGCAACCAGTTTCCAGAGTTCATGGGGACGAAAACAGCGGCTCTTCAGCCACCGGCTGATGCTGTCATGAGACAGCGGGGACGGACTGACTCCTGACAACGCCAGACCGGAATATCTCATGCTGCTTGCCTGTAAAAATGCCCTGTAAAGTGCTTTTGTACATTGAGCCATCCCTGTCTCCACTACCATTTCATTTCATGGCAGGCTGGTTGGTAAGCCATTGATACATTGATTATCAATACCTTGGTACCATTTAACTGCTATGCCTATCTTCATACAGTCGTGCACAGTTGATATCAGCATGGCCCGGCTCTGATTCCACAGTGGATTCGACATTGATCTGAATTTCTTTATCTGAGCCATTTTCTCTTCGTCTGTTTTTAAAAAATAAAGTGACGAACATAGCGGTACAAAAGTTGGGCAATAACTCTCTTGACTTTGTGTCAGGGCTTTTGAAACCAAAGGCATTACACTTAACATACAGGCGACTGGTACTAACAGCAGTTTACTTTTCATAATACCAACTCCTTCTTTGACTAAACTTAACAGTAGATGATGACTACGTATTTTGCATAATCATCTGCTGTAGAGTATAAAGATTCTGAGTTATCTCAAGTTGCAGAAACCACCACTATAGCCGCGACAGCGGTTTATACCCGTCATCTTTCAAGCAGCACGCTCTGACTCAGATTTTTCAGTTGATCAAAAACGGTTTCAATGAGTGAGCACCGGCGCAGCAGCACCCTGTCAAATTCTGTATGTTCAGGTGGTTTCATGTTTCGCCGGGCCCGGGTGATTAAATCAATCCCCCTTTCTTTCAGCTGCCCGGTCAGTGTTTTCGAGATATAACCCCCTGTCGGCATAAAGCCTGCCCCAGAATCCCCTGACCATACCAGACAGGGGCTCTCTGTCATCGGTATTTCCCCGCGCCAGACGGATACTGAGCAGTTCTCCGGCATGATTGATAACGGCGTGCAGCTTAAACCCAGGAAACCACCCGGCTTGATTTCTCCCGAGCCCGTCCATTCCATGAAAAACACGATGACGCCTGCGCAGCCTGCTACAGATGGCAACAGGCGTGGAATCTGCCATTGAAATACCTGAGCATTTTCCTTTCAGTATTTCAAACCTGAGTTCGGGATAAGAAATTTAATAATTGTTTGTTTTAAAATGAATTAAGTAAAAATACCTGTTCAATGATGGCAAAAAGAGAAGTGTCTAAAACTCAAACAGGCAATTTTGTTATTTCATTTCGGCTATTTTTTATAATATTGCAATTATTTCAATGAGTTATATTTGCGTTTATCCCGAACTCAGGTTCATCAACTCTGCAAGAGACAGACAGCAGGGACGCAGCCGCTGCTTTTTACCCTCACTCAGCAGTCTGGCATTAAATTCTGGTTCAAATTTTTTGCAAAAATCGTCCATACGGCAGTAAAGTGCAGTAATATCGTCCATGAGTGCTCCGCTGTTTCGTTATTAACCATTTGTTGTGATTTGATTATTCCGGAATGTGGGGCACTCATCCCTTCTGTGTCAACAGGTTACCCTCATTAACTCCCATTCCTTATCCCGAACTCAGGTATATACAGTAGAACGTTGATATAAACGCTGCTCGTAATATTTTAGCGGCAGGGCATGCCGTGCTGGCCTGTGGAGGAACGGTGCAGTCAGGCCGTCCGTTGAAGCAGGAACCTGCCGAAGTGAGTCAGGTTTTGACCTGAATACAGCAGGAATCCCCGTCTTCAGGGCAGGAAGGAAGGATGTCAAGGAATGATAGAAATCATCAGTCAGGTTCTACATCGAACCATTTCTTATAGATTTGTGCATAGATACCATTATCATGAAGCTTTTGTAATGCGGTATTAATTTT
>CAZBYB010000063.1:0-7820 GCA_964496225.1 uncultured Yersinia sp. | reverse complement strand
AGGTAAGGCAATGCAGAAGTGTTGGGCTTTAAGCTGGTTACCCACGGTTTTAAATTGGGTATTACCAGAAAGTTTCATGAAAGACAGAATATTGGGCGCGTCATATAATACTGCGTCAACACGTTTAGTACCCAATTCCAGATAGGCGTTATCAATATTTGGAAATTGACGTAGTTCTTTGGCGTTAATGTTATCTTTAGCATAATTAGCAGATTCAGTACCGCTTTTCACAGCAATGATTTTGCCTTTCAGGTCGTGTTCGCTTTTGATACTATCATCATCCATTCTCACCATGATCAATAATCCGCCTGTATAATAAACATCAGAAAAATCAATCACTTTTTTACGTAAATCCGTGGAAGCTATGCCTGCAATCGCCACATCAATATTGCGACTTTGCAGCGCCGGGATGATCCCACTAAAATCCATGGGTTTTAGGACATAAGATAATTTTAATTCTTTAGCAATTTCTTCCCATAAATCAATATCAAAGCCTACGTATTGATCGCCTTGCTTGAACTCAAACGGCATGAAAGCGGTATCGGTAGCAACGATCAATTCCCTGGCATGGGAAGTCACAGTAAATGCCAGAATGAACAGGATCAACAAAAATTTTAACGATGATTTCATAAGAGGAGGATCCTTTTATACTGTTAAGATAGTAGCGTGATCTGGATTGGTTTGAGTGGGCACATCCTTAAGAGATGGGCTTATCGTGCGAATACCATTGGGCTGACATAGCCCCAGTTCCGGGCCAACGTTTCTGATTGTAATCCACTTCAATATGGTTAAACACCTCAGCTTTGTTTCTGATTGTAATCTACTTTAATGCAATTAAGCATCTCAGCTTTCAATTTGTTTTGTTATGGTCGAACCACTTCGGATGGATGTTCCGACAGTGACAAGTGCCATTTGCAAGGCGTCCTGGATCAATTTTAAATTTTTTGGACCGCTTTGCCCCTGTTTGTACTGTTACCCTTCCAGATGTATCCTGGCAGCATAAATAACATTGTCTATTTCATCCAATAATTCCAGCCATTCGGATTCCAGATCCTGCAGGCTAATCTGTTGTCGTAACTGTTGTTCAATATAAAAACAGAGTTGTTTCAGACGGGGAACACCGCTGTAGCTGCAACTGCCGTGCAATTTATGAATGAGGTCCAATATGGTGGCGTCTTCACCACCCTTGATAATGAGATGAACGCGTTTTCTGACTTGTGGCAGAAAATTGAGTAACATGAGTAATAATTCTTGGGCCAGCGCTTCTTTATTGGCCGCCTGACGCAGTGCCAGAGGCCAGTTCAGAGATTGTGTCCATTCATTATGATTCACCATCAGTACTTGCGCTTCAGGTTTTGCAGGTTGCGGCTGTACGGGCTGCATATAATGACGGGAAAGTGCCAGTGTCAGTCGGGTTTCATTGATCGGTTTGGCCAGATAGCCATTCATCCCTGCTTTGAGAAATTGCTCCTGTTGACCGCTGGTTGCATGGGCGGTTACCGCAATAATCGGTGTGTGCTGATGATGGGCTATCTGGTGAATCAATTCGCTGGCCCTGATGCCATCCATGCCGGGCATCTGAATATCCATTAAGATGATATCCAAATGATTCTCCTGTGCTAACTGGATAGCTTCTTTACCGCTTTTACAGACAATGGTTTTTTCTACCTGCTCGTTTAACAGCGTACCAATGAGCTTGAGATTTGCCAGGTTGTCGTCTACGGCCATGACAGCCAAAGGCAAGCGTGCTGTTTTATGCAAGGTATCCACTGTGGATACCGGGCATTGTGGGTTATTTTGCACCAGTAGCGGGAATAAGCGATTACTGGATATGGGTTTTATCAGGCAGGCGTGTGCGCCAATTTGTTTTAGTGTTTCAGCTTCAACCTGTGACTGGCTGGGCAGTGCCAGAATCACAGATTCTGCCATCTTAAGCGCAAACACCAACTTATCTCGATGGACTGCAATATTATGGCGAAAAGGTATGGGTATACCAACGAGTAGGATGTTGTAATGCTGATCCGGTAACTGTGCCAGTGTGGGGCGATGAGTCACTTGTAAGCCCGTCATGCTTAGCATATTTAATGTTGCGCGTGCTGCTGCGGGATTGGCTTCAACATAAGCTAGCTGACCGGTCAGCTGTATGAGGGAGACGGGGGGAGTATATTCTGTCTCATTAATATCCAGATAGATATAGAATTTGAAAATGGAACCCTGATCCGGCTTGCTGTAAAAGCTAATTTCACCCCCCATTTTTCTGACTAATTTTTGCGTGATCACAAGGCCCAGACCCGTACCACCGTGACGGCGAGAAATACTGGCATCTGCCTGATGAAATGCCTGAAAGAGTTGTGACTGCTTGTGGGTCTCTATGCCAATACCCGTATCCTGGATAGTAACACCCAGTTTAAGCTGTTTTTCATCTTGGAAATCAGGATAGACATAAATATCAATGTTACCATTTTCAGTAAATTTGATGGCATTGCCTAACAGATTGGTGACTATCTGTTGCAAACGCATGGCATCTCCTGTTACCTGTTCCGGTACCTTATTATTGATATGCAGTGTTAGCTCAAGGCCTTTTTCGTGTGCAATATTGGCCAATAATACAACGATTTCATCAAGGGTTTCTCTTAACGAAAACGGGATCTGTTCCAGCATGAGTTTTTCTGCTTCTAATTTAGAAAAATCCAGCACGTCATTAATAATGGTCAGTAAGTTATTGGCAGAACGTTGAATGGCCTGTAGGTAGTCTTTTTGTGTGGGTGTTAATGGGGTTTTAAGTGTCTGACGCGTGAAACCGATGACGCCATTGAGTGGTGTGCGTAATTCATGGGACATGTTTGCCAGAAATTCAGATTTAATGCGTACCGCTTCCTGAGCATGTTTTTTGGCCAGATCCAGTTCACTGTTTTGCAGCTCCATCTGTTCCAGTGTATTGCGTAAATTTGATGTAGCCTGATCAATGTTGTGCTGCATTTCTTTATGATAGGCTGCCAACGATATTGCCATTGAATTAATGCCATTTTTTAAGATGGATAATTCACCCGGCATATTGCCTTCAACCCTGTTGTTCAGTTGGCCCCGACGAATGAGATCGACGGTATTGACCATGTGACGGATAGGAACAGACACATTGCGCATCAGGCGTAAGGTAAACAGGGCTATCAGACACAGGCAAAAGAGTAAAAACAGCGCCGCAATAAAAATTTCTTTATATTGTTGTAATCGAATTGATTGTAGGTCTAAATCAATGGCAATATAACCTAATGCCGGGTTAGCCATGGCATTTTTTTTCTCTGAAAACGGTCGTTCATGCATAAAAGACATGCGTAAAATCAATGAGTTATCGTGAATGGTGTGCATCAACGCATCGGGGACTGGCACATTTTTTGACAACTGCAGTAGTACATTATTGTAATTAGGGTTGGAGGTGGCAAAAAACGTATTTTTGTCATCAAAAATGGTGATAGAACGGACAATATTGGCATTTCTCCGATGTAGCAGACTGATCAACTGGCTGACGTTTTCTCTATTGTGAAAATTCATACCCCATTCACTGATCGTGGATAAAGGTTCAATGATACTGGCTCCGGCACGGATGACTTGGTTCTGTAATGCGTTATGACGATGAACCATATAGATGGTACTGAGTAACAGGCCGAGTAATAGCACTGGGGCCAGTACCTGGATCATTATGTATGTGCGTAGACTGTATTTTGTCATGTATTCCGGCCTAAAGAGAAATATCAGTCCTGGTCAGATTATCATCAGTCCCGCAGATGGCAAAGTGAGTCGTTGCAATTTAAAGCCTGTCTGGGATCTGTTATGCATCGATAGATGCATTTCAGAATGCCATGCCTGTTGCGTCAAGGAAAATGTATGGTTGCTGTCAGAAGTTCACATTTAAATCAAGCTGGTGAGTTTATTCCCGATAATTGGATAGCAAACCTGGGTCTGGCTGACTCAGGTGCAGGTGATCAGCTGGTGAAAACATGGCATTACTGTCAACGACAAACCGAAAACCATCCTGATGCTTCATTGTTGCTCTGGCGTGGTCTGGAGATGGTTGAAATTCTTTCAACCTTGCATATGGACAATGACAGTCTGCGTGCCGCATTGTTGTTTCCACTGGTTAATATTCTGATAGATGAAGCTACATTGCTTGAAGAGTTTGGCAGAAACATTGTCTGCCTGGTGCAGGGTGTTCGGGATATGGATGCCATTCATCATTTGAGAGTCACGCATACCGGTGCCGTGAGTGCAAGGCAATTGGATAAAGTGCGTGGCATGTTACTGGCGATGGTGGAAGATTTTCGTTGTGTGGTGATAAAACTGGCGGAGCGTATTGTGCACCTGCGTGAGCTTAAGGATGCACCACAGGAAGATGAACGTGTACTGGCTGCTATCGAATGTTCAAATGTGTATGCCCCTCTGGCCAATCGCTTGGGTATTGGCCAGCTAAAATGGGAGCTGGAAGATTTTTGTTTTCGTTACCTGCATCCTGAAGAATATAAGCGTATTGCTCAGTTATTACATGAGCGGCGTGTTGATCGCGCGCAATTTATAGAAGATTTTGTACATATGTTGCAAAAGGCCATGATGGATGAGGGGGTTCAGGCAGACATTCATGGCCGTCCGAAACATATCTATAGCATCTGGCGCAAGATGAAAAAAAAGTCGTTAGCTTTTGATGAACTCTTTGATGTGCGTGCCGTACGTGTGGTGGTCGAACAGTTGCAGGATTGTTATGCTGCACTGGGTATTGTTCATACCCATTTTCGCCATTTACCTGATGAATTTGATGATTATGTTGCTAATCCAAAACCTAATGGGTATCAGTCCATTCATACTGTTGTCCTGGGGCCTCATGGCAAGACGTTGGAAATTCAAATTCGTACCCGTCAGATGCATGAAGATGCTGAGTTAGGTGTTGCCGCACACTGGCGATATAAAGAAGGTACCCGGGAGGTGAAGGATACGACCAGTGTCGATAGCCGCATTGCGTGGTTACGCAAATTAATTGTTTGGCAGGAAGAGATGGTGGACTCGGGTGAAATACTGGAGGAAGTCCGCAGTCAGGTATTTGACGATCGGGTTTATGTGTTTACACCGAAAGGTGATGTCATGGATTTACCGACAGGTTCTACCCCGCTGGATTTTGCTTATCATATTCACAGCGATATAGGCCATCGTTGTATTGGCGCTAAGGTGGGCGGCCGTATTGTCCCTTTTACCTATCAGTTGCGTATGGGGGATCAGATTGAGATCATTACTCAAAAACAGGCTAATCCAAGCCGCGATTGGCTAAACGTGAATCTGGGTTATGTGACTACCAGTCGTGGGCGTGCCAAAATTAATAACTGGTTTCGCAAACAGGACCGCGATAAAAATATACTGGCGGGACGGCAAATACTGGATAGGGAATTAGCGCATCTGCATGTCAGCCTGAAGGAAGCAGAAAAGCTGCTTCTACCCCGTTATAACGCCAGTTCGTTAGATGACGTGTTGGCTGCGCTGGGTAACGGGGATATTCGCCTGAATCAGATGATTCATTTTCTGCAGGGTAAAATCAACAAGTCAGATCATGAGGAATCTGATCTTCAGGTCTTACAGAATTTGACTAATAAAATGCCACATCCTTCGGGTTATGTGCATAAAAATGGCATGGATGGCGGGCGTATTGTGGTGGAGGGAGTCGGCAATCTCTTGCACCACATTGCTCGCTGTTGTCAACCTGTCCCCGGGGATGACATTGTCGGTTTTATTACCCATGGCCGCGGGATCTCCATTCACCAGGCAGGTTGTGAACAGTTGGCCGATCTGCAATATCATCATGCTGAACGGATTGTGCGTGCTGTCTGGGGAGTGTGCCATTCCGGCGCTTATTCACTTAAGGTCCGGGTGACGGCGAACGATCGCAGCGGATTATTGCGTGATATCACTACCATTCTTGTGAATGAGAAAGTGCATCTGATTGCCGTGAGCAGTCACAGTAATAGCAAAAATCAGCTGGCGACGGTTGATATGAATATCGAAGTCCATCATCTGCAAATTTTGGAACGGGTGCTGGCCAAATTCAACCAGCTGTCTGATGTGATTGATGCCAGGCGCATGCACAGTTAACCTGGCACGTGGTGTCGGAGAAAGGGTTTATTGCGCCTGCAAGATGAAACAAAGCAGGCGTGTGAAATGCTGGCTACTTTACAGGTGGACCTTCAGTCTTACCTCCAATACACTCCGGTGATGATCAAACTCTATTTAGGCTTACTACCGCTACTACCGCTACGAGACATTGGTTCTGTATTTGTGTCTTTGTCGGCTTGCATTTCCTTCGCTATTTTCTCGCATGGTGTTGATAGCAAACACTCCTGTGTGGTCGTAGCGGCTATGGATGCCAATGGCGATGCACAACAAAAAATAAAGAGTGCTGATACCGTGAATGTATTTTTCATATTATCCTCTCTGGCTTTGTCGGGATCGTATCCGGGTTGTTATCTGCCTTTCTGGCACAATAATGCCGTTTCGGGCGCGAGCGGCCATCGCCCTTATTTTAGGTTAGTTTACTAACATGATGTACGCAAATGACACAACGATAAGTGAGTGGCTATTCTCGTTACAATAATCTCTGCACTAGCGACCTCAAAGAGGGTATTCCCATGGATGGAGTAAGAGAATCCCTCCAGGCATAACGTTATCAACATGTAGAATCACAACAGTAAAAGTGTGTTCAATAGCGGTAGCAGCAATCATTGCATCACGTTCACCAGAACCGGGCACAGGCAATGATGCACATCTTTGTCTGATGCGAAACAAGGGCAAAAGAAAAAGAAGCCCGCCATTTTTTACAGGCTATCGATGGCATTGAGTTCCTGAAAGGCTTGCTCCAGACGCGTTATCATATTGACCTGAGCAGCACGCAGCCAGGCACGGGGATCGTAATATTTCTTATTAGGTTGATCGCTACCTTGCGGGTTACCCAGTTGTCCCTGCAGGTAATTTTGGTGCTTGTGGTAATAATTCAGGATACCTTCCCAGGTTGACCATTGCGTATCGGTATCGATGTTTATTTTGACGACACCATAACTGATAGCTTCCCTGATTTCTTCGGCGCTGGAGCCAGAACCACCGTGGAAGACGAAATTCAGGCTATTGTGTGCCAGCTGGTATTTTTTGCAGACAAACGCCTGAGAGTTGCGCAAAATCTTGGGTGTTAATTTCACGTTTCCAGGTTTGTACACCCCGTGCACATTACCAAAAGAAGCGGCAATGGTAAAACGTGGACTGATGGTGCTCAGTTTTTCAAAGGCATATGCCACATCTTCGGGCTGCGTGTATAAGGCTGAACTGTCCATGCCGCTGTTATCCACACCGTCTTCTTCCCCGCCGGTGCAACCCAGCTCTATTTCCAGCGTCATCGCCATTTTTGCCATGCGTGCCAGGTAGTGGCTGCACAAGGCAATGTTTTCTTCCAGCGGCTCTTCAGACAGGTCTATCATATGCGATGAAAACAGGGGCTTACCCGTCATGGCGAAGTGCTTTTCCCCGGCATCCAACAGGCCATCGAGCCAGGGCAGTAATTTTTTTGCACAATGGTCAGTGTGTACAATCACAGGAACGCCGTAGTGTTCGGCCATCTGGTGGACATGCCGTGCGCCAGAGATGGCCCCCAGAACTGCCGCATGCTGTCCCTGTGTCGGCAGACCTTTACCTGCAATAAAAGCAGCACCCTCATTGGAAAAATGCACAATAACCGGTGCACGTACTTTTGCTGCTGCTTCCAGTACGGCATTAATAGAATAAGTGCCGATAGAGCTCCC
>CAZBYB010000062.1:0-11899 GCA_964496225.1 uncultured Yersinia sp. | reverse complement strand
CAGAGCACTGTGCTTACCCATTATGCGCTCTACCAGCACTTCCAGCCTGCCACCACTGGCCTTACGACCTAACAATCGCGCCGGTATCACTCGGGTATTGTTGAATACCAACAGGTCACCGGATGCAAGTTTATCCAGCAGATCAGTGAAAATACCGTGGGACAGTGACCCTGTTGGGCCATCCAGCGATAACAAACGACAGCCGCTACGCTGGGACAGTGGATAACGTGCAATCAGTGTCTGTGGGAGTTCAAAAGCAAAATCAGCAACCAGCATCACTTTTACTTTTAGCAAAAAAACAGGCGCTATAGTCTAAAGTGGTCAACGGCAGCCTGCAAGCAGTGGCTGCAGGGGACAACACAAAAATTAATGTCAGACTTTTAGAACCTGATCTCAGGAAGATGTATCCTTCCGCATCATTTCATTCAGCTGTTTAACCAGGTTATCGATTCCGGATTTTGCTTCCATCATCGTTGAAGCCAGCATGTATGCCGCGGTAGTGACCACCTTGTTAGTCTCATCCACCACAATTTCTCCCACCTGAGATTTTTGATGCCGGGCTCCCATGGCGACAATGGCCGCAATGGTTTCATCATCATCACCCACAGTCACTGTCACACCCGGACCATAGATCTTGCCAAGCAGCGCCGGTGCAATACAGAGATAACCTGCCGGTTTTTGCTGTTCTTTAAACGCACGGCAAAGGTCAAGAAAAGGTTTATAAATCTCAACTGCCGCGCCCTTAATAGCAAAATCAGACAGATTTTTGGCCACACCAAAACCACCGGGCACCAGAAGTGCGGAAAAAGCACTAACATCACAGTCAGTTAATGGTTTAATTTTGCCACGCACGATGCGGGCAGACTCAACCAGTACGTTTCTCCTGTCCGCCACTAACTCACCGGTCACATGATTGACCACATGATGCTGCTCAATATCAGGGGCAAAACACTGCCAGGCTAACCCACACCTTTCCAAGGCCAACAAGGATAACACCACTTCATTGATTTCAGCACCGTCATACACACCACAACCAGAAAGAATCACCGCGACTTTTTTATCATGCATATTCAGGATCTCTTTGCGTTTTTTCATGAAACTGTATCCGTTTTCTTTGCTAGTAACAGCAACAGTGCAGCCACCACTTTTTTTTCCTGCAGCTCCAGAGGCTGTTGCCTTGTTTCCCCTGCAGCCGGGAGTATCGGATACTCTGTTGCCTGATGGTGCTTTACTAAACTATCAATATATTTCTTAGATAATGCTGCCATGGCGGGATGTTGATAAATAGCCGGTCGTATACCCAAACTCAAGGATTCAGAAATCATCGAGGTGGATTCTCCAGGCAGAATCAAAACTGTTTGTGGGTGATCCAGACAAAATTTTAGTGCCGCACTCCACAAGCTTACGCGATCAAATTTAAAATCGACCACTTTCCAGGGTTTGTTAACGGACTGCTCCATGACATAACGGGTAATTACATCAGTTCCACTGCGATGCGCCATCTCATCTATCATGACCCGATCGCCCACTTCTTGATATTTACCTGTTCTTGGACCGCTCAAAAACAAAATAGATCTGTCTTGGGGTAAGCTTGCGATCAGTCCGCTAACCATTGCTGTGGTATAGCGCTGCCATTTTCCATCCTGATGTTCAGTATCCCCTGCCAGCATGACAATTAAGCGGGTTTTTTCATCGATGAGCGCACTGTTTGCCTTTTGGATGCTCTTTTGTGTTCGGCTATGCAGCACGCCATGGATTGTGATGAGATGTATATTGTCTTTGATAGCATTAATGTTATCGTCAATGGCATGCTCTGGCATTATCACAACGGTTCCTTTTGCCAGATTTTTCATGACATCCAGAAATTGCCAGGTAATGAGGACGTGCAGCGTTCCCTTGCGGGCAGGCTTTTTAAATGCCTGACATCCCGCCATTCCTGCTCCCAGCACAATATTGTATGACCGTAAATCTTCGTTCATATCAATGGCATAACGCAGGGTACGCATCATGGCCTGCTCGCCAACATTACCTGCAGGGATATCGGCAAGACCCATGCCAGTAAACAACAAACCGACATAAAACAGGATGACCTTCTTCAGGTATCGCATCATTATCTGCATTACCAGGTGGACTCATAACCACGCGCCCGCAGACAGGCATTCATAACACGGTCTC
Organism: uncultured Yersinia sp.; assembly: GCA_964496225.1. Lineage (GTDB taxonomy): Bacteria > Pseudomonadota > Gammaproteobacteria > Enterobacterales > Enterobacteriaceae > CAZROT01. Next base: position 9,724 of record CAZBYB010000062.1, on the reverse strand, counting down.
GATTAGGCACATTGGCATCGCGCATCTGGAATAACGGTGGTTGATAGAAACCGGGCATAGATGTGCAGGAAACACGGTCACCCTGCTTGTCACAATCCATCCGTGCTGGAATATCATATCTCGGGTCTACCCGATAATCCTGTACCATCCACGCCGGATACATTTGCGCAGCCTCCCGTTCACACTGATAATAATCGCGATGCAATTCCTCAGTGGTGGCACCAGGCTTGGTCCAACCCAACCCGCAACCCGTGCAACAAACAGTAACAGTGAATAACAATACGATTTTTTTCATAACTCCTTGCCAAATTTAAACAGGACACTACAGCGGATGCCAAGCGCATACTGAAGTCAGTATCCCGGACGCACACCAGTGAAGTCAATGGCCCATTCCCGAGTAAAATACGCACTTTTCCTCTGTTTTTATAAAATCACAACAGTATTACGCAGACCGTGAAACAGGCTATTACAATTCGTACATTTTTGCTTTAAGGGATTACCTGAAAAAAATTAATCATATACAGGGCATTATTAATGCTAAATTATATTAAGATGTAAGAAAAATAAGCTTGCATAAAACGTAATTTTTAGCGCTAACCTGACAGACTACAGAATGAGGTTAGTTATCTGTTTCAATAAAATAGCTGGTGGAATATGACTATCAAAGTAGGTATCAACGGTTTTGGCCGTATTGGCCGTATTGTTTTCCGTGCTGCTCAGCAACGTTCTGACATAGAGATCGTAGCAATTAATGACTTACTGGATGCACAGTACATGGCGTACATGCTGAAATACGATTCCACTCACGGTCGTTTTCAAGGCACCATCTCTGCCAAAGAAGGGCAGCTAACGGTTAACGGTAAAAGCATCCGTGTTACTGCTGAAAAAGACCCCGCTAACCTGAAGTGGCATGAAGCGAATGTGGAGGTTGTAGCTGAAGCCACAGGCTTGTTCCTAACGCAGGAGACTGCCGGAAAACATATTACTGCCGGGGCAAAGAAAGTTGTTATAACTGGCCCATCCAAAGATGATACCCCGATGTTTGTGATGGGGGTTAACCATAAATCCTATGCCGGACAACCGATTATTTCCAATGCATCCTGTACGACGAATTGCCTGGCACCTCTGGCCAAAGTTATTCATGATAAATTTGGTATCATTGAAGCCTTGATGACGACCGTACATGCCACCACCGCTACCCAAAAAACAGTGGATGGCCCTTCTCATAAAGACTGGCGCGGTGGTCGTGGCGCATCCCAGAATATTATCCCCTCCACCACCGGTGCAGCCAAAGCCGTAGGCAAAGTTATTCCTGAATTGAACGGTAAATTAACCGGTATGGCTTTTCGCATTCCAACACCCAATGTTTCTGTTGTTGATCTTACCGCACGTCTGGCAAAAAGTGCTTCCTGGCAGGAAATTTGTGCCGCAATCAAAGCAGCATCCGAAGGTGAACTGAAAGGTGTGCTGGGTTACACTGAAGATGAAGTGGTTTCCACTGATTTCAATGGTGAAACGCTCACGTCAATATTTGATGCTAAAGCGGGTATCGCGTTAAATGATAATTTTGTCAAACTTATCGCCTGGTACGACAACGAAACAGGTTACTCAAACAAAGTGTTGGATCTTATTGCTCATATTTCTAACTAATTAATAAATATTAATTATATTAAAAGGGCGACATTCAGTCGCCCTTTTAACGCAGCTGGCAATAGCAGATTGCAATCACTGTTCCCGATACTCCCTGCGCACAGGAACGGCTAATCAGAGAATATCCATGCACAAAACAGATGAACTACGGACTCAGCGCATCGATAGTCTGGTAACAGCACAACAACTTATCGATAAGTTACCCATATCGCCAGAAATTGCTGATAACGTGACATCATCACGTAAAAAAATTGAAAAAATTATCACCGGTCAGGATCGGCGGTTACTGGTAGTAATCGGGCCCTGTTCCATTCATGATCCTAAAGCCGCCATGGACTATGCCATCCGACTTAACCGCTTACGTCAGCGTTACCAGGATCAACTGGAAGTCGTGATGCGTACCTACTTTGAAAAACCACGCACGGCGGTTGGCTGGAAGGGCCTGATTTCTGATCCGGCATTAGATGGGTCCTGCAAGGTTAATGTGGGCATCCGTCTCGCCCGGGAATTGTTGCTGACGGTCAATCAGTACGGATTACCCACGGCCACTGAATTTCTGGATATGGTAACCGGACAATATCTTGCGGATCTCATCAGTTGGGGGGCGATTGGCGCACGTACTACGGAAAGTCAGATTCATCGTGAAATGGCTTCCGCCCTGTCCTGCCCTGTGGGTTTTAAAAACGGTACTGATGGTAACATCAGGATTGCGGTTGATGCCCTGCGCGCAGCAAACAATCGTCACGTCTTTCTTTCTCCGGATAAAAAGGGTCAGATGACGATTTATCAAACCCATGGTAATCCCCATACCCATATCATCCTGCGCGGAGGAGAACAACCGAATTACCGGGCCACGGATATTAAAGCGGCCTGCACACTACTGCGCAAATTTAATCTTGCCGAATACCTGATGGTTGATCTCAGTCATGGTAACTGCCAGAAAATGCATCGAAGCCAGCTGGACGTTGCCAAAAACATCTGTCAGCAGATTCAGGCAGGCACAACTGCGATTGTCGGCGTCATGGCAGAAAGCTTTCTGGTTGAAGGTGCACAAGAAATCAGACCCGAGCAACCCATCATTTATGGCCAGTCCATCACCGATCCCTGCCTGGGTTGGGCGGACACGGAACAGCTACTATCCTTACTGGCAACCGCTGTTGACAACAGAGATCAATAAATACTTGCGCGTAGCAGACCGGTACCGGTTTACCTGCAGTGTACTTTGTATATTGAATTAGTAAACCATATTCACTGTCGCGTAAACTGTCACTGTCCCTGATGTGGGTTCTGTTACTGTGGTCTGTATCAGCTGAGCAGTGACAATGATCTCGGAGTTATAAGCACCATCCATCACAATCGGAAAACCCGTTGTCGGCTGGTTTGGTATAAATCGGGCGCCCATGGAATCCAAGAGATACAGTGCAACACCTGTTGCACTGCCAACGTTAGCAAATGCCTGAGAATTAGTCGTATCCGCCGTCCCGGAAAACATCGTATTTATACTAACAAGGCCTGGACAGCTAAAGCCCAAGCGAAAATTGTGCTGTGGTCCCTGGTTTATACCACCAAAGGTACTGGGGGCGAGGGGTGGGAATGTTATAAGCGTGCTGCTTCCTGGTCTGGATATCTCATCGGTTCTTGAATCAGTTACAACAACATAAACACGACAAGTCGTGTCAGACACCGAACCATTAAATGTCACATTACCTACTGGATAATGAGAAGCCTGAATCTGGCTGGACATCAGAGTAGCCGCGGCAAATATGGCCAAAAGGCTTTTTTTCATAAAAATTTATCCCCTGCTTCAAAGCCAGAATGTGATGTATGGCTATCAACCCGCTTTAAAAGCCGGCTGTTCCTGAGGGTTTTCTGTTATCGCAAAGGCAGGGTAATCCCGCTGACCGCATTGATTATAAATAATAAAATATCAGTCCATTCATTTGTTAATAACTACTAAGAGAATGCCTTATTCCACCTACCAGGAACAACTGAACCTCACTTTTTCTCTGGCTTTACGATGCATCAGGCATAACGTATGATGTCAGGCATTAAATAACGGTGAAATTTACTTTCTGAAGAATAGCACGTCATCATGTTACCCATTTCTATTGACGATATACCTCACACACCACAATATGTGGAAATCGCCCCATCCATGCATACCGATAGATGCCAGGCACTTTACGCAGCAAGGAACACATCAATGCCAAACCACCCCCCCGCCCCAGCACACGAACCACAGTATGTGGATATTGCGCCATCCACTTATCTGGTATTGGCCCATGATCTTATCGCTGAAACTGCACAAGCCTGGACAGCCGTTAGAATCCTTTACGCCATGGAAGATCACCTGCGTAACACATTGGGTATCAAAGATACGCCTCTTCCACACCTTGAAGGCGTATGGAAACTTCTGGATCCCCAGACAGGATTTAAAAATCACCTTAACATTCAAGGTCGTTTCATGCTGCGTCAGACATACAATGTCAACAATAGTCAACTGGAACAGGCCAGGGAAGTTCTGGCACAGCAATACCAACAAGATGAGGATTTGCTGGCACTCTTGCCCCATGTCAGCCTTGAAATACAAAAAGATGGCCCATCCATTTGTATATTGCACGTGGGGCCTTATAGTGAAGAAAGCCGAAGCTTCGAGCAGATGGATGCGTTTGCCCGTCAGCATGGCTGGCGTAAACGCGGGGAATTTCACCGTGAAATTTATCTTAAAGATGCACGTGAAGTACAACCACAAGATTTTCATACGCTCTTGTACATGTATGTGGAAAAAATGTAATTGCTTTCCTTTCTTCAGTAAAAATTCACGCACCCTACGGGGGGTGCTTCCCCTTCTGAATAAAAAAATACCTTAATGAAAGTGCATTAAATACAGACTTCATGTATTTAAAAAATTAATACGTTAATAGTCAAACAGGCATTAAAATATATCGTAATATAATGATTCATTGCTATCAGTAAATTTGAATTACTGCTAATCATTGCGTTAAAATAGCTAACGCGACACCGTCTGCAACCGTGTTCCCATTATTTATTCATTTAATTAAATATGTCATATTAATTCCATTATTTTTAAAAAATTAAAAAATGCAATCAAATAAAATATATAAAAAATAGAGAGATGCAATAAAAATATATTTTACCTGAAGCTGAGTAAAATAGATAACTCACTGTGTTTATATCTATATAGACACATAACATAAATCATATATTTTTACATTCTTGTAGAAATAACTTAATTATTAATTTGGTATTTGATATGGATCCAATCATTCAACAAATAGAAGAAATCATTGAAAATAAGAAAGTCATTGTATTAAGTTGATTCTCGGAACTGGGTTATGCCAGTACGGCTGAATTATATAAAAAAATAGAATATATTTTACGGAAAGAAGCTGAATTCGCCGGTGGATTTGACAAAATTGTTGCCGTGGCAGGGGGCACTTCGCCCGGCATCGGCAGTGTTTATGAAATTGCTGCACGTTTAGGCATTCAAACACTGGGTATTGTTTCAGAAGAAGCCAGAGGGACAACTTCTCCTCACTGTCAGACAGTGATTTATATTCCCGATTCTGGTAAGACAGGGAAAGTCCTTAATCACAGTGGCGAGTCTTATAGGGTTTTAGTCGCCAGAAAGCAGGGGGTATTTTATGCATTAGGCGGTGAAGCCGTTACGTTTTCTGAATTGACAGAAGCGCAACAGCACGGCATTAAAACCTATGCCTATGAACACGAACCTGATCCACAAGCATTAACTGCAAGAAAGCAGTCGGATGTAAATAAAGGGAAAGTTGTAAAAACATATACCCCTGTCAATGACTGGATAAAAGAAACTGCTGCCTTACAGGTTGCTATCACTTCTTCTATTTTATCCGAGCATTTGCAGGCTGCCTATAAAGTCCAGGTTGATGATTTACGCATTGATACGCAAAAAAGTCAGCCGACACTTCACAATGGCAAAAACTACATCCGTATCGCTAATTATAACTATCTGGTGCGTTTTGATCCCTATAGTGCAACATGGCGTATTCATTCTGAAGATAACCCGGTTAAGCCTTCTCTTCCTGTCCTCTACCAAAACAACCAGTGGCAATTACATCATGATGTGGGAATGGGAGGAGGTGCTCCCATTAACCTGCCTGATTCACTACGTACTATTTATAAAGCGTCTCTTCCCGCATTGAATGAAGAACTCAGAAATGCAGCAGGCATTAAACACCAGGGCAAATATTATGTGCGTATTGGAGAAGACCATTATTGGTTAAGCCGTACCAGCGAAGGAATGTTAGCGATCTTTTCACAAACCGATCAATCTGCCAGGCCAATCCCTGTTGTACATACAAATGGTGAATGGCAGCTGGCGCTGAATACAAACACTATTGATAAGACGTTTGCTAATTTTACAAAATATCAGCATTTCAGACAGTGGTTTCATATTGCCATTCATACACTCTCATTACTGGGTGCACGTTATCAGACCGGCGCTGAAAAACCGCTCATTACGACCTCCCAAAGTCAAAGCCTGATTAAGTTCATACTAAAATATTTTCAAATGCAGGCGACGTATTCTTCAGAGGATATGATTGCTTCAGGTCGACACACGTCTCCTTTGGTAACAAGTTTTAATTACTCGCGAGCAAAGCAAACACGATTATGGGAGATCGTACGTAACCTCAAAAGTCAACAGCTCGAATACGCTTTTAGAGAAATACAACAAAAAGCCACACAGGCTACTCAAAATACGCCTGGCCAGCCGCTTCAACAGGCTGCTTTGTCTTTTATACCCCTTGAAGAATTCTATATTTTCCCCGTATCCAAGCCATTTTCCTATGAAGGAAAGACACCGGAAATCCTTGATACAGTCCCTTTAAACCTGAATGAAAAAAGCTGCGTCTATATCAAGTCACTGGGTATACAGCTTTTTAAACATCAGCAATTCAGGTCTGGTGGAAGAGGCGAAATAGATCGTTTTATCGGGATAAAAGGGTTAAGGATGTCCCCCAATGAAGCAGCGGAAAGCCTGTCCAAAGAAATGGCACGGTGGATTGAAGCAGGGCAGGTGAATGCAGTACGCAAACTCTTGACCGATTTCTTTTCTTATAAACGCTATGATGCACTTGCCAATAGCTTTAAAACCGTTGAGTTAAGCCCTAATGGATTGCTGGCACCGGCTTCTACTGATCCTTTAATCGAGACGGGTAGGCAAGCATTAGCAGCACTGCACGATCTCTACGAACAGTGTCGTCGTTTCGATAAGCATCATCTTCCTTTTTATGTCACGCAAAATATGGAAGTTTTGCAAAATCTTGTTGGTTCTGATCCCGCTGCTTTTTTTACCGGGAAGACACCGGCCATTGTTACTGCAGAATTTACCGACAAGCTGCAGGCAGCCTATGACCTGATGGTGAAAATAAGAAACGAACAGGGAATCACAACACCTGCCCAAATTTCATCGCGCATGGAGCAATTTTATCAGGTTATGCAGGATATTCATCATTTGGCACGTTTCCAAATGAGCTGGAATGGCACACAAATCGACCTTGAAGACACGATTAAACAACTGTTACCCGATAACGTGCGTGGATCAGCTTATGTGATGACAGGGCCTCATGGACTCTCTGTTATCGAACGTGTCAGTAAAGCCCTGTCTGCGGATGCGCATAGAAAATCTGCTTTTTTAACAGGAAGTTATTTCGAAACTCCACAATTATTCCCCCATGCAAAAGAAATAAACAGTGTTACTGCCTATGCACTAAAAGAAAAAAAATTGATTGTGCTCGAACCTCATCCCAATAATGCGGATCGTATTAATATCGCTCCTCACGATACCATTGCTTTGCTGCACAATGTCTTCGATGGTTCATCATCGATGCAGCGTACGATCATGATAGATGTGACTGCCAATCATCTTAATGAAGTCGAAATAAAAAACATTATCGCCGCGGCTAAACCGTATATAGACAGGGGCTTTCTTAATCTGGTTTTGGTTCAAAGCGGGACGAAATTTTTACAAAATGGCATGGATATCAGCAGCATAGGTACTGTGGTTGTACTTAACAATAATCAACGTGCCTGGTCTGATTTCAACGATGCCATGCGTCGTACGCAACAATTTGTTCCCACTGAGGATAAAACCTACTTTGCCAGGATGTTAAGCCCGGAAAATCGCCAACCACTGCAAAGCTACCTTGATAAAATACGCCAGAATACAAGCCTTCTGCGTTCCAGACTTGAAAAAACCCTGGCGTTTGGCCATAACAACAATAATGTACTGGAACTCTCCATCAATACGGATCCCAAGACTGTCTATATTGCACTAAGGCCAACAAAGCGTTTCATTGGTTTACAGACGAATCAATCGGATCTTTCTTCTCTTCCCCGGGATGAAATCATAGATGTCACCTCAATCCTGTATGAAAGATATTTTTTAAAGGCGTTTGAAGGGCTGGCCAATGTTGAACGCCAAAGTTTTGGTTTCAATTCAAGCAGTTTCTCGCAATGCGATGAAGCAATACGGATTTCTGTTGGTATTGAAGATGCACCGTTGATTGAAGACTATGTCAGACGCATCGTTGAAGTGGGAGAAGAGCTGTATAAGAAAGGGTTCATCCTCGATTATTTCAAACCTGAAACCAGTTTGGGTGGCAATGTTTCTACCTCCAGACAATCCATAACATGGACGCAGTCTGACTTACAGAAATTCGCAAAAGACATACAGAAAAAATTAACAACACCAGACGCAAACCAGGATACCCGCGAGTCAAGATGGGTAATTCAGCTGCAAGGGGACAAAACCACATCCGAGGCAGTCAGGGATCTGTTTTTAAAACATCCCGGGAACAGTGAACTGATACTGTGTGGTCCAAATAACTCCAATGGCGCAATGCACTCCAGCCTGAAATGGGACAGCCAGAGTCAGACCCTGATCCAGGGGCCCATCTCTTCACCAAAGAGCACATTGAAACTGCTAATTGTCGGGCATGGCACAAACCGCAATAAAGATAGCACCGTTATTTTTGGTGGCCGTTCTCATGAAGTACTGAAAAATGACTTCAGAAAGCTGTTGGCAAACATCCCCTCGGGAAGGGTGACGCAGCTTCATATTGATCTCGTGGGTTGTCTGCTGGTGGATGCCAATGCTCCTGAAAGCGGTTTACCCCGTCTGCTGGCAGATATCCTGCTGGCCCAAGCCGGGGAACTTGGGATCCCGCCTGACAATTTGAGACTCACTGCCAGCCAACTTTACGTCAGAGTCATGCCCGATGGTAAAAAAGCCGTCTGGATGCCCTATGAAGGAAAATGGGTGACCAAAGAACAGGCAATTGAAGAAGGGATAGCCTACAAATCCGTCTGGCGTTACGACAGCAGTACACAGCAGATGGTCTCCCAGGTGCCACACGACAGATTTATCACTCTGGTAGAGATGCTCTGGCGCGGAGTTCCTTTCCATGAATTTCCTGCCGGAGATCAGGCGTTAATTTTACGTGTCCTGACACCCGAAAAGATTAACGAGTTGTCCCTGCGCAGTAAAAATGGCGAATTTTTGTACGGAGCCATTCATGCCATACCTGCACAGGGCGATATTGACGAAGGAACCCTTGCTGACATACTGGACGAAAACAGAAAAAGCCTGGAAAAGCTGGCGCGAACCGTGGGCATTACCGATCCCGATAACAGGGAAGCGAATACAGAGGCGGGTAACAAAGTATTGCTCCATGGCACACAACAGTCCGGTGACCAGGCGATACCTGCTGACCACTACACCCAACAAGCCTTAGGATTACGTGCCCGCGTACTGTACAGGCTACAAACGTATATAGGGCATACCAGTAAGGGGGTACTGGCCCTGGGGGCGATTGCCGCACTCTGTCGCATTAAAGTGATTGATGAACGTCTGGCACGCGGAAAATTGAGTGCTGAAGAAGCGACGAAATTACGTACCGAAAAGGCACTGGCCATAACAGAGCTGAGTGTTGATCTAAGTGATGAAGCTGCCGGACTGGTGCAAAATAAATTAGGTATTCAGATCACCCGACCCCCTGCTGGTACGGTTTCTGCC
>CAZBYB010000061.1:858-12144 GCA_964496225.1 uncultured Yersinia sp. | reverse complement strand
ATGGAACGCACACGTCAGCAGGCAGTTGACCAGGGATTTGTTACTACCCTCGCAGGGCGTCGTCTTTACTTACCCGACATTCATTCACGCCATGCGATACGTCGTAAGGCAGCTGAGCGTGAAGCCATTAATGCCCCCATGCAGGGAACAGCAGCAGATATCATCAAGAGAGCCATGATCGCCATCGATCACTGGTTACAGCAGCAACCTCAACTTGTACGAATGATCATGCAAGTTCATGATGAACTGGTCTTTGAAGTTCATGAGTCGATGTTAACAACTGCCCAGAAGACCATTGTCCAGTTAATGGAACAGAGCATGCCCTTGGCAGTGCCGTTAAAAGTAGATATCGGTTCAGGCGATAACTGGCAGCAGGCGCATGGATAAGCATGAACCCTTTACATTATGGAACTGTTTATTTTTGTTGCTACCATTACTTCCTCGAGATTTCGTAAACTCAAGGCATAAACTAATGACCAGTATACAACAAGGCAACAGCATCTAATGCAATCCTGCTGCAGGGCCCCCGACAGAGCCATTTTATCAAATGGCTGCCTGAAAAACAGGCTGCACAAATTCGCTTAGTATCTATCTTAATGCAACAGAACTCTTTTTTAGTCGGGCTGTATTAGTGAGTATTTTTTAGACGCTACGCGGCCCTGGTGCGACGCTGAGCTACAGGTGGCTTTGCCGGTGACTGTGCCAGTGCCTGGGGTTCAAAATCATCAACGTTAATGGATCGCAAACGGCTGGTTTCCGCCCTGACAAGAATACTGGCTTCTTCCTGAGTGATTTTCCCTTCAATCAAAGCCTGTTTAGCCAGTTCATTCAGTTGGGTAAATGGCAGGTTTTCTCCCTTATCCCTGCACAGCCGTTTATGAATGGGCTCTGCAGCAATAATATCCCGTAATGCTGCCTCCAGTAATCCAGCCGGATTATGATCGCTTGGGGTTAAATACTGACCACGACCGAGACGACTGCGTGTTACCGAGGGTAGTTGCACCAATTGCGCCAGCTGGTGATCCAGTTTGTCTGAAGGCGCATTATGTACCCGACCCCATGGCAGCACAATAAAGCGCACCAGCGTGGCAATCCACCGATTAGGGAAATTGCGTAACATATCATCCAGTGCCTGCTCAGCCTGATGAAGACAATCCTGTACACCCCAATGTACCAGTGGCAGATCCTCCTTCTGGCGTCCTTCATCTTCATAACGCTTTAATGTGGCTGAGGCCAGATACATCTGACTCAACATGTCTCCCAGACGGGCAGAAATGCGTTCACGACGTTTTAAATTCCCACCCAATACACCCATGGCAACATCAGACATAAAAGCCAGGTTAGCACTCAGGCGATTGAGCTGCTGATAGTAACGACGAGTGGCATCAACAACCGGGGTCTTGCTGGTACGACCATCCGTCAAACCTAGCCAGAAGCTACGCACCTTACAGCTCATGATGTGACCTACATGACCAAATAACGCCTTATCAAAGGCAATAACATCATTAAATTGTGCTGCAGTCATTTCAGCCAGAACATAAGGGTGGCAACGCATGGCCCCCTGACCAAAAATGATCAGACTGCGGGTCAGAATATTGGCGCCTTCCACAGTAATACTAATAGGCGCACCCTGATAAAAACGGGCAATAAAGTTTGATGGCCCAAGACAGACGCCTTTACCACCGGCAATATCCATGGCATCCATTACAGCCCGCTGCCCGCGATGCGTACAATGATATTTTACAATTGCCGACAGTACTGCCGGTTTCTCGCCCAGCATAATACCACTGGTGATCAATGTTGCAGCTGCATCCATAACATAGGCATTACCGGCAATGCGCGCCAGTGGCTCTTCAATTCCTTCCATTTTACCGATTGATACCTTGAATTGACGGCGAATGTAAGCATAAGCTCCGATCGCCAGCGCAACGCTTTTCAAGCCACCGGTGGCATTGGACGGCAAGGTGATACCACGACCTACCGAGAGACATTCTACCAACATACGCCATCCCTGGCCGGCCATTTTAGGCCCACCGATGATATAATCCACAGGCACAAAGATATCATCACCCTGAGTTGGGCCATTCTGGAATGGCACATTCAGAGGAAAATGACGCTGACCAATTTTTACCCCGGGTGTGTCAGTGGGAATCAACGCACAGGTAATGCCCAGATCAACGATATTTCCCAACAAATGCTCAGGGTCAGAAAGTTTAAACGCCAGACCCAGCACCGTGGCAATAGGTGCCAATGTGATATAGCGTTTATTCCACGTCAAACGCATACCCAAAACCTGTTTACCCTGCCATTCACCCATACACACTGTACCCCGATCTGGAATGGCACCCGCATCAGACCCTGCTTCAGGACTGGTCAGTGCGAAACAGGGTATTTCTTCACCACGTGCCAGGCGGGGTAAATAATAATCTTTCTGTTCATCAGTACCATAGTGTTGAAGCAATTCACCGGGACCGAGTGAATTAGGTACACCAACAGTAATAGCCAGGATACCAGAAACACCGGATAATTTTTGCAGCACACGGGACTGTGCATAAGCCGAAAACGCCAGACCACCATACTCTTCTTTGATGATCATGGCGAAAAAGCGATGCTTTTTCAGATAATCCCATAATTCAGGGGGTAAATCTGCCAGCTGATGGGTAATCTGAAAATCATTAGCCATACGACAAGCTTCCTCGACGGGTCCATCAATGAAAGCCTGCTCTTGTGCAGTTAATTGTGGTTTGGGATAGCGGTGCAATTTCTGCCAGTCCGGGTTGCCTTGAAACAGATCGCCTTCCCACCAGATGGTACCGGCATCAATGGCTTCCTTTTCTGTACGCGACATGGCAGGCATCAATTGACTAAATGCGCGCAATGCAGCACCAGAAAACAAGGTACAGCGTAATGGTAGTAAGTTTAACGGTAATAAGATTACTGCCAGCGGTAGTAAAACCCAGAACGACCACCATTGTACCGCACCCAAAATAAAGGTGTAGGCCAACACCACCACACTACTCAGGGTGAGATTAACCCGATGGTAGAACAATATACTAACCAGAAGCAACCCGGCAAAAACGCTGAGCATTATCATTCCGACACTCCCGAACTTATAATAGATTTCGCTCGTTAAATAATATACTGGTTATAGTTAATCTCAATGATTTTATCAAAACAGATACATATTAATTACATTTTTACTTTAAAAACAGCAAACTTATTTGTGCAAAGATCCCCATTGGCAGAGCACGCTGGACAGATCCTGGTGTGCAACATTTACGCACGTCACCCGATTATTAAGTGCGTAGCGCATTGTGGGCCATGGATGAAGAAGGCGATACGCATGCCCTTCATCCTGCTCGATTTTTTCCAGTGGCGCACCGCCTGCCGATACCCATCAATGGGCGCCGAGCCGGCGCGCAGCCTGTAACATCACAGGCTTTGTTAAAATGACTCCGGCGGGCAAGCCTGAAGAGCCGCCTGAGTACTAGCCTTTTTTGTAGTACACTGTTTAAAACAAGCTATGCATGCAGATTATTGCATATTTTCTCTAATACACCGCGAGGCACATGGATCTATTGCTGTAGCGGCGACCTGAAAGCGATTCCATTATTCAACAGGATAGCCAGTAAGGCGGGTAATAATATGTTACTTTTCATAAAGAAAGTCCTCAATTTGAATAAATAATACAAGGTAGCAGTGCCTTGTACCTGAAAGGAACATCCTTCATACCGAGAGCATCGTGCACATCCAGTTTTGTCCTTAGCGGATGCGAGTATCTGAAACAACGTACGTTTAAAATTCAGTATAGCCCACGGTAATTCATCAAGTGCCAGAACCATCGAAAAACCTTACCCATATAATTTTAAAGCGTAACATCCAGAGTGATAACGTCCTTACTTTTCTTGAAAAAAAGCAAACCCTTCTCTGTCTTCCCAGTATCCGTTACACTGCCTTGCAGGCAAGGTTAAAACTCATTATAAGAGGTGACTGATGTACCAAGAACTCATTCGTAACGAATTACGTGAGGCTGCCACCACCCTGACCCGCTTTTTAAGTGATGATGGCCATCTTTGTGCCATCGAACAGGCGGCCATGCTACTGGTGCATTCATTTAAAACCGGTGGCAAAGTCATCTCCTGCGGTAATGGGGGTTCCCACTGCGATGCCATGCATTTTGCAGAAGAATTAACAGGCCGTTACCGTGAAAACCGGCCTGGTTACCCTGCCATTGCCATTTCTGATGTCAGCCACCTTTCCTGTGTCGGTAATGATTTTGGATATCAATATGTTTTCTCACGTTATATTGAGGCAGTGGGGAAAGAGGGGGATGTGTTACTTGGGATCTCGACTTCAGGTAACTCGGAAAACATAATAAACGCCATCGCTGCTGCCCGGGCCAGGGGCATGAAAATCATTACATTAACGGGTAACACGGGTGGTAAAATGGCCGGCTCTGCGGATACAGAAATCCGCGTGCTACATTCAGGCTACGCCGATCGTATTCAGGAAGTGCACATTAAGATCATTCATATTTTGATTCAGTTAATTGAAAAAGAAATGGCGCTAATGTGAAATCACGGCAAAAACAGGTAAAAATTTGGCCAAATTTAAACCGGATATAACATAATGCATACACTCATAATTTGCCCTTGCGGAAGCAACAAGCCATACATAAACTGCTGCGAGCTTTATCACAAAGGAGCCATCGCACCTGACGCAGGTATATTGATGCCTTCCCGCTACAGTGCTTATGTTTTTCAGCTAACCGATTATCTTCTTAAAACATGGCATCCCTCCACTCGACCTGAACCCTTTCATTTTGATCAAAAAATGAAACATAAATGGCTCGGGCTGGAAATAAAAAACTGCACTACCCTCGATCCCCACACTGCAACCGTTGAATTTATTGCCCATTATAAAGTTAATGATGTAAAACATTACCTGCATGAAATTAGTCGCTTTTCCCGGGAAGACGGGTTTTGGTATTACGTAACTGGAATATTTCCTGAGTAAAACTACCACTATTACAGGTAGCAATAACCTTACGCACAAATTACCCTGGTGGAAGCCCATGGCAAGTGGATCCATCTCATTTAAGGAAACTGTATGAACATTGCAGCTACCCCATGCAGGTATCCGGCACCCGTTATTCAGCCAAGTGTCACTGTTAAAACGTTACAAACAACATACGAGAGTACACAGACTGGAACAAAATTAAGTACAGCTCAGGAAAAGCTTCTGATGCGTTACTGGATAAAGCGGATGGAACCGGTTACAGGTAATATCACTACCAGTCAAATAGAGGCCATAAAGCAGGAAGTACACAAAGGTACCCTGGTGATTGATTGTAACACAATGAATAATATGATTTCTGCTCTCATGAATGAAGCCCAAAAAAGTATCCTGAAAAACGTTGGGAATGGTGATATTTTTATGGATTACCACTTAATTGATCAGATAAATAATGCGTTAATGGATGCGCTGGAATTACTGTATGGCAAACAAAGCGTGCCTCCCATCACTCTGATAGATATCCGAGTGTGATGTTTCCAGTTAATAGAAAAACCCTCAATGTGAAGGTTCAGCACGCCACTTGGATGATCCTGCTGCACATTCGGTGCTCCAAATATTTTAGATTAAGCCTATTTGTTACAGGTAAGGTTTAAAGGCGTTGGAATGACGTTCTTTAAACCCCTGATCGGTTTTTACAATCATTAATACCGGAATATCGAGCGAATTCGCCAACATCATCCCCTTATCAGGCCCAAGAACATTCAAGCCCGTAGCAAGACCATCAGCAGTCATGCAACTTGGGTGCAATACGGTAACCGAAACCAGACGATGTGACACAGGTCGGCCTGTTTTTGGATCCAAGGTATGAGAATAGCGTACGCCATTTTCTTCGAAATAATTACCATAATCTCCTGAAGTGGCAAGTGATAAGCTGCCAGGTATCAGTACACGTTGGGCTTGTTGTTCAAGCCCAACGTGGGGTGTAGCAATAGCAATACGCCAGGGTTGGTTGTTGCCATTATGGCCACGGGTGCGGATTTCTCCACCAATATTGACCATATAATTATTAATCCCCAGTGATTGCAGATATTCTGCTATCACATCAACGCCATAACCCTTGGCGATGGCAGAAAGATCAACATACAGTTCCGGAATATGCTTGATCAGCGCATGATGTTCTGCCTGTAATTTATCCATACCCGTCCATGACCGGTATAGGGTCACAGAAGCCTGATCAGGCACTTTACCGGTATGCCCCTGCGGACCAAATCCCCAAAGATTGACCAAAGGCCCTAAAGTAATATCCAGCGCACCTTCGGTCAATTGATGGAGGCGTATGGCTTCCTTAACAACCTTCACTGTTGCAGCAGAAACCAGGAAAGGTTGATTGATCTCCCGACTCTGATTAAACTGGCTTAACTCAGAATCATGTTGATAAGTAGACATCTGATTTTTAAGCAATTCAAGATGTTGATCTATCTCTTGTTTGATTCTGTGCGCGGAAGGCGACGTCGTCTGACTCAGGTATGTTACCCCATACCAGGTTCCCATGGTTTTACCGTCGAGATGTACCTGTTTTGGGCCACAGGCTGTCAGCAACAATAGAGCGGTCAGTATGATTAAGTCGCAGATGATTTTTTGCTTCATCAGGTTACCTTCATCTCACAGACAGATTAATTAGGCTGGGCAAGGCCAGAACAGGATAAATAAAATTTAAGCAACAGCGGGTTGTAACCTGTTGTTGATTGAATCACAATACCAACTCAGTGCGTTTTTTTATACACATACATCGCCGTGGTGGCCGTCAGAAAATTCCGCCACAACATAGCACGCAGAAATAACACATCGTATTACTTATTTATAATGAATAACATTGTTCTGTTACTGACCATCATGTGCCTGTCTGTAGGGTGTGTTCACCAAACAGTGAATGAACAGCAAGAACTTAGGGAAGTGTCAGCGCAACAGCTGTTGGGATCACCTGTTTACATCCAGGTTTTTAAAGAAGAACGCACTCTTGAATTGTACGTAAAATGGCAGGAGCAGTACCAACTGGTAAATCGTTATCGAATTTGCTATTTTTCTGGGGGATTAGGGCCAAAATATCGTGAAGGTGATCTTAAAAGCCCTGAAGGGTTTTATTCGATTTATCCTGGTCAATTGAAACCGGACAGCCAATTTCACCGTGCCATCGATATTGGTTTTCCCAACAAATATGATCAATCTAACGGGTATTCAGGGCATGCCCTGATGATTCACGGAGCCTGTCGATCAACCGGCTGTTACGCGATGACTGATCAGTATATGGATGAAATATTCCGCTATGTTCAAGCCGCATTTATTAATGGCCAGGAAAAAATAGCAATCAGTATTTACCCATTTCATATGACAGCAAGTAACATGGCGCGTCATCGTTATTCCAGTTATTACAATTTCTGGCGTCAGCTTCAGCCTGGTTATAGTTGGTTTGCCACCAGGCTTACGCCCCCCTTTGTCAGAGTGGTCAATGGACACTATGTAATTAATGATGGGCAGCCCGCTGATAAACCATCTGAATATGCGTCCACTGGTCGATGACCTACACCAGAGTGGCTGGACGACAGAGCCTGTGAAATCAGAGATCCACATCCAGTCACCTGTCGCATGCAGGGCAAGTCATATTGATTTTCCAACCCTTGTCAGGTTATCGCTGGTTTTTATGCCAGCTGCTCTTTATAATTTCGCACATCTTTTTCTCCCTCAATATTTTTTAGTGTCTTTTTTGCTGGCTGAGATTGAACCTTATGAACGAAAAATACGTTGTCACTTGGGATATGCTACAAATACACGCAAAGAAACTCGCATACCGTTTACTGCCTGCAAATCAATGGAGAGGTATCATTGCGGTTAGCCGTGGTGGCCTTGTACCTGGTGCAATCCTTGCTCGAGAATTAGGGATACGTCATGTGGATACCCTTTGTATCTCGAGTTATGACCATGACCATCAACGTGAACTAAAAGTCCTGAAACGCGCTGAAGGCGACGGGGAAGGCTTCATTATTATCGATGATTTAGTTGATACCGGCAGTACAGCTACCATCATTCGTGAAATGTATCCTAAATCACATTTGGTGACCATTTTTGCCAAACCTGCAGGAAAACAGTTGATTGATGACTATTTGATTGATATTCCACAAAATACATGGATTGAACAGCCGTGGGATATGGCAGTCACTTTTGTACCACCACTTTGCCTGTAAGATATGTTTAAACTGAGCATCCAATCCACGATGAAGATGGCAACAATAAATACTGATCTAGCAAAACATGTTTTTCAACTTTATAACGTGGATGCTCAGGACTATTCTGCCATGCCCTGCTGATGGCACTTGTTCATCGCATTAATGGAAAAAGAAAGCGGAATTAACCTAATTACCCAATTAAATGCCGATCAATCTGGCAATCTGTTCCTTAAATAGGAGACCCAGCGCAGCGGCCACAATAAACCACTGCAGACGGTCAAATTTTGCCTCCAGTCTGTCAAAACGCCGGTCAGAATGCTCGAACCGCTTGTCAATCTGCGCAAATTTTCCATCAATCTGTTCAAACTTGTCGTCAAGCTGTTCAAAACGCAGCATCATATCCTTGCGTATATCAGCAATGTCAGCGGATAAATCCTTACGCACCTCAGCGATTTCAGCTGATAACTCACGGCCTATGTCACCAAGATCGCGCTTTGTCGCAAGATCCACCCCTTCATGTGATTCATGTACCGCCTGAGAAAATGCTTCCGCCTGCTGGGGCGATAATGCCTGCTTTTTGCAGTATTTTAACGAATTTCAATGTATCAAATGCGGGTTGTGCCATTATTATGTTTTCTCCTGCTCCTGCCGGATATTTATCCTAAATTGATCTCTTTTTTTCCGTGATTATAGCTGAATTTTCTGTTTGACAGCCAGTGGGGATAGATGCACAACCTAATAGATAGACGCTCCCGCCAGCATCAATGTATGTTGCATAGAATAGGGTTCCTTCTCATTAACATCGATTAGTTAAGTGAACCTGCACTTCTTTCAGGCAACCATTTGAAGCTGTTGTTATTCAGTCCCGGCATTCGGTAACTATCAACAAATTAATAACCCAACATGACTTAATAAGTATTTTAAAAAAATATTAATAATGTTTTACCATTCATAATATATAAGTCACATGGGTGTCATTGCCCTGAGATCACCTGAAATTTCGGGAGAGCCATAACATTTAAATCACCAACCGGACAAGGTAACGTGGTAACACTTCCCTTCGTTGCAGAAAGTGCTTTTACTGGCCTCAATTCTGAAGTTGGCCAGGCAAGTTTTGTCTTGTACATATCCGCTTGTGGCGCTGATGCTAGCAATCTTCAATTGATGTTCGCCGGGACTCCTGATGCATTTCAAACTAATTCATTCGCAAATACGGCTACTATCGGTACTGCAACGGGTGTCTCTCTACGCCTGAGGGATGTTTATAGTAATATTTTAACGCCTGGTGTAGCTTCCACTAACATATACCCTGTTTTTGGTAGCGGGCCGCCACGTGGAGCTACTATAGTTCTCAATACTGCCTATGTACAAAATACCACAAACACACCCACAGCGGGGGCTTTCTACGCCAGTACCATACTCAACATTGTTTACTAAAATACAGTGCATTGCTTTCATTACAGGCTACGGGGCTTGGCAATGCTGAGCCCATTATTAGCTAAAGAGTTTTTTGTCAAAAATGCCATGTGGCAGAAAATTGCCCGACGAGGGATTCATAACCGGGACATAATAACATGCTAGAAACCCTGACACCCAATTCAACCCTTCGGTTGAGCTCATGAGTTAAACCGACTTGTACATTCATCCCATTACGTCCAGTCACCTGATTTTTACTGCTAAAATCAGTATCAGGGTAATCCGCAAAGCGGGCATTTTGTCTCAGGATATCCTTCAGCAGTTCGTGTTCCCAGCTCAATTGTACATCGGCTTGCAATGTTGATCCCGCTGCATATTCCAGCGGAATATTCAGGTTACCCTGAATGCCCAAGCTGGAATGTAATGCGTTAAAGTGTGCTGGCTTGAGTTGCAGACGACTGCCATCACTGCCAGATTCGGTTATCTCCGGGCGCCATAGCCTGCTATAGTTCAACGCCCAGAAAGGTCCTGTGCTCAGTTTATCATTCAGCGCCTGGCGCCAGCCACCGGATGTCATCAGTACAGTATTCAATCCTGTCCAGTCCGCATGATGTCTGGCGTGGTAATCCTGCATGAAAATGATACGCTCCATGCTGCTATATTCCATACCCACACGACCGTGACCAGACATCCAGCTACCCGCCATAGGATCGATAGCGTGATGCCAGTGTAGCCCAAGGCCAAAAGCCGTTGTTTTACCCATCCCATTTTCCGGCGATTTCACACGCACTGACTGTTCACTGATAACACCATGCAGTCCCATGATCCAGTCAGGCCAGCGCTCATTCTTTTTTTCTGCACCGGCCAGCAGACCATAACTACTGGCATCATAACCAAGCGCTAGTGCCTGGCGATTTTGCCAAAAACCACTCCTGAACGGCAGGGCAAAGCTAAACCATTCATTTTCAGTTAATCCTGATGGCACAGAGACCAATCTGCGGGCATTGATCATGCCAGAAATCTGTTGCTCGCGATTCAATGAGCTGGAAAAAATAACACTGTAGTTCGCCGGGGAAAGTTGGCCAAGCATGTCGGTGATATGGCTACCGTCCGGTGCAGAAAAATCCAGTGTACGATACAGCGGCTGGATATCTTGTCTGGCACTCAATGCCATCTTTTCCAGTGCTTTTCCCACCCCACGGGTGTTTTCATTCTGGCCATATTGACTGTACGCATTTGTCTTACGGCGCAGGATCAGGCGATGGTGGTTATCATCCAATGCCATGGACTGCAGCATCAGGCTAGGTGAATCGGGCTGGCTGTGCAAGGTTTTGAAGGTGCCGCTGGTTGAACCCGCTTGTAACAGGTTATCTAAGTCGATATACCAGTCACTGCCATACCAGTCTTGTTCCAGAGCCAGAGTAAGCTGGCCATCCAGTTTGGCCATGCCACTGACACTGAGGACATCATGTTGCCCTTTGCCATCCACGTCCAGTAGCAATCTGCCATTCTCACCCTGCTGCCAGTTACCGGTTATTTCAATACGCCCCAATGAATTACCCGGTGCCAGGGTGCCGTTATTAACGAAGGTGCCAGAACTATTCAGGGTCCAATGACTGTTTCCTGACAGTGT
>CAZBYB010000061.1:0-848 GCA_964496225.1 uncultured Yersinia sp. | reverse complement strand
GCACTGTATCCACCCTTTGCGGTCAGCGCCAAGCTGTTAATGCCCTGAATATTACCCTTATGGTGCAGGATGAATTGTTCGTCTGCCTGTTCGGTTGCAATACCCCTACTGTCTGCCAGCTGGCCGAATATCAACTGAGTCAGACGCTGTTGGCCTAGGGTATCTTGCTGATCATAAAATGACTGAATGTCGCCTTCCAGTCGTGCACCACGCATAATATTGATATTGCTGACCAATGCATTGGATGAAATAAAGATGGCGGCAGTTTTACCGGCCAGTCGGCCGCTGATATCAAACGTTTCCACCATGGCACCATTTAATTCATTATCGACATTAAACTGAGCAAGAAAAGACCAAATGGTATGTTTCCTGGTTTTATCGATCCAGGAACCACGGTAACGGTAATCATTACCATAGGCATTATTACCAAAGTCAAAACTGGTGGCGATACCGTTTTCTCCCAATGCCTGAATGTCGCCACGCTGGATAAAGTGGTGCCCTTTACCCCAAGTAAACATGACGCCACGGCCATTGAGACCATCGGCATAAATACGCGTGTCGGGTTCAATACTCAGCCTATTGCCGGTACCATCCACACGTATCCCCGTACCACCCACACCTGAAGTCAGTAGATCAGCCTGCTGGGACACCTGGTTGTCACTGCCGTAAAGGTGTAAGCCTACTCCAAGCGTGGCAGTGTTATACTGACCGGTAATGTAGTCGGTACCTTGTGGATTACGTAAAAAAAAACCATGACGGTTTACCCATGTCTGGCCATTACCATAGAGGGAATGACCATAAAAATTACGACGATCTATGGAATAACCCAGATCCTGCAGCAATGCCAG
>CAZBYB010000060.1:0-12628 GCA_964496225.1 uncultured Yersinia sp. | reverse complement strand
GAACCCGCGCATTATAAGCCCTTCAACGCTTTTCGCAACATGAAAATTTAAAAAACAAGATAATTGATTGCTTTTTATCCAAAAATGTCATTTTACATGACAAGTTCCTGCAATGCAGGAAAACCCCATGATTGTAAAACAAGACCTAATTTACCAATAGTTGCATTTAATTTTATACAGTATGCTAAATTTTCTCGTTGAGAATATAGTTGGTTTTTTTGAGATTCAATTAACCAAGCTGTACGACGTGCGATAGCGGTACCGGAATCAATTAATCTTATACCTTCCGGCAAAACTTGAGCAATTTCCTGTGTCAACAAAGGAAAATGTGTACAACCCAGCACAATCGTATCAGGTGGCTCTGGCAGTTTCAGCCAAGGATGCAAAATATTTTTTAGCACGGATAACAATACCGTTTCACCCTGTATTTTCCCTTCAGCTAATTTCACTAACTCCGCAGAACCCAATAACTCAATTTTGCAATCACCCGCAAAACGTTTAATTAAATCTAAAGTATAAGCATGATGTATTGTCGCCTGGGTCGCTAGCAGGCCAATGATACCGTTACGCGTAAGCCCAACAGCAGGTTTAATGGCCGGCACCACGCCAACTACCGGGAAGGCAAATCGTTCACGCAAGGCAGGTAATGCCACTGTGCTTGCTGTATTACAGGCAATGACCACCAGCGCAAGGGTATGTTGTTGTTGTACTGCAGTGATAATGTCCAGCACACGTTTAATAATAAATTTTTCTGACTTATCACCATAAGGAAAAGCAATGTTATCGAAGGCATAAATATAGTGGATATCCGGTAACCGCTGACGGATCTCTTTATAGACAGATAACCCACCCATTCCTGAATCAAAAATTAACACCGTTGGATAAGATGAAAGCTTCATCTTAGAAGGCATAACTTCCCGTGCAATAGTATCCTCGTCCCGGGAGTGGATAACCATAAACCGTCTCATAATTTTTATCGAACAGATTGGCAATCTTAGCATGAACAGTCAAATGTGCAGTGACCGGATATGACACCGCGAGATCCCATACGCTGCTACCGCCGAGTTTTACCCTACCACCAGCAATATTGTCATCACGTTGGCCAATATAGTGCCAAATTACTGACCAATCCAATCCGCCATTCTGCCAGTCAAGCTGATATGTCAGCTGCTGCCTCGCCCGCCGTAACAGAATCTCGCCGCTTGTACGATAGCGGGGATCCAAATAGCTCAATGATACCTGGTGCATGAACAGCCCTGTATTAAATTCACCGGTCCATTCAGCACCTTTTATCTCTACACTGCCAAGGTTGTAATAACGATACTGATTGTACTCAATCATCTGATCAATATAATTACGATATACTGATAGACGCCATGTAATTAATTCTGTTAATGCTTCAATACTGCCTTCCCACTGTTGACTTTCTTCCGGCTTTAAGTTGATGTTGCCACCATAAGCACTATAAAGTTGCATCATATTGGGTGCCTTAAACGCAGTACCATAAGCAGCAATTAAACGATAATTTTCAAGAAATTCCCAACCAACACTGGTCTGCCAGGTTGAGTGCCTGGCAAATGTACTGCCGCCGTCATGACGTAACGATCCCTCAACAGTGAGGGTCTTTATTTGCTGATGGCCGGTAAAATAAATACCGGTATTACGCAACATAGCCTGACTGCGTCCCGGCGTTTGATCCGTAGATTGTGTCTGCCAGTCAGTACCCATGTTCACAATGCCTTTTGCTATCTGCCAACTATGGCCCCATTGCAGGCTATATTGTTGTGCATCGTCCAGAGTAGACATATCATGATAGCGACCATATGCCGGATCGTAATTGTAATCTTTAGCGTGACTGTAACTCACAGTAAGCTGAGATATGTAAACATCCTCCCTGAAACGTAATGCGAAATCGTAAGTACGATTGTAGAGCTGACGAGTATCCAACCTTGCTAAAGTTTGATCATAGAAGCCATCATATTCACTGCGATTATTCAAGGCGTAAGCATGAGCAAAACCGCTGATTTGCGAGTTAAATTGATGCTCCAGCCCAATCCATAAAAGTTTGCTCATAAATCCATCCCGATCAGGCTGGCGATGATCACCGGCATTCGCTACCACATCATATCCCTTTGTATGCGTATAATTTGCTGCCAGTGTAACTTGGGTCCTGTGAGCTAATTTTTGCTGAGTTGAACCATCATAACTTTGATAACGACTGGAGCCTGCACTGGCCATTAACGTACTACCGGGGTTCTGACGATAGGTAATGATATTAATCACCCCCCCCACGGCATCCGAACCATAAATGGCCAGACCTGGACCACGCAGGTATTCAATTTTTTGTACTAAAGAAACCGGGAACTGGTTCAGATCAACAGCACCGGTGATACCCGCTTGGTTTAAACGCACACCATCAACCAGCACCAAGACATGGTTTGAATTTGTACCACGAATAAACATTGAACTTTGTTGCCCCATCCCCCCCATTTGGGCAATATCCATCCCAGGGAAAAGGCGTAATATATCGTTGATACTTTTCGTCTGCCGGCGCTGGATATCATCACGCGTCACTGTTTTCAAAGGTGCCAAGACTGGCATTATTAATTGTGGGAAATGGTTCCCATTGACTGTCAGTGTGTCACTTTGATGTGCTGTGGTAGTGCTTTCGTGAGCCTGTGCTAAAAATGCAACCCCAAAGAAGGCAATAAACAACAGGGATTTTTGATCCCTCATATTAAAATATCTCCAGTAAGTCACAAAAGCTGGACTTCATGGCCATTTTTCCTAAAATTGTGCAGAAATTGCCCTTATTGTATGGCTAAAAAATGATTGCTGATATCCTACCTGTAGCAAACTATGACTGTCAGCTGACAGAAAAAATAGGCCGCTTAAATAACATGATGACACCCTTTCAGGCACCTGCACCAGAGGTATTCCGTTCACCGGTTAGCCATTACCGTATGCGTGCAGAATTTCGCATCTGGCATGAAGGCGAGGAACTCTGGCATGTCCTGTTTGATCCTCAAACCAAGCAGCGTATCACGGTCAAACAATTCCCTGCCGCCTGTATGTTGATTAACCGTTTAATGACAGCGCTGATTGCCAGCATTAAACGGCAGCCTGTTTTACGCAATAAGCTCTTTCAAATTGACTATCTTGCCACCCGAAGCGGTAAAATCATTGCCTCCATGCTCTATCACCGCCCATTGGACGATGAATGGCGACAGCATGCCATCGCCTTACGTGATCAGTTACGCAAAGCGGGGTTCGATCTGCAGCTGATTGGACGTGCATCCAGATTAAAAATCCTGTTGGATCAGGAAGGTGTCGATGAGATTTTACCCGTTGCAGGTAGGGAAATAATTTATCGTCAAGTAGAAAATAGCTTTACCCAACCTAACGCAGCCATCAACGTTCATATGCTGGAATGGGCAACCAGAATCACCGTATCGTCACAAGGTGATTTGTTGGAATTGTATTGTGGGAATGGCAATTTCTCTTTAGCACTAGCCAGTAATTTCCGGCGCGTCCTGGCAACTGAAATAGCGAAAGCGTCAGTGGCAGCTGCACACTATAATATCGCTATCAATCAGATTGATAACGTACGTATCGTGCGTATGTCAACAACAGAGTTCATTCAAGCTATACAGGGTGTACGCAACTTTAATCGGTTAAAAAATCTGGAATTAACGGAGTACCATTACGAAACCGTTTTCGTCAATCCGCCACGTTGTGGCTTGGATAATGAAACGATTAGGCTTTTGCAAACGTATCCCAAGATCCTGTATATCTCCT
Source organism: uncultured Yersinia sp. (assembly GCA_964496225.1). GTDB lineage: Bacteria > Pseudomonadota > Gammaproteobacteria > Enterobacterales > Enterobacteriaceae > CAZROT01. The sequence goes on along the minus strand of CAZBYB010000060.1, from coordinate 8,830 downwards.
GTAATCCTCAAACTTTGTGCAACAATCTGATCCTGCTGAAAGACACGCATGATATCAGCCATCTGGCATTGTTTGATCAGTTTCCTTACACCCATCATATGGAGTGTGGTTTGTTATTGGAAAAGCGTCTTGATCGGCACCGGAAACAGGAACAATAGCGCAGGCTATGAGTTTTTTCCTATCTGCGCTGGTGTTACGAGCCTTTATTACATCTGTTCCCGACGGGACCAATAGCCGGCACCTCTGGAAATCATCCGTAGCTGTAACACTAAGCGCTCCTCCAGTTTCCGCCGCTGTACAACATCCACGTCCAGTGCTTCTGCTCCGGCACTAAACACAATAGTGACCATCGCCTGTGCCTGTGCTTCAGTAAAGCTACGCGGCATGCTATTTTTCAATTCCAGGTAATCAGCAAGTTCAGCAATAAAGTGCTGAATCTCACGGGCTACCGCTGCACGAAACGCCGCTGAAGTCCCGGATCGCTCACGTAATAACAAACGAAATGCATTGGGATTGCTGTCAATAAACTCCATAAATATGGCCACTGAAGTACGAATAACACTGCCACCTTTAGCAATACGCTGGCGGGCCTGGCGCATTAACTGGCGCAGCATCAAACCGCTTTCATCCACCATAGTCAATCCAAGTTCGTCTACATCACGGAAATGACGATAAAAGGAAGTAGGAGCAATACCCGCTTCGCGTGATACCTCACGCAGGCTCAAACTGGAAAAACTACGTTCAGCGCTCAGCTGGCTGAATGCTGCTTCGACAAGAGAACGACGCGTACGTTCCTTTTGTTGTGCCCTGATACCCATAATCGTATTCAAAGATATTCGTTTTCTTCTGATGCTATTAACATCCTGCATTGTACCCAATTTTGCCTGACCTGCTATGATACTAATATCATCGATACAACACAGCCTGGCGGTGATATCAAACATCGCCATGATAACCTAATACAAGGATACGTAAACATTGTTGGGTTATGAGCTAAATAATGTTAATATTTAGTTGTTATTCTGTACAAAATAGGCCATCGTTACATGACACGACAACATGTTCATTTTGATGCCATTATCATTGGCTCCGGTCCCGGTGGGGAAGGCGCCGCCATGGGTTTGGTTAAACAAGGAATACGGGTTGCGGTTATCGAAAGATACAAAAGTGTAGGCGGTGGCTGTACTCACTGGGGTACCATTCCTTCCAAAGCGCTACGTCATGCTGTCAGTCGTATTATTGAGTTCAACCAAAATCCGCTTTACAGTGACAATTCACGGACGCTCAGTTCTTCTTTTGCTGATATCTTACGCCATACTGACACCGTTATTAACCAACAAGTACGAATGCGGCAAGGTTTTTATGATCGTAATGATTGCAAAGTATTCTCAGGAGATGCCACTTTTTTCGATGCCCATACAGTTAATGTAGCGTATGAAGATGGTACTTACGATAGCCTGCATGCTGACCATATTGTGATAGCCACAGGATCCTGTCCCTACCAACCTCAAGGGGTCGATTTTAATCATCCGCGTATTTACGACAGTGATTCCATTTTACAACTTAACCACGAACCTAAACATGTCATTATTTATGGCGCTGGTGTGGTTGGTTGCGAATATGCCTCTATTTTCAGGGGATTAAATGTAAAAATTGATTTAATTAATACACGTGATCGCTTACTGGCCTTCCTTGATCAAGAAATGTCCGATGCCCTTTCTTACCATTTCTGGAATAACGGCGTCGTCATTCGGCATAACGAAGAATTTTCAGCAATAGAGGGTGTTGAGAATGGCGTTATTGTCCATCTTAAATCCGGCAAAAAAGTCAAAGCAGATTGCCTGCTCTATGCTAATGGCCGTACAGGTAACACCCATACACTGAAACTGGAAAACATCAATATTGAAGTTAATGATCGGGGTTTACTGAAAGTAAACAGCATGTACCAGACAGCTCTGCCACATATTTATGCTGTGGGTGATGTCATCGGTTATCCAAGTCTGGCTTCAGCGGCCTATGATCAGGGGCGAATTGCAGCGCGAATCATCCTGAATGGAGAAGCAAATACCCATCTCATCAATGACATTCCAACCGGTATCTATACCATTCCCGAGATAAGTTCTGTCGGTAAAACTGAACAGGAACTCACTACCTTAAAAATTCCCTATGAAGTAGGGCGCGCACAATTCAAGCATCTGGCACGTGCACAAATCGTTGGTATGAATGTAGGGAGTTTAAAAATTTTGTTTCATCGGGAAACTCGACAAATTTTGGGAATTCACTGTTTTGGCGAGCGTGCTGCCGAGATTATTCACATTGGCCAGGCGATTATGGAGCAGAAAGGGAAAAGTAATACCATCGAATATTTTGTCAATACGACCTTTAATTACCCAAGCATGGCTGAAGCTTATCGGGTTGCAGCACTTAATGGGTTAAACCGTCTTTTTTAACAACTGGCTTGGGCTTGCTCGTGTTAAAGCCGACAAAATGCTTTCCCTGAAAAAAGTGGACAAACAAGCTTAGTTTATTACAAACCATCTCAACAGGTTAAACCGTGTTTTCCTGTCATTTTATGAAAAAATGATTCATCATGATCTTCCTCTCATCGGTAACCTCACTCGAGTGGAACGAAGAACACGTGACACAAATAAGCCCTAATTCAATGATATTATTCGTTAATATAATAGTTATCTGATTCTCATCCGCATAAATATTAAAAATAATGCATATTTTTCTTTTCCAAGCCCCCCATTCTCACTGATAATGCGCCGCGTTAATGTACAGCAACGGTGCAACTTTTATGCTACATTTTTTCATCAGCTTGGACTTCCACACCAGCGCAATGTTAGTGCTTGCGCTCGTGTTCGTGTTATTCTACGAAGCCATTAATGGTTTTCACGATACCGCAAATGCCGTTGCGACACTCATTTATACTCGTGCCATGCAAGCACAACTTGCAGTCGTCATGTCTGGGGTATTTAATTTTCTTGGGGTCCTGTTGGGTGGTTTGAGTGTCGCTTACGCCATCGTCCATTTACTGCCTACTGATCTTCTGTTGAATCTGAACTCTTCCCATGGCTTGGCAATGGTGTTTTCCCTGTTACTGGCAGCCATCATCTGGAATCTCGGCACCTGGTATTGCGGTTTGCCTGCATCCAGCTCTCACACACTGATTGGCGCCATTATCGGTGTTTGCCTGACCAATGCCATCATAACCAATACTTCCATGGTGGAAGCACTGAACCTTCCCAAGATGATACGTATTTTTATGTCATTGTTGCTGTCACCATGCATAGGTCTATTGGTTGCAGGCTTAATGGTATTTTTTCTGCGTCGTTACTGGAATGGCACCAAAAAACGCCAGCGTATTCACTTTACCCCTGCTGACCGTGAAAAAAAAGATGGTAAACGTAAACCACCTTTCTGGACGCGTACTGCGCTTATCTTATCCGCTATTGGTGTTAGTTTTTCTCATGGTGCCAATGATGGGCAAAAAGGGATTGGTCTAATAATGCTGGTGTTGATGGGCATTGCCCCGGCAGGTTTTATCGTCAATATGCAAGCAACCAGCTACGATATTGCCCGTACCCGTAATGCTATAGTCCACCTGGAGCAATATTATCAGCAAAATACCAAGCTACTGACACAAGCGACGGTATTAACGCCACCGGGCCCCGTACAAGTACTGACACCTGCACAGAAATCATCGCACTGTGACCATTCCTGCCTATCCTGTTCCATCACAGCACTTAAACAGGCACAAAAACTCTTAGCCCATCGGCAAGACTACGCTGAATTAACGGTAGAGCAACGTAGCGATACGCGTCGTCTATTGATGTGTCTGGCTGAAACGACAGGCACCATCATGAAAATACCGGGGATCAGTACTGAAGATAAACGTTTTCTCAGCGATCTACGTAAGGATCTCCTGCAACCTGTTGAATATGCACCCATCTGGATTATTATTGCTGTCGCGCTGGCACTGTCTCTAGGGACCATGATTGGATGGCAACGTGTTACCACTACGATTGGTGAAAAAATTGGCAAAAGAGGAATGAGTTACGCTCAAGGGGTCTCTGCCCAAATGACTGCAGCAATTGGTATCGGTATAGCCAGTTATACCGGCATGCCAGTTTCTACCACTCAAGTGCTGTCCTCTGCAGTCACGGGCACTATGCTGGCAGCCGGTGGCATACAAACGAAAACGGTAAAAAATATTATGCTGGCATGGATATTAACTTTGCCTGTTTCAATTGTGCTTGCCGGATTATTATATGGAATTGCCACTTACCTGATATCAGGCATTGATCTTATCTAACCAACCCCATTTATCTTCAGTTTTACCGGTAAACAGACCAAAAAATGCCTGCTGGAGTTGTTTGGTAATGGGACCTGGTTTACCCATACCTACCGGTATATCATCAACAGTGCGCACAGCAACAATTTCCGCTGCAGTGCCTGACATAAATACTTCATCGGCCAGATAGAGGGATTCACGCGACAGCACCTGTTCATGTACTTTGAGACCTGCATCTTTTGCCAGTGTGATAATGGTAGAACGGGTAATCCCTGGCAGAGAAGCAGAAATCACCGGTGGCGTAAACAAGGCACCCTCTTTCACTTCAAATAAATTTTCACTTGCCCCTTCAGAAAGATAGCCATGGACGTCCAGCGCAATACCTTCATGATAACCATAACGGCGCGCCTCACCGCCCACCAATAGAGATGAAAGATAATTCCCTGCAGCCTTTGCCGTCGTAGGGATGGTATCCGCGGCCACGCGACGCCATGAAGAGACTATAGTATCAATACCTTGCTCCATGGCCTCTGGGCCCAGATACGTTTTCCAGGGAAAAGCAGCAATGATCACTTCCGTTTTATAGCCTGCAGGCGGATTCACTCCCACACCAACATCACCGATGAATACCAGAGGACGAATATAAGCACTGCTCAGCCTATTTTTACGCAATGTTTCACGACAGGCCGACATTAATTCATCGACGGATTGTGTGACTGGCATACGATAAATTTTGGCAGAATTGTGCAACCGTTGCATATGTTCGCGGTGCCGAAATACCACCGGACCAAGGTGGGAATCGTAACAACGAATCCCTTCAAAAACTGAGGTGCCGTAATGCAACGCATGCGACATAACATGAACTTTTGCTTCCGCCCATTTTACCATTTCACCATTAAACCAAATGTAATCTGCTTTATGCGTCATACCTTATTTTTCCTTGTTACATTTACCCTGAAGATAGTATTTTTTCCTGTCGTCAGGAAAATAATAAAATGCGCAGTCAGTGCAACATGCACCCCCATTCAAAACCGTCTGCATTATTCTAATTTTTCATACGTTACGCTAGCGATAACAGTGCGATATACACAGCAAAAAATCCAGCCTCCAATGCCAATTTCAGTAATATTTTTTCTGTTCCTATCACAGCCATGCAAACTGTGTCCCTTCATAAAAAAGGGGCGCATGATATCCTCATGCTACGAGGATAGATACCTATGTCGCTGGCTGTTGTTTATACACGAGCAACCATTGGAATACAGGCACTAACTGTATCCGTTGAAGTCCATATCAGTAATGGCTTACCTGGGCTGACGCTTGTTGGGTTACCTGAAGCAACGGTAAAAGAAGCCAAAGACCGAGTACGCAGCGCTTTGCTCAATAGTGGTTTTACTTTCCCCGCAAAAAGAATCACTGTTAATCTCGCTCCTGCAGATCTCCCCAAAGAAGGGGGACGTTATGATTTGCCCATTGCCCTGGCGATACTCGCCGCCTCAGAGCAAATACCTGCTGCGCAGTTAATGCATTATGAATTTTTAGGTGAATTAGCGCTTTCCGGTCAGCTGCGTCGCGTTAATGGTACAATTCCTTGCGCTCTCGCCGCCGTTAAAGACAACCGACAATTAATACTGGCAACCGATAACAGCCATGAAATGGCGATGATCCCCACAAGCAATGCGCTGACAGCCAGCCATCTACTGGAAGTTTGTGGTTTCCTGCACGGGGAGAAAAAACTCACCCCCATTGTCTTTATAACAACGGATACACCTCAGGAAACTACCTTAGATCTGCAGGACATCATTGGCCAGGAACAGGCTAAACGTGCTCTTGAAGTCACTGCTGCTGGCGGGCATAACCTGCTCCTGCTAGGCCCACCTGGTACGGGTAAGACTATGCTAGCCAGTCGCTTAAATGGTTTATTACCACCTCTGACCGACGAAGAAGCCCTGGAGACCGCGGCCATATCCAGCTTGTTGCATTTGAATACACCTTTACCGCCCTGGCGGGCACGCCCTTTTCGTGCTCCCCATCACAGTTCTTCAATGGCGGCATTGGTTGGTGGTGGCTCTTTACCCCGTCCAGGTGAAATTTCATTAGCACACAATGGGGTACTATTCCTGGACGAATTACCTGAATTTGAACGACGAGTTTTAGATTCGCTCCGTGAACCACTGGAGTCAGGGGAAATCGTGATCTCCAGGGCTAATGCAAAAGTCTGTTTCCCGGCCCGTGTTCAACTCATTGCCGCCATGAATCCCAGTCCTACTGGTCACTATCAAGGCACATACAGCAGAACACCACCACAGCAGATACTGCGTTATCTGTCAAAATTATCCGGGCCCTTCCTCGACAGATTTGATTTATCCATTGAGGTCCCCTTATTACCTGCCGGGATGTTAAGACTACAAAAAAATAATGGAGAAAGCAGTCATACCATTAAACTACGTGTATTGAATGCACGATCGCGACAACTCAATCGTGCAGGAAAGATTAATGCTCACCTGACCAACAAAGAGATAGAAATCTTTTGTCATTTAACATCAGCAGATGCGCAATTTCTGGAACAGGTACTAATAAAATTGGGGTTATCTGTACGCGCCTGGCATCGCATCCTAAAAGTGGCAAGAACCCTGGCTGATTTAGCACATCAGGATAATATCCAGCGCACACATCTCTCTGAAGCCATTAGCTATCGCTGTATGGATCGTTTATTTTTGCGATTACATAACAGCTCGCCATGAAATACAGCGACACCGGGCAACCCGGGTAATTCAAGATAGATATCCCTTAATCATTAATCCTCACTTTCAGTATAATCTTCCACCACATCCATTTGCGGCTTACCGCCCGAGAGAGTATGAAAACGTTTTGGTTTCTTAATACGCGCCAGATACTTTATCCATACTTTCTCCTGTTCCGTTTCAGGTAACGATTTTCCACGACATACCGCAACGAACCTGGCTTCTTCTTCATTCACCGGTTTACGCCTACCTGAATCCAGTTCACTAAAAGCAAAACCGCACCGCTCCAATAATTCTGCTTCTCTAATCGTTAAATCACCATGGCGGGAAAAACCGCGCGGGTAATATTTATTATCAAAAAACCGATTAATTGTGCTGAAACTGTCCGACATGTGACACGCTCCCCATTCTTTCACAATAGTGTGACTTATGGCGCGGAGTATTAGATAGGCTTGACATTGTGTAAAACAAAAAGTTTAAATCCTAACGATAAAAATAATTTGGAGAAATATGTGGATACTGAATTACTGAAAACATTTCTGGAAGTCAGAAAAACGCGTCATTTTGGTCGTGCAGCAGAATCCTTATATCTAACCCAATCTACAGTGAGTTTTCGTATTCGCCAGTTAGAACAACAGTTAGGCGTACATTTATTCACCCGTCATAAAAATAATATCCGCTTAACTCCGGCAGGTGAACGCTTGGTACCTTATGCTGAAACTCTCATGAATACATGGCAATTGGCCAAAAAAGAGGTCATGCATTCACATTCAGATGCAACCATTTCCATCGGTGCTATAGCCTCATTATGGGAGGCTTATCTTACACCCTGGTTACAGGTGCTTTGTCTACAACAAAAATCATTACGGGTTGAAACTCAGATAGCCCCGAGGAAACTGTTGATAACGCAATTATATGAAAGGGAAATTGATCTTCTCATTACCACGGATTTATCCCGGATGGATGAACTGGAAAGTCAATTGCTGGGAAAGCTCTCATTACAGCTCTACTCATCAGCCCAAAAGATCAGAGCAGATAACATACCGTACATTAAGCTTAAATGGGGTGGCGGCCCCCATCAACAGGAACATAACCTGAATGAACAGATAACGGTGCTTACAACAACTTCCGCTTACCTGGCACATCAGTTACTGGAAACAACCGGTGGTTGTGTCTGGTTACCGCAACACTGGGGAGAAAAATACCCACAACTGATGGCTTGGCCTGATACACCAGCGATAGTTCGACCATTGTATGCCTTTTGGCTGAAAAACAGCGACCAACGGCTTTTGATCCGGGAATTACTCAAAATCCCAATCAAAAACATACATACAGAAAATCTGCATACAATACTGCAATAAGAAAACAACCTATACGATAATATTTTCAGCATGTAGATAAGTTGTTTTAAGAAGAGGCCCAGAATATCTCGTGCCACGACTGCTATATTTACTATCAGCCAATCCTGTGATCTGATGGATTAGCCATTAACGGATAGAATAATCGCTCTATCAATAGCAGCTTTAGCTTTTTCGTAACCGGCATTTGAAATCCATACTTTTGTAGTGATGAACAGTTCCCCACGTGGTACGCCGCATTTACTGATTGCATTTCCAACACCTTCTTCGTTATGATAGGCTTGTGCCGTATCAATAGAACGATAGCCCACACTGATTGCATCCGACACGCAACGTTCACACTCTTCAGGCGTAACCTGATAAACACCATAACCTAAAATAGGCATTTCAATGCCATTGTTCAATTTCACTTTTTCCATAATCGAGTATATTAT
>CAZBYB010000059.1:8225-12724 GCA_964496225.1 uncultured Yersinia sp. | reverse complement strand
ATAGTCGGCGCGCAGGGCGATAGCGCGGTCATAACAGGCCTGTGCTTCTTCGGGGCGTTTCAAGCTATTGAGAATACTGCCGCAATTGGACCAGGCTTCCACAAAATTGGGGTTGAGGGCAAGTGCGCGTTCATAACAGGCCAGTGCTTCCTGTGGACGGTCCCAGTCCTGCAGGATATTACCGCGATTGCACCAGGTTTCCACAAAGTTGGGATTAATGGCAAGGGCGCGGTCATAACAGGCCAGTGCCTCTTGTGAACGTTTTAAGTCATGCAGGATATTGCCGCGATTGTACCAGGCTTCCACGAGATTGGGATTAAGAGCGAGTGCGCGCTCATAACAGACTAGTCCCTCTTCAGGGCATTTTAATGCTTGCAGAATGATGGCACGGCTGGACCAGGCATCGGCAAGATCAGGTTTGAGGGTAAGAGCACGATCATAACAGGTTAGTGCCTCTTCCGGGCGTTTTAATTCGTGCAGAACCGCGGCCCGATGGAGCCAGACATCAGTCAGGTCCGGTGTGAAGGTGAGTACCCGTTCATAACAAGCTAGTGCTTCTTCCAGACGTTTTAACTCGTGCAGAACCATGGCCAGACTGAACCAGGTATCTGTCAGATCAGGTTTGAGAGCGAGTGCCTGTTCATAATAAGTTAGCGCTTCTTGCGGACGTTTTAACGCTCGCAAGGTATTACCCAGATTACTCAGTGCTACGGGCTGGTCAGGATCCGTCTGTAATGATTTGCTCAGTATGTTGACACTATCTTCATACCTGCCTTGCTGGAGGGCCAGGATACCCAGATTGGTCAGTAGCAGGGAGCAGGCAGGCAGTGTGATGAGCAGTTTGCGGTAGTGTTGCCCGGCTTCATCCAGCTTTCCGGCCTGGTGCAGGGCCACTGCCTGCTGGATCATTGTGTGTTGTGCAGACGTTAGGGTGAGGGCTTTTTTTTGTTTCATGGGCAGCAGGTAAATCAGGTATTAAAATTCACGGAATATTCATGGTAACCCTGATTGCGCCGATGCTGTCATTAAAAGTGCTTGCCCGCATTCGATACATTGAAATTCGTTAGAGATTGAATTTTCATTTATTTTTGAGTGCGCGAACGCCGGGCTGATGATCGTATTATTTCACCCGTGTCAGTGGTATGTGAAGGTGTCATTTTGAATTTATTTTCATGGTTAAATTCCAATGACGTTTTTTCTTGAACCACTGTTTCAGTGGTGGGTATATCATTATGGTATTTAGTCAATGTAATTGTATTAAGCACTTCTACAAGTTTTTCTTTTTTTTTGGCAAGCTGATATTGTATATCGAATATCTTAAATTCTTTAAACAGTGCTTCAAGATCGTATGGCGATGTGTTTTTTATACCATCTTCATCGTAGAGGAAGAAACGATTCCACGTAACGAATATGTCATCAACAGGTGGATTTAACATCTTAGATAAGCTATCGACAGAAATAATAATTGTTTTATCACCGCAAACTAATATGCAGTTGCATGCGTTTTTATTAGCCCAATTCACTTTATGTGTTCCATAATCACCAAAATCTTCCTGTTGCGTGTAAGGTTTTATTCTTTCCAGTGATAAGTAACGTCCATACAAGCTGTTGGCCTTGTTGATAATATTTTCATGACTTGAGGAGATACTATTCAGGATCAATTGTATAAAAAACCCATTATTTTTTGTTGTGAAATTTTCAAAATTATGTGCGGATTCAACGATTTTTAAGAATGCGTCACATACATGGATGTTCGTTTCTATCCATGATTCTGTATTTGCTTTTATTATTGTTGGCTTAAAAATATTTTTGGTTAGAAATTTTCTTATTTTATTGTCATTGAGATAATTTTGATTCAAACAAGATAAGAAATTTTTATTAAACGTAGACAATGCAATATCTGTCTGGTTTATTGAGCCAATTATTTGATGCATCAATTTTATTTTAACGTTGAGGAAGGATTCATCAATGCGATTGATTGTCATGAATAGGCTATTTCCATTAGATAGATGATTTAAATACTTATCTAATGTTGCTTCATCCCATTGATTGGGTAGTGAAAGGCTAATAGTGGTATCAGTCAGATTAGTACCAACAAGATCAGTATGCGTCAGACTAACACCGGTTAGATTAGCGCCCGTCAGATTGATACCCGCCAAATTAGCACCGGTCAGATTGGCACCGGTCAGATTAGCACCTGTCAGACTTACTCCTATCAATTTGGTAAATTTCAGATTAGTAAATTTCAGATTGGCATTTATCATGCTGACACCCATCAAACTGGCACCTTCCAGTTTGGCAAATTCCATATTGACGCCCATCAGACTGACACCGGTCAGATTGAACCCTGCCAGACTGACACCGGTCAAATTGGCATCCGTCAGATTGGCACCGGTTAAACTGGCACCGGCCAGATTAACACCGGTGAGGTTGGCGCCGATCAGATTGGCACTGGTCAGATTAACACTGGTTAAATTGGCACCGGTCAGATTAACAGCGGTCAAATTGGCACCCGTTAAATTAGCCCCTGTCAGGCAGGCATAAGTCAGATTGACACTGGTCAGATTGGCACACGTCAGATTAAAACCCGTCAGATTAACACCGGTGAGGTTGGCTGCTTTGAGATCAGCGTATGCCAGATTGACACCGGTCAGATTGGCACCGGTCAGGTTGGCGCCCGTCAGATTGGTATTTGTCAAATTGGCACCGGTCAGATTGACGCCCGTCAGATTGGTACCCATCAGATTAGCACCGGTCAGATTAACGCCGATCAGATTGAACCCTGCCAGGCTGACACCAGTCAAATTGGCACCGATCAAATTAACACCGGTGAGGTTGACACCGGTCAGATTAGCAAAATTTAAATTGACATCGGTCAGATTAGCATTGGTCAGATTGACACCGGTGAGATTGACACCTGCCAGACTGGCACCGGTCAGATTAGCCTTACTGAGGTCTGCACCCTGTAGATCAATATTAGATAACTGCTCTCTTCCAGGGACGGGTATACCATATGATCCAGCGTTGACTACCCTGTCAACTTTTATTCTGGTGATAAAATTTTTTAATGTCATATTATCTAACGTATTATTTTCTCCATCGAATGAAAGTTCAACGGAGCCAGCACGTTCTGATATGACGAGTGTTTTATTGTCTATCATAATGCATATAGAGGCATCAACCTTTTCATTTTTATCAAATTCTCTGAGTATTGATTCAGTTATCATTAATTTTGAGAAAACATTTTTTTTAATTTTGTAATGTGCATAAAGTCCACATGTGAGACGATTAAGGACCGTTTTATCTGCATCGGAATACGGAGTGATATTATTAATATGAGTATTCGTTAGTGTATTAAGAAGTGATGTTTTACTGATTCGTTTGAGTAATCTCATTGGCATGGTACAACTCCATGTTAACTGTTTTTTGTATTGCTAACTTATCGGCATGGTACAACTCCAAGTTAACTGTTTTTTGTATTGCTAATTTAATAAGATGGATTGTTTTCTGCGTTTTTTGAAAAAAGTTTACCGGCCCATCCAAGTCAAAGTTCAAGATTTAACGGTGTTGACTTGCAGGTTATGATAATGGAACACTTCATTTCAGGTGTAGGACATCAAACACTGTTGCTGTTTGTATTTTTTCCTTTGTGCTGGCCAGGCATGATCCAGAGCAAGTTTTTAGGGCCTGACGGTGTATCAAGTGTGACCTATTTAAGGGTAATTGCAGTTAAAGCATAAGGTTAAATAATGCCTTGTGATTATTTTACGATTATAATTATAAAAAAATGAATGCTTAACCTTATCATTATCATTTCATGAGATTGCGATGAACAATAAAATCTTAGGACATTCCGGTATTTCAATACCCGCGTTGGTGTTTGGCGGTAATGTTTTTGGTTGGACAGTGCCTCAGGAGAGGGCATTCAGTTTGTTGGACGCCTTGCTTGCGCATCGGCTTAATTTTATCGATACCGCTGATGTTTATTCTCGTTGGGTTACCGGTAATCAGGGTGGTGAGTCTGAAACCATTATTGGACATTGGTTGAAAAAAAGGAAGCAACGGGATCAGGTGATTATTGCGACTAAGGTCGGTAAACCGATGGGGGAAGGTAAAGCGGGTTTGTCACCTCGCTATATCCGACAGGCGGTGGAAGATTCTTTACGTCGCTTGCAGACCGATTATATCGATCTATATCAGTCCCATGAAGATGATAAAAATACGCCATTACAGGCTTCGTTGGAGGCTTTTGATGCTCTGATTAAGGAAGGAAAAGTCAGAGCCATTGGCGCTTCTAATTACAGTGCTGAACGTCTGCTTCAGGCACTGGAGATCAGTAAACAACATGGGCTGGCACGTTATGAATCCCTACAACCAGAATATAATTTATATGACCGTGAGGGGTATGAGTGTGCGCTGGAGCCCTTGGTGATACAGCAACAGGTGGGCGTTATCAATTATTATGCGCTGGCGAGAGGTTTTTTGTCCGGGAAATACCG
>CAZBYB010000059.1:1240-8215 GCA_964496225.1 uncultured Yersinia sp. | reverse complement strand
TAGCGAACCCAGGCCTTGTAGGTCCGCGGCTGCGCGAACAGCCCCACGCGCAGGATCTGCCCGGCGAAACGCGCAACGACAAAAAATTCTGGCAGCACTCGATCACATCGCTGAGAAATACCAGGCGACACACGCTCAGGTCGCGTTGGCTTGGCAGATAGCACGCCCAGGTATTACTGCGCCCATTGTCAGTGCGACATCGTTGGAGCAGTTATCTGAGCTGGTACAGGCAGCAACGCTGAAGCTGGAGCATAATGATATTGACAGCCTGAATCAAGCAAGCGCTTGGCGATAATATTAGCGTCATTCAGAATAGCACGCTTCCTCGTCGGGATTATCGTTTTGTGCAATGGTCAGCTTCCAGCCAACAACATCATTCCAACAGTGCTGCTCTTGCTCAAGATCAAGTTGCACCAGTGTATTTTGCGTCAGATAGCCATGAGGAAAGTATAATGTCCAATAGTTGCTATCGGTGATTAAGGTTAAGTGTTGCGGTTTAGTCACTGCTTGACGTTGGTTATTGAGTAACACAGCGAGCCGTAGTAATTGAATTAAAGGTAGATAGTGTTTCTTTTTGAACAGATGCAGTTTTGGAAGTTCCTCCAGCTTTATTGCCTTACGGTGGAAACGCACCAGGGTAGCCAGTAAGAGTTGTTGTTCCTGATTAAAACCGGGTAAGTTGGTGTGTTGTAAGATATACGCGGAATGGCGATGCATACCCGTGTGATTAATATTTAAACCCACTTCATGCAGCATGGCTGCCCACTTTAACAAAGCTTCCAACTGTGTATTGGCCAGTTCGGTATTTTGTCTTGACCACTGATCGTAGAGTTGCTCTGTGGTTTTCAGTACACGTCTGGCCTGTTTCCTGTCAATATTATAGTGTTCGGCCATGCTTGTGGCCGTGCGTTGACGGATATCCTGATGACAGAAACGATCAACCATTCCATAGAGTACGCCTTCGCGCAGGGCGCCATGGGATAGTTGTAACTCTTGAATGGCCAGCGCGTCAAAAACACCACATAAAATGGCCAGCCCCGGGATGAAGACGGGCTTGCGTTCTTCGGACAGTCCAGGCAGGTCGAGGGCCTCGAATCGTCCGAATTTTGCTACCTGCTCAACCAGCATTTCCAGGCGTTCTAGGGTGATCAAACCGTCTTTATAGCCTCTTGCCGTTAACACTTCCTGTATGGTTTTGATAGTCCCGGATGCCCCTAACGCATATTCCCATCCGTGACGTCGATACCGGCAGGACAGATCTTCCAGCATTTGAATGGCGGCCAGACGGGCGCGTTGAAAGTGGATGGGGTTGTTGTCACCTTGGGAAAAAAATTGTTTTCTGAAGTTGACACACCCCATATTTCTACTGTCTATGAGTAATGGCTCGAAATTTGCACCGATGATCAGTTCGGTAGAACCGCCACCAATATCAATAACCAGTTTGCGACCTTTCTCCGGTTGCGTGTGTTCGACACCCATAAAGATCAGTCGTGCTTCTTCATGACCGGAAATAATTTCGATGGGATAGGGAATGATCTGTGCTGCCCGTTTAAGAAAAGTCTCTGTGTTAGCGGCTTCGCGCAGAGCATGGGTGCCGACAATACAGACATTTTTAGCGGGAAAACCTTGCAGGCGTTCAGCAAACAGAGCAAGGCAGGATAAGCCTCGTTCAATTGCCTGTTCACTGAGGATACGGTTGTTATCGAACCCATCAGCCAGATGAACGCGTTGTTTTAATCGACCGAGAACCTGAATGGCGCCGTTGACGATGCGGGCAATAACCATATGAAAACTGTTTGAACCAAGATCTATTGCTGCAATTTCCTGGGATTGCGTAGTGGTATTATTGATAAGTGGCATAGTATCAAGCTTGGTGATCTGGTTGTTCCAGATTTTTTAAATAGTTATAAATAGCGATCTGAGCACGCATTTTGCCCCGGTTACCGAAAAGTACGTAGCGATTACTGAGTTTTTTATCAATATGACGAGCTTTTATGGTGTCGTTGAACAGGAGTTCCAGAATATCCAGTATTTGTTGTTTTAATCTGGGATCCAGTAATGCTACGGCAACTTCAATTCGGTAATCAATGTTACGTGTCATCCAGTCAGCAGATGAGAGATAAACTAATTTATTTCCATTATTTTCAAATACATAAATTCTATCGTGCTCAAGATAGCGGTCGACAATGCTCGTGGCCTGAATGTTTTCGCTGATGCCGGGTAAATTGGGGATTAATGAACACATGCCACGTATTAACAAGCGGATTGGGACACCGGCACTCGATGCACGATAGAGTCTATCTACCAGATCCTTATCCACCAGATTATTCAGTTTTAATGTAATTCCTGATGTTTCACCGGCCATGGCATGAGTAATTTCTTGATCGATCAGTTGATACAGCATTAATCGTGAGTTCTGAGGTGATACCATGAGATGTTCAAATTTGACCGGCAGATAAGGATTTTCTATAAAATTAAAAACCCGGCGCACTTCATTGGTAATACAGGCAACGGCGGTTAGCAGAGAATAATCCGTATAGAGACGTGCTGTTTTTTCATTAAAATTACCAGTACCAATATGGGCATAGCGTATGATTTTATCCCCTTCCCGACGGGAGATAAGGAATAACTTGGCATGGATTTTCAATCTGGGTGCCGAGAAAATGACATGTACACCCGCTGCCGTCAGGCTTTTTGCCCAGTGAATATTGGCCTCTTCGTCAAAACGAGCCTGTAATTCGACCACCACGGTCACTTTTTTACCATTGTGGGCGGCATGGATCATCGATTCAATAATACGTGAGTCTTTGGCGACACGGTAGATGTTGATTTTTATCGTCAGTACACAGGGATCGAATGATGCCTGGCGCAATAACTCCAGCACGTGGGCAAAAGTATGATACGGATAATAAAGCAAAATATCCCGTTCACGTATGGCATCAAAACCGTTACGAAATTTATTAAACCAGAGATGACGTAAGCGCGGTGTGGGTGCATAGACCAGATTGCTGTTCCCAACATTGGGAAAATTAACAAAGTCCCTGAAATTATGGTAGCGGCCTCCTGCAATTACTGAATCATCATTAGACAGCCCTAATTTCCCACGCAGCAGCTCGACCATTTCGTCAGGCATATCACTCTGATAAACAAAACGTACGGGCTCTGCAGTCAGGCGCTGTTTCAGGCTGGACGACATCAGTTCTAACAGGCTGGATTCCATTTCAGTCACCAGATCGTATTCTGCATCCCGTGTCATTTTCATGGAATAGGCATTGAGTGTATCGTAATCGAAAAACCCTTTAAAAATTTCATCCAGACAATAACGTAGAATGTTATCCAGTAATATCATTGAATGACGACGACGTAATGTTTCCGGTGGCAGATTGACAAAACGAGAGACTTTATCTGCAGGAATTTCCAGCAAGGCATATTCAATATGCTGACCACGAATAATTTCCACGGCCAGATAGGTGTAGTCGTCTTTTAAGAACTGGATCAGATTTGTTTCGTGATTAATTAATATCGGTGTAATGTGCTGACGAAGATGCTGTTTAAAATATTGTAATAACCAGCGTTGTTGGTTTTCTGAAATCTGATGTTCGTTGATTAAAAAGATTCGGTTACGGGCCATCTCTAACAGAAGAGTGTTGTAGAGACGGTTGAATTTCTGATCGGCCTTAACAACTTTTGCCTGGATTTTTCTTAATAAACGCTGTGATGCTCCGCCTGAACCTTGTTCGGTACGAATTAAGATGCGTCTTTTAAGATCAGCAAAACGGACTTTATAAAATTCATCCAGGTTATTGGAATAAATACCAAGAAAACGCATGCGTTCGATCAGGGGGTTATTTTTATCAGCAGCTTCCTGCAGTACCCTTTCATTAAAAGATAACCAACTGAGTTCTTTTTCGACATAGCACGTTTCCTGACTCATGGTCACTCCATTTTAATGGCATGTCTGAGTATTGCATGTCTTCAGACATTATTATTGTCAGAGATGAACAGGAAATAAAGTGATTTTGTTTAATTATTACCGGTATTTGTTGATAATATCTCCGATTGATTGTTTGTAATAATAAAAGGCGGACGCACCTGATGTGCAGAGCCTGTAACAAGGTTACGGATTGCTTTTTGCGAAAGCCAATCGAATACATCGTATTATCGGTATCAGGCAAAGTATCACTTGTAATAAAAGAGGTTATTATTTTGCCATGTTTGATTGCCGATGCAATTCACCGTAAATTGGGAGAAAACAATGAAACTCGTTGAGGTGAAACACCCTCTGGTACAGCACAAACTGGGTTTAATGCGTGCAAGCGATATCAGTACTAAACGTTTTCGAGAACTAGCCTCTGAAGTAGGCAGTTTACTGACTTATGTTGCCACGGCTGATTTAGAGACCGAAAAAGTGACCATTAAGGGTTGGTGTGGACCGGTTGATATTGAGCAAATTAAAGGCAAAAAAATTACCTTGGTGCCGATATTGCGTGCTGGCCTTGGTATGATGGAGGGAGTACTTGAGAATATACCCAATGCACGTATCAGTCTGGTGGGTATTTATCGTAATGAAAAAACATTACAACCGGTTCCGTATTTTCACAAGCTGGTTTCTGATATTCATGAACGTATGGCTTTGGTGGTTGATCCCATGCTGGCAACAGGGGGCTCCATGATAGCAACCATTGATTTATTAAAAAATGCGGGCTGCCAGCAGGTTAAAGTATTAGTACTGGTTGCGGCCTCTGAGGGTATTCGCGCCTTGGAAAAGGCGCATCCGGATGTTGAATTATACACTGCAGCTATTGATAAAGGGCTGAATGAAAAAGGTTACATTATTCCTGGGCTCGGTGATGCGGGCGATAAGCTATTTGGGACCAAATAGGGCAAACAAAAAATGGCTCATGATATGATGAAAATCAGGTTATTTTGCTGTTCTTTTTTGAGGTGTGTCTGAATACGCCGGTACAGCTTTCGTTACCACTTTATCTTCCCGATGATGAAACTTTTGCCAGTTTTTATCCCGGGGAAAATCCCTCGTTGTTAGCTGCAATACAGTCTGCTGTTAATCAGGTTCATGCCAGTTATATTTACTTTTGGTCACGGGAGGGTGGAGGGCGTAGCCACTTGTTACATGCTGCCTGTGCAGAATTATCACAAAAAGGTGACGCCGTGGGTTATGTGCCCTTGGATAAACGTGCCTGGTTTGTACCAGAGGTATTGGATGGTATGGAAGAGCTGGCCTTGGTATGTATTGATAATATTGAGTGTATTGCGGGTGATGCGCACTGGGAAATGGCGATTTTTAATCTCTATAATCGTATCGTTGAAACAGGGCGCACCCGTTTATTGATTACCGGGGATTGCACGCCACGTCGGCTGAACTTACAGCTTCCCGATCTGGCGTCTCGTCTTGACTGGGGTCAAATATACAAGTTACAACCGTTGTCAGATGCCGGTAAATTGCAGGCGCTGCAATTACGGGCCAAATTACGCGGTTTTGAATTGCCGGAAGACTTAGGCCGTTTTCTATTGAAACGTCTGGACAGAGAAATGCGTACGTTGTTTATTGTCCTCAACAGGCTGGATCATGCTTCTATCACGGCACAACGTAAGTTGACTATCCCTTTCGTGAAAGAGATTCTGAAGTTATGAACCATCGTGCTTCACAAGCCTTGATACTGGCGATAACGTTGATTCAGCTGACGCAATTGATCAATTCTGGCATCATAACGCGCCTGTTTAAGGCTGCCCAATTTGACCAGGGAACTGGCATCACTGAGCAGGCTAATTGCCTGCGTCAGTTGGCAGTTAAGTGCCAGACTTTCAGCACGTGCGGACAGTTCTTCATCACGTAATCCTTGTGCAGCGGTAGCCTCGGCAAGAAGATCCCAACCATTAGGGTCATTCGGGTTATTAAAGGTATAATGATAAAGCAGTTGGGTTGCCGCTGCCGCTCGTCCCCCTTTAACCCAAGCATTAGCCAGATTGAGTTGTAATACGGGCTGGTTGTTTTGCATCGTCATGATTTTTTGCAGTCTTGCAATTGCCTGTTGGATTTTATCCTGCTTGAGATCGATATCGGTCATTAAATCCAGAAGCCAGATATTATTTTGGTCTTTGTCCAGTAGGTGCTGTAATAGCTGGCTGGCTTGGGCATATTTTTTTTCATGGTAGTATAAAATTGCTTGGCCATATTTTGCGGCTAATTGCTGCTTTTCATTACCCTGACGGTAGGCATTCAATAGCTGTTGGTTTAATCCTGTCTGTTGTGGACTGTACATACCAAGAATACGTATTTTAGCCAGCAGATAATCCTGTGAAGAGGATACTTGGTGTACAGGTAGCTGGCCGACGCGGTTACGTATATCCGCAAGGCGGCTGGCAGGCAATGGATGTGTTAATAGTATTTCTAGTGGTTTTTCAGCAGCACGTGATTGTGTCGTTAAGGTTTGCATGAAGTCAGACATGGCCTGAGGATTGAATCCAGCACGTTGTAATATCTGCAGACCTATGCGATCGGCTTCTTGCTCGTTTAACTGATTAAAACTGAGCATACCCTGGCGGGTGCTTGCTAAAGTAGTACTCAGGGCTGCCATGCCAGCCTGTGGATTTGCCATGATGAGCAGAATAGAGCCTAGCGTGCCTATCCATGTGATGGGTGTGTTTTTTTGTTGCGCTTCGATAGCTCTGGCCAGGTGACGCTGAGTAACGTGGGCGATTTCATGCGCCATGACTGATGCCAATTCACTTTCATTTTGGGTATCACGGAATAATCCTGAATGCAGTACGACATGACCGCCAAAGAAAGCATAGGCGTTAATGTGCTCGTTACGGACCAGATAAAAATGAAATGCTGTACGAACAGAAGGGGCATTGGCTACCAGTTGCTGACCTAATTTATTAATATATTGTATTAACAGTGGATCGTAGATTAGCGGGGTACTGGCTCTCATCTGGCGAGCATAGAAATCGCCC
>CAZBYB010000059.1:0-1230 GCA_964496225.1 uncultured Yersinia sp. | reverse complement strand
GATACTCAGGACGTTACTGGCAGTGGTGCCCATATCAGGCAACTGATCTTGAATCATCCCATTGACAGCTGTTGCCATGGATAATAAAAAAATGCCTGGCAACAAGATGCTCATTGTTTTGTTTAGCTGACTAATCATATGACAAGAACATGGATGGCATTTTATTAATGTTTCATTTTCAACAAGGTTATTGATGTTCCTTCAGGTACGTTAACACAACTTCATGATGATTGCCGGTGTTAAAATTATCAAAGACATGTTCAATTTTACCATTCTTATCAATGAGAAAACTAATGCGATATATACCATCATAGGTTTTTCCCATAAAGATTTTTTCTCCCCAAACCTCAAATTGTTCGGCAATCTGGTGATCTTCATCAGACAATAAAGTGAAGTTAAGCACTTCTTTTTCAGCGAAACGAGATAGCCTGGCAGGCTTATCAGTACTGATACCTAATACTTCAACATTAAATTTTTTTAGTTCATCCATATTATCGCGCAAGCCACAGGCCTGGACGGTACAACCTGGCGTCATCGCTTTGGGATAAAAGTAGACCAGTACACGTTGTCCGTGGAAATCGTTCAAACTAATCAGTTCACCGTCCTGGTCAGGCAAATTGAATTGAGGTGCAACATCGCCCTGTTTTAATGGTGGCATCATGATTCTCCATTTATCGTTACGCTGTGGATACGTTACTTACAATATTAATACTGCCCGGCTGCCTCGCATGCACTCTGTACATAAACGACGAAAGAATAGCGTGGTCATAAGCTATTTTTGTGATACAAGTCATGAATATGAATCACGACCGGCAATTTTTCAAGGTTTGCATTGCACACGCAACGCCTGTTTTTTTCATCAAATATCCCGCGATCAGCGGGATTTTGGCCAAGCGTTCAAGTATAGCTGCGCCAGCGTGTATTTATACTGCAAGAGTTAAATATATCAGTAAAGCATTCAGTAAGAGGGTGTGCGTTAGTGATATTGACTCTAGCCTGTATTATTGTGGGAATGCTGGATTTTTTTCGTACAGAGATCTTATAGTAATAATAAATTGTTAGCCTCTATTGTGGGCGGCAGGATAAACAGGGAAAATTTCCCTGCCAGTATTGACTGGGCGATGCTGTTGTTGACTTGCTTTTCAATGGCAGTAAAAAGTACCATGAACGGTTTTTGTAACGGGGATGGTTAATGTTTACGGGAAGTATTGTTGCACTGATAACACCGAT
>CAZBYB010000058.1:0-13154 GCA_964496225.1 uncultured Yersinia sp. | reverse complement strand
GGCAACCCTGCAGGCCGGGTATCCATTCCCTGCAGTTTTTGAATAAAGTGCTCATAAAGGTGTGCACGATGCCATTCTGGCTGTGCTAATTGACGGGTATAATCACCCAATGCCACCCACAGAACTGCCTGCCAACGTTGAGCTTCGTCCAGTCCAACGATCAATTGATCCCGCTCCCAGCTTTTTAACCAGTCAGGCCGGTAAACCAGATACTGATCAAACAGATCGGCAATTCTGGCAGACAGTTGGTGGATTTTACATTTATGATAATCATCGACCAGATAATGCTTCAGGGCAGAAAAAACCGGCTTATCCAGCAGGCCTGGTAATAACCACATCAGTTTCCAGGTCATCGCGGCTTTACTGAAAGCGCTTTCTTTGGGGATCCCACATAAAATCAGGGTAAACATATCCCAAATAAAGGTCGCCGGTAAAGGAAAAGCAATATTAGCAGCAATACCGAATTGATCAGCCAGTTGTATCTGTAACCATTGTGCTATACCGGGGCTTTGCACCAGCACGACTTCCTGTTGAAAGGGATCCTTCAGAGGACGTCTTTCCATTAACGTCGTTATTAGTATCTTCAGTAAATCGAGTTGATTGGAATGATAAACTCCGAACATCATTGCTACCGTAACAGCCGATGGATGCTGAATATTTTATGTCATCAGGCTCTTTCAAACTACTTTTCAATCCTGGACCAACAGTCTGAGACAAATCGTGACGGGTGAACAGGAATAGACATCAGCATAAGTGAATGAGGGGGGATTCTTTTAACATGTTTCTAATCATTTAACGACTCTCTCTAAGAGAGCGAAGGAAAAAATAGCATTAGCACCAAGGCAATACTGGCATGGAATCAAAGATGACAAAAAGGCAGCAAAAGAATATAGCAAGGTAATTAAAGAAAACGACAATGGAAAACCTGGATTAAATTCCAACAAAATACCCGCTAGAAGCGGGTATCTATTGGTTTCCTGACAAAACCTTCATGACACACTTTCGGACCCGCTTTTTTAGTTTTTAACTACCGTCTTTTGAATCTCTCTTGGCTCGCTTTTCGGCCTTTTTTTCAGCCGGCGTTTTTTGTGGTTTTTTCTTCACGTTCTTTTTACTATCCATTCCCTTACTCATGGCTTACCTCTCTTTGGTGTTGGTTAGAGTAGTACGCTTCTTGACTAATTGTAATTAATCATATAACACAGGATAATTCAAGAAGAAATGACCTCTCATTTAAACAGTCATTGCCAAAACTTTTAATCCCGGTTATGTGTTATATACTGTAAATAGGCACCCCAAAAAGCATTGGTGCTATTTAGTACTCAACTTGCCCGCAAAACGATTTTCATCACTGTTATGGTTCATTTTGTCCCTGAGAAAAACCCGCGAACGAAACCGTTGATGACGTAACCGTTTGTTTTTGCGGAATCGATTTAATCTATGACGCCCACGCATGCACTATAACTCCTGCTTTATGTTTTCTCCTCGAGGCACAAAAGTGCAACGGTGATTAGCCGCTCAGTACCTGAGCCGGATTAATACAACAGGCTCGCCTGGCAGGATACCAACTGGCTAAAAGACTCAATAGTAACGCAGTAATTAACACATAAATTACATCAAGCCAGCGCAATTCTGAAGGCAAAAAATCGATAAAATAGATATCACTGGACAGGAACTGATAGCCGGTTAATTTTTCTATCTTTTTAATAAGATAAGTCAATTTCCACGATATTATTATACCCATTACCACACCGATCAGGCTCCCTAGCAACCCCGCCAGCAGCCCATACCACAAAAATATAGCCCGTATCAGGCCATCTCTGGCGCCCAGAGTACGCAATATCGCAATATCACTACTTTTATCTTTTACGGCCATCACCAGGGTGGAAACGATATTAAAACAGGCGACACCAATCACCAACAGCATAGCCAGATACATAATGCTACGGATCATCTGAATATCATGATACATATAACCATAAGTCGCCATCCAGCTACTGATGGTTATATGCGTAGAAATGGACTTCCCGGCATCACGCACCAATTTATGCGCATTGAAAACATCATCCACTTTAATGGCAATACCCGTGATACTGCCTTTACTGAGTAAATATTGTTGTGCATCTGCCAGAGGAACCATGGCCAAACTGCGATCCAGCTGACCACTAAGTTGTAAAATGCCACTCACCTGTAAACGAATGCGTCTGGGTTCTAACAACCTGGCCTGTTCAGCATGACCTGGAATCATCACTGTGATCCAGGCACCTTCTTCAACACCCAGTGAATCTGCCACACCTTTACCTAAAATAACCTGCTGATGACCGGCCATGAAACGGTCCCAAGCATGATTCAGAACAAATTGCGGCAATACAGTCAACATCGGCTCTAGCGCCAGATCAACGCCTTGAACCTGCACCGCATGCAAGTGCGTACCATACTCCATTAAACCGGTAAAATTAATATAAGGCGCCGCGGCAGTGATGCCCTGTACCTCCTTAATTCTTTGAAAACTTTCATACCAATCCACCCACGGCTGCTCAACGGCTGTGATTTCTCCATGGGGAACCACAGCCAGAATACGATTATATAATTCACGCTCAAAACCGTTCATCGCACTTAGTGCGACAATCAGTACCGCAACACCCAGTGCAATCCCCAAGGTAGACATGACAGAGATCAGAGAAACCATACCACGGCGGCGACCACGGCTAAACCGGATACCGATTAATAACGACAGTGGCAAACTATCCATTATTTTTCCGGAACTTGAAAAGGTGTCGACTGTAATTGACCATCGCGCATTTCCAGCTGGCGATCCAGGCGCAGTGCACGTTGCAGATCATGAGTCACGACCAAAAAAGCGGTGCCATGGCGTACATTAAGTTCAGCCAGCAAATCAAAAATACTGTCTGCATTACGCTGGTCTAAATTACCCGTGGGTTCATCGGCTAATACCAATGAGGGATGATTAATTAAAGCACGGGCAACTGCCACCCGCTGACGTTCGCCACCCGAAAGCTCAGCAGGACGATGTTGGCTGCGTTTCTCCAACCCAACAGTCATCAACATAAGCCTGGCCCTGTCCTGTGCGAGTGCCACTTTTATACCAGCGATTAACAATGGCATGGCCACGTTTTCCAGGGCGGTAAAATCCGCTAACAAATGGTGAAATTGGTAAATGAAACCAAGTTCTTGATTACGCAATTGCGCCTTTGCTGTTGAGGAAAGTCTGCTAAAGGCTTGCCCCTTATAAATCACTTCACCAGAGGTGGGTGAGTCAAGCCCCCCCAGCAAATGTAACAACGTGCTTTTCCCTGAACCTGAACTGCCGACAATGGCCATCATTTCGCCCTGACCGACAGAAAAAGTCAGATCACGTAATACATCAGTATAGCGTCCCCCTTCCTGATAACGTTTATATAACTTGTCACAATACAGTAAAGGATGATCATTCATAACGCAGGACCTCTGCAGGTAAAACGGCGGCAGCACGCCAGGAAGGATACAAGGTTGATAACAGTGCAATAACCATGGCCAGCATGGCAACAACGGCTACCTGTAACGGCTCAATCACTACCGGTAAAGCTACACTGCCTGCCAACAAACCCAACAAAGGTAGGATCACATTCAGCTGTCCGGAGAACAATATTCCCAAACCGACTCCCAGCAATGCGCCCATAACACCCGCACTGGCACCCTGCACCATAAAAATCACCATAACCTGACGCCGGGTCAAACCCTGAGTTTGTAAAATTGCCACTTCTGCGTGTTTTTCCATCACCAGTAACCCCAGTGATGTCATAATATTAAAAGCCGCAACGATAATAATCAGACCAAGCAGCAGGATCATGATATTTCTTTCCATGCGCACTGCCTGAAACAGTTCACCTTTACGCTCACGCCAGTCAACCCATGTGGTTCCCGCTGGCAATAATCGATGATCCAAACGGTCCACGGTTAACGGTTGCTTTAATAACAAGCGCCATCCAGTGATAGCGCCTGAAGGGTAATGCAGTAACCGTGAAGCATCCTGTTGATTAACCATCAGCTGATAGCTATCGACCTCACTGTCCGCAGCAAAAACACCAATCAGATTAAACAGTCGCTGGCTGGGCATTCGTCCCATAGGAGTCAGCTGACTCACAGCATGAGCCATCAGCCTCACCCTGTCACCCACTTTCACGTCCAACTGGTTTGCCAATTTTTCACCCATAATGACAGCGTACCGCCCAGGCTGTAATTGCTGCTGATAAACATCAATCAACCAGTCTGCCAGGGGTTCAGGCTGCTCAGGTGTTATCCCCAGCATCACGCCTGTGGCAATATGACTGGCACTTTGCAATACCACATCTGCAGTCGTGATAGGTACAATATTTTTGATACCGGTTAACCCCTTGAGGGCCGTAGCAGGTATATGCTGAGGATCCAAAAAACCGTCAGCTGTGGAAATGACCACCTGAGGCATCAGGTCCAAAATTTTATTTTTCAGCTCACGTTCAAAACCGTTCATGACCGATAGCAGGATAACCAGTGCCATAACACCCAGCGTAATACCCAGTAAGGATAACCATGAAATAAACTGTCCAAAACCATCAGCAGCCCGCCCGCGCATATAACGCAAGCCAATAAAAAGCGATACGGGTTTAAACATGGATTTTCTGTGGCTCAAAACAAAATGATCGAGGATAATAAGGGTAACATGGTTTTATAGAACCAGTAACAATGTATTTGGAATCTCGCACGCTGGAGCAAAATTAAGGCACTTTTTTCCATTCTCATTGTACTTAAACCCCAAGAGATCCTGTAATTTTTATGCCCCAATCATATCCTTATTCGTTACCCGAACAGCAGGGTGAGATACTCCAGTTAGGTCAACTGACGGGTGCTGCTTTTGCTGTTGAATGTGTCGAAATTATTGAACGGCATCCAGGGCTGGTAATGTTAATTACCCCCGACATGCAAAATGCCCTGCATCTGCATGATGAAATTCAGCAATTTACAGCACGACGCATCACCACCCTCCCTGACTGGGACACACTGCCTTATGACAGCCTGTCACCGCATCAGGATATTATCTCAGCCCGTTTATCCTGCCTGTGGCAGTTACCCATGATGAAAAGTGGCATTGTTATTCTTCCAGTGAATACTCTAATGCAACGCGTCTGCCCTCACGCATTCCTGCACAGTCATGCATTGATGATGCAAAAAGGCCAGCATCTGTCACGGGATAAATTACGATCCCAGCTTGAACAGGCTGGCTATCTACACGTCGGACAGGTAATGGAACATGGTGAATTTGCCATTCGTGGATCGCTGCTGGATCTTTATCCCATGGGCAGCAAACAACCTTACCGTATTGATTTTTTTGATAACAAAATAGACAGTTTGCGCCAGTTCGATGTTGATTCTCAACGTACACTGTCAGAAGTTGAACAGATTAACCTGTTACCCGCTCATGAATTTCCTACTGATAAAAATGCTATTGAGTTATTTCGCAGCCAGTGGCGCGAACGATTTGATGTGCGCCGTGATGCTGAGCATATTTATCAACAGGTCAGTAAAGGCACCTGGCCTGCGGGAATAGAATACTGGCAACCTCTTTTTTTCAGCCAGCCACTGCCCTCGGTGTTGAGTTATTTACCTGAAAATACGCTGTTGATTAATACCGGAGATCCACAGATAACCGCCGCACGTTTCTGGCAGGATATCAACCAGCGCTTTGAGGATCGCCGCATCGATCCCATGCGACCTTTATTGCACCCCCAAGCGTTGTGGCTACAGGTAGATGAACTCATTACTGAATTAGCACAGTGGCCACGCATACAACTTCAGACTGACCTGCTACCAGAACAACCTGCCAATACCAACCTCAATTATCAGCCGCTCCCTGAACTCAAGGTAAAATCGCATCAAAAAGCACCCCTGGAAAATCTGCGGCGCTTCATGGACGAATTTTCCGGCAACCTGGTATTTTCAGTGGAAAGTGAAGGACGCAGAGAAATATTGCAGGAGTTACTGGCACCAATGGGACTGCGCCCTGCCCTGATCACCCGATTAAGTCAGGCTGAAAAACCCGGTCAATATTTAATGATTGGTGCCGCAGAACGGGGATTTCTGTCTCCGGACAAGCAACTGGCATTGATTTGTGAAAATGATCTGCTGGGCGAACGCATCAGCAACCGCCGTCAAGATAACCGGCGTACCCTCAATACCGATACGCTGATCCGTAACCTGGCACAACTTCGCCCCGGACAACCGGTGGTGCATCTTGATCATGGTGTGGGCCGGTATCTTGGCTTAACCACTCTGGAAGCAGGAGGGGTCGCAGCAGAATATTTAATTCTCACTTATGCTGCAGAGGATAAACTGTATGTACCGGTTTCTTCCCTGCATCTCATCAGCCGCTATGCCGGTGGAGCAGACGAAAACGCCCCTCTGCATAAACTGGGCGGTGATGCCTGGAGCCGTGCCCGGCAGAAAGCAGCAGAAAAAGTGCACGATGTTGCCGCCGAGTTACTGGATATTTATGCACAGCGTGCCACCAAAACTGGCTTCGCCTTTAAACATGATCCTGAACAATACCGGTTATTCTGTCAGGATTTTCCCTTTGAAACGACACCCGATCAAGAACACGTCATCAATGAAGTACTGAAAGACATGTGTCAACCTCTGGCTATGGACCGTCTGGTGTGCGGCGATGTTGGATTCGGTAAAACAGAAGTCGCCATACGTGCCGCCTTCACGGCAATAGAAAATAACAAACAGGTGGCAGTACTGGTCCCTACTACCCTGCTGGCTCAACAACATTATGATAATTTTCGTGACCGCTTTGCCCGCTGGCCAGTACGAATCGAAATGCTGTCCCGCTTTCGCAGCGCCAAAGAGCAGCAACACATTATAACGCAGACTCGCGAGGGCAAAATTGATATCGTTATCGGTACCCATAAACTATTACAAAGCGAACTGCGCTGGAAGGATCTCGCTTTACTGATTGTTGATGAAGAACATCGCTTTGGTGTGCGCCATAAGGAGCGTATCAAGGCCATGCGTGCTGATATTGATATACTGACGCTGACTGCAACACCGATCCCAAGAACCCTGAATATGGCAATGAATGGCTTGCGCGATTTATCGATCATTGCCACACCACCGGCCCGCCGACTGGCGGTAAAAACCTTTGTACGCGAATATGACAGCCTGGTCGTACGCGAAGCGATTCTGCGGGAAATCCTGCGTGGCGGGCAAGTGTATTATCTTTATAACAATGTGGAGCATATCGAAAAAACACAGCAACAGCTGGCAACACTGGTGCCAGAAGCACGTATTGCCATTGGTCACGGCCAGATGCGTGAACGGGATCTGGAACAGGTGATGAATGATTTTCACCATCAACGTTTTAATGTACTGATCTGTACCACGATTATTGAAACGGGGATCGATATCCCCAATGCCAATACGATTATTATCGAGCGCGCAGATCACTTTGGTCTGGCACAGCTTCATCAATTACGTGGCCGGGTTGGACGTTCACACCACCAGGCCTACGCCTATCTGCTGACACCCCATCCCAAAACCATGACCTTTGATGCACAAAAACGTCTGGAAGCCATTGCATCACTGGAAGATTTAGGTGCAGGCTTTGTACTGGCTACCCATGATCTGGAAATCCGTGGTGCAGGGGAATTACTGGGTGCTGATCAAAGTGGCCAGATAACCGCGATTGGTTTTACACTGTATATGGAGTTATTGGAAAAAACGATGCAGGCGTTACGGGAAGGCCGGGAACCTTCTCTGGAAGAGTTAACCAGCAGTCAGACTGAAATCGAAATACGCATACCAACGCTGTTACCTGATGATTATATTCATGATGTTAATACACGGCTATCATTTTATAAACGTATTGCCAGCACCATGCATGTTAAAGAACTGGATGAACTTAAAATTGAACTGATCGACCGTTTTGGCTTATTGCCTGATCCGGCTCGTTATTTGCTACGGACCACGGCATTACGTCAGCGCGCACAATCATTGGGCATTAAACGCATAGAAAGTCATGAGCTCGGTGGCTTTATTGAATTTAGCGAAAAAAATCAGATCGATCCTGCATACCTTGTCAGTCTGTTACAACAACAACCGCAAATCTGGCGCCTTGAAGGATCCACCCGACTGAAATTCATTGATAACCTGAGTGATCGGGCAAAACGCCTGGAATTTATTGAAAAGCTGTTACTGTCTTTTGAAGAACATAAACGGGTATAACACGCATGTTTTCACCTCACCATCGTCAGATTATAGCTGGCCTGACACCAGGAAAACCCACTGAGTATCCCCATCATTATGATGCAACCTTGTTACAGGCAGTTCCCCGTAGCATGAACCGTGAGCCACTTGGACTCCATGCTCACCGTCTACCGTTCCACGGTGCTGATATCTGGACCCTGTATGAACTTTCCTGGCTAAACAATAAAGGACTGCCTCAAGTGGCGTTAGGCGAACTCAGTCTGGATGCCTGTAGTACTCATTTAATAGAGTCAAAAAGCCTTAAACTGTATCTGAATGGGTTAAATCAAACACGCTTTACTGACTGGGAGGCTGTGCGTACTCTACTCAAACGGGATTTATCCCATTGCGCACAGGGGGCGGTTAAGATAAGGTTGTTGCCTCTTGATCAGATGACCCATCAACCTATTGCCAACCTTTCAGGTGAATCCCTTGACGAACAGGATATTGAGATCAATAACTATACACTGAACAATACTTACCTGAAAAATGCGACGGGAAAGCAACGGGTAGAAGAAACATTGGTAAGCCATCTACTGAAATCCAATTGTTTAATCACCCATCAGCCAGATTGGGGATCGATACAAATTCGCTATCGTGGACCACAGATTAACCGGGAAGCCTTGTTGCGTTACCTGGTTTCATTCCGCCATCATGATGAGTTTCATGAACAGTGCGTTGAGCGTATTTTTAACGACTTATTGTATTTTTGTAAGCCTGAAACACTGGCTGTTTATGCACGTTATACACGTCGGGGAGGGCTTGATATCAATCCCTGGAGAGCTAACTGTCATTATGTACCACTAACAGGGCGCCTGGCACGGCAATAAGTACCACCGCTACCCGGCAAGCAGAAATGACACGGATCCCCTATTCTGATAATGATAAACGCGTTCGCCGTAACCCCGTTATCTTAGCCAACAGTTAAGGAGTCCGTTTTGATTACACACATCAGCCCACTGGGCTCCATGGACCTGCTTTCGCAGATCGAAGTGGATATGCTAAAACGCAGTTCCCACAGCGAATTATACCGTTTGTTCCGCAACTGTTCCCTTGCAGTACTGAATTCCGGGAGCCATACGGATAACAGTAAAGAACTGCTTTCCCGTTATGAAGCTTTTGATATTAATGTGTTACGTCGTGAACGTGGTGTCAAACTTGAATTAGTGAATCCACCGGAACATGCTTTTGTTGACGGGAAAATTATCCGTTCCCTGCAAGCTAATTTATTTGCTGTACTGCGCGATATTCTGTTCGTTAATGGTCAAATGGTGAATGTTGGTCGTTTTCAGCATGTTAACATGACAAATTCCAGCTATGTGACCAATCTGGTCTTTTCCATCCTGCGCAATGCCCGAGCACTGCATATTGGTGAAGAACCTAATATGATTGTCTGTTGGGGCGGACATTCAATCAATGCAGCGGAATATTTATATGCACGCAGGGTTGGCAGTCAACTTGGGCTACGTGAGCTGAATATTTGTACCGGTTGTGGGCCTGGGGTTATGGAAGCGCCAATGAAAGGTGCGGCCGTCGGCCATGCCCAGCAACGTTATAAGCAGGGGCGTTTTATTGGTATGACTGAGCCTGAAATTATTGCGGCCGAGCCCCCTAATCCGTTGGTCACAGAGCTTGTTATCATGCCAGATATTGAAAAACGGCTGGAAGCTTTTGTGCGTATTGCTCATGGCATCATTATTTTCCCGGGTGGGGTAGGTACCGCCGAAGAATTACTCTACCTGTTAGGTATCTTGATGAATCCAGAAAATAGCAAACAGGTCTTACCGTTAGTGCTGACTGGCCCGAAAGAAAGTGCTGACTATTTTCGTGTACTGGATCAATTTATTATGAACACCCTTGGCGATAAAGCCCGTCGTTTTTATCGCATTATTATTGATGATCCTGACGAAGTGGCCCGCCAAATGAAAAAATTCATGTTTCCGGTAAAAAGCAACCGCCTGAGTCGTGGAGATGCCTATAGTTTTAACTGGTCAATTAAAATAGCCCCGGATTTGCAACTGCCCTTTGAACCCACTCATCAAAATATGGCTAATTTGACTCTGCAGCCCAATTTACCATCAGAGCAGCTGGCGGCGGTATTACGTCGTGCCTTTTCTGGCATAGTGGCCGGTAATGTTAAAGAAGCGGGTATACAGGCCATTGAAAGTCATGGCCCATTCAAACTTCATGGCGATCCTGAGTTAATGAAGCAGATGGATGGTTTGCTTCAACATTTTATTGCACAACAACGTATGAAATTACCCGGCACGGTTTATACACCCTGCTATGAAATCTGTTCCTGATGCAGGAAATCGGCCTTATTCATAATACCATATCCTGTTTTTAACACGCTGCTGGCGCAATTTTATCCCTTGTCCATGCCACCTTATTGTTTCCATGGCCTGTTTGAGATCAGAAATAATTAAAGTTTTTTTATTCAGTGCCGATAAATATTCCCAGGTGATTTTTATAGGTCAACTTATAACCAACCCGACACCGTGCAGGCTAAGAGCAGGAGAATACATGATGAATATTGAATTTAACTCATTCCTGCCCATTGTGGGCACCAACCATCAAAGTGTTATCGATGAGGCACAGAAAATACGTAAAAGCAATCAGGTCAGGGAAAAAACAGTTCTCTCTGATAAAAGAGATTGCTGGACGCCATGGCAACTGCGTAACCTGGATATTAATCAACAGCAGGTAGCACGCATAAAGGAGCGCATTGATAATGCAACCCTGATGCCAGAGAGTGAGCGGATTGCTGACGCATTATTGGCGCTACTGTAAAACAGTATAACCAGTGCGAAGCTTTTTAAGGGTACTTGTTCTATCCAATACCTGGAGCTGGAGCCAGTGCCCTGCTGCAGCACAGGCTTTTAGTCCAATCCATTAAAGTTTCTTACCAGACTGCCGATACAAGAATCATCGTTGCTCTTAGCAAATACACTAATAAACCATAAAAGGCAGGGAATAAATGGATAGCAGCATTATTTCATTTTACCAGCAAGCACCTAGATTACGGTCAAAAACCACGGATATCCACCCTCTACAAATAAACCAGAGAAATACTCAAGCTCCGCACGCAGTCAATGAAACTCAGAAAAAAATACTGACGATGTACTGGGCACTATTAAAGCAGACAGGAACCCTGGATGTCAGGGAAACATTGGTCGCCACTACCCGGGAACGTATTAATTCAGCAACCTTCAAGATAGAACATAATGACATTGCAGACGCACTATTGTTAATATGAATCACTTACTTCAGGACCGCTAAGCTTTTTTTATCTTCTGCCGATAATGCTAATGAGCCTGTTATAAAACATCTTAACCATCAATACCGTCATAATAACCGGGATCATATACATGATGAATATCGACGCTGTTTCGCCCCTGAAGGCTATCACTGCAGTTCATCCTCAAGTCACTGACAGTAACAATAATAAGTGGATGATGCACAAAAATTGCTCTGTTAAGGCTGATGAAACAAGCAATCCCGATACATTGAGTGATGATCAAATAAAATTGTTAATGCTTGACTGGATCCAACAAATGAGCACCGGCCAACAGGACATCGATGGATCTCAGGTAGAGGCCATAAAGCAAAATATCCTCACGGGTCAACTGGTTATCACCCACGATGTCATCACTAAACTCGCTGATGCTTTACTGAATAACGCAAGAAATATCCTGAATCAGGATACCAGCAATAGTCAGCTTTTTCAGGTTGCTGACGCTTTATGGGATGCACAAGCCGTATTATATGGGGATAATACCGAGCTACCTATGATAACAGATGCCATTAATCAATCTCCTGCCCTGTGATCGGTAAGGAAAACAAGCAGGTGGAAAAATTAAAGCAAGTACTCAAGAAACAGCTGACCAACCTGGCAGCGCTGGCTAAAGTCATGGCAGACGAGCAACAGTTACTCTGTGCCGGGCGGATACAGGGCGCTCTCTTACAGAAGGTCACCGGGAAAAAAAGTTCATTACTGGAGATCCTCGCCAAATTGGATCAACAGCGCCTTGATGAAGAATCAGCGCTGGGTCTGACAGTTCCCTACCCAAATGCATCCCCGTTACATATAATCTGGCAGAAAATTCAACAATCTATCGTGTCCCTTGACAGAATAAATAGAGATAACGGTATGCTACTTGACCGGCATATCAGTCACAACACCAGAGCACTGGAAATATTGAGTGCCCGTCATCAAATTTCTTTGTATGGCCCTGATGGTCAGGCCTGCAAATTGAATCCAATGCGGTAAAAACTACAAAGTTAAAACGGTGCCACTCAGCATGGCAAAAAGTCTGGCGGTTTCCCCTCTGGTGTTTGTTATGTTACTGCCAAAGTCAATGCAGACGGCACCTGCACCAGTTGCCCTGAGATAGCAGGCGAATCAAGCGAGGGAAGAATATCTGGCCCTGTGCCTGTTGCTTCAGAGGGAAAGTATGCAATTTCATCCGCTAACATTGCTGTGGCTGTCAGTTGTAAGACGGCCTGTCCTGTTGTTGCATCAAGCGTTAACTGATACGCATCCTGGTTTTTATCCAGCACCTGAAGATAAGGGTTCCTTGCACGCTGGCAAAAATTCGTAAGACCTATCTGAGGTATAGCAGCATCTGTCCCCTGCATCAGTAAACCTTGGGTGTGTTGATTATAATAAAAAGCCGACAGGGATACCTCCCAGTCCAGCTGTAAGATATCCTGACTTTTCCGGGGATCATCATTATCAATCGTCACTTCACCGGGGATGGCGTAAATAACATGGTGCCATTCTCATTAACTGCGATCAGCTTCTTTTAAGTCAGACATCGTGAATAATGAAGCAGCCGGCTGGCTGTTTCATTATCAGATTAGCAATCACAATC
>CAZBYB010000057.1:0-13752 GCA_964496225.1 uncultured Yersinia sp. | reverse complement strand
CTTGTTCCATCCAGTCCATCGTCGCGGCACCATCATGAACTTCACCGATTTTATGGTTTACACCGGTGTAAAACAGAATACGCTCAGTAGTCGTGGTCTTACCTGCGTCAATATGAGCACTGATACCGATATTGCGATAACGCTCAATGGGTGTTTTACGAGCCATTTGATTCCTCTATTCTCTTGATCCTGGAACATTCAGAATCGGCTGAATCCATGCAATTCTACTTGTTTAATGACAGTAACATCATTGCACATAACCACTACCTGGAAACTCACCACCGATAATGAGCAAATGCTTTATTAGCCTCTGCCATACGATGAACGTCTTCACGCTTCTTAACAGCAGAGCCTTTATTTTCTACTGCATCAGACAGCTCATTAGCCAAACGCAGAGCCATAGATTTATCACCACGTTTACGGGCGGCATCAACGATCCATCGCATTGCAAGGGCATTACGGCGCACAGGACGAACTTCAACAGGTACCTGATAAGTAGAACCACCAACACGACGAGATTTAACCTCAACAGTCGGACGCACATTATCCAAAGCAATTTCAAACGCTGTCAGATACTCTTTGCCCGAACGTTGAACCAAAGTCTCAAGCGCAGTGTACACAATAGCCTCAGCGGTAGATTTTTTACCATCTACCATCAAGATGTTAACAAATTTAGCCAATAACTCAGATCCAAATTTGGGATCTGGTAAAATTTTTCTTTGACCTACAACACGACGACGTGGCATGAAAATACTCCGTTGTTTATTCAGGGTTATCCAAAACTCGATGAGTTTATTTTAACATTTACAATGCAAACGTTTGGCCTTACTTAACGGAAAACCATTAAGTTTTTGGTCTCTTCACGCCATATTTGGAACGTGCTTGTTTACGATCCTTAACGCCGGAACAGTCAAGGGCACCACGCACAGTGTGGTAACGCACACCCGGCAAATCCTTTACACGGCCACCACGAATCAGAATCACTGAGTGTTCCTGTAAATTATGGCCTTCACCCCCAATGTAAGAAGTCACTTCAAAACCATTGGTTAACCGCACACGACACACTTTACGCAGCGCAGAGTTAGGTTTTTTGGGAGTGGTGGTATAAACGCGGGTACAAACTCCACGTTTTTGTGGGCAAGCTTCCAATGCTGGAACACTACTTTTTGTCACCTTCCTGGCACGTGGTTTCCGAACCAGCTGGTTAATCGTTGCCATGGTTAATAAAGCTCCTGGTTTTTACTTTTTTATAAATACGTAATAATGCAATGCCCCGTATCACTACCGGCAAAACACGAGGACCCAAAATTCTATGGCTGAGTTTCAAAGGTGTCAAGAAATATACAAAATATTCCC
The DNA here is from genome assembly GCA_964496225.1 of uncultured Yersinia sp. Taxonomy (GTDB): domain Bacteria; phylum Pseudomonadota; class Gammaproteobacteria; order Enterobacterales; family Enterobacteriaceae; genus CAZROT01. The sequence continues at coordinate 12,396 of CAZBYB010000057.1, read as the reverse complement.
TCTTACCATGTCATACATTGACGATGCTCTACCGTCAATTTAACAAAATCATTATAATTAATTACTCTGATTTTACCTGAAATAAGGCTTTCTAAGCCACGCGCAGCAATATCTTCCTGGAGTGCGCACAAAGAAGCTTTACTGCGCAACAGAACATTAAGACTTTCACTGTCATGAACGGCTGCTGTCACGCCATCCTGTAACAGCAGAACAGTATCAGCCGGTGTCACCAAGCGTAATAAAGCAGACAAATCACATTTATAGGGCGCAACACTGAGGTTATATAGCATCAGGATTAAAATACCAGCACAAGATCGCAATTGACAAGTTGGCTACGTAATGTATGGGAATCTAATATATTAACATCCAATACCCAATCATTGACTGCACTTAATCCACGCTGTTTTAACGATTTCTTACAAACGTAACATTTCTCTATATCATACAACGGTAATACCTGAAAGGTAGCGATATAATTCCTGGCAAGAATTTTTGTTGGTTGTTGCTGTGGTAGTAGTTGAAAAACACCGTCAGCGATAAAAAATACACTAATCTTTTCCATCAGCGCAGCCGTTGCCAGCAGTGCATCCAATCCTTCCCGCCCGGCAGCAGAACCATGGGGACTCTGAGTAAAAACAAAAGCCACTTGTTTCATTATACTCATCTTAAAATTGCACTACACGATCGCAACTTAACACTGCCTCTGCTAGTGCACCCAATCCACACAGGACAAATCCCGGTTGTAAATTTACAGAAGTCATACGCGCAACTTCCTGTTGATCAGTAATACCACGACGTAGTGCCGCAGCAACACAGACATTTAATTCAATATTATTGGCACAGGCCAATTGTTGCCACGCGCGCACCAAATCAAACTCATCCACAGCAGGTGTAATCAACTGATTTGCGTTTAATACCCCTTCCCGGTAGAAGAAAACACTAATCAGTAGATGACCTGCATTGAGTAATGCCTGAGCAAACTGATAAGCGCTGCTGGACTGCTGAGTACCATAAGCCGGACCCGTCACCAACAAACAATAACGCAACATCAACGTTCCGGCTCCCTTGCATCTAGATCATGAAAATTATTGTCCCTGTACCTTGGTATCAGCTCCGGCTGATTTTTCTGCTTTTACATTGGTCTTGGATACCCCTTTTATCTCTAATAATTCAACATCAAATATCAGCGTTGAGTTAGGTGGTATCCCAGGCATACCGGTTTTACCGTAGGCGAGATCGGGTGGAATAACCAAGGTGATTTTTCCACCTTTCTTCAGGTGTTTCAGACCTTCCTGCCAACCAGGAATGACACCACCAAGGCGGAAAGACAAAGGTTCCCCACGCGTATAAGAATTATCAAATTCAGTACCATCAATTAGCGTACCCTTATAGTTAACTACGACGGTATCACTGTCCTTTGGTATCTTGCCGGTACCGGGTTTTTCAATTTTATATAACAAACCACTTTGCGTTTTTTTCACCCCACTCTCTTGAGCAAATGTCGCACGGTACTTGTCTCCTTCATCGGTGTTTTTCTGGGCTTCTTCCTCCATCCTGGCCTGAGCCGCTGTTTTTAAACGTGCTTCCAGACGTTTCAAGGTGTTATCGACTTCATCATTGGTCAAGTGACTCTTGTTAGCAAAAGTATCCTGTAGACCCGCAATCAGCTGGTCTTTATCCAGTTTAATGCCTAATTTTTCTTGTTCTTTCAGAGAGTTTTCCATATAACGACTGATGGAAGCACCCAATGCATAACCAGATTGCTGATCATCATTTTTAAAGTGGCTATTAATCGTATTAGCAGAATCAACATCTGTAGATTCTGTAGATTTCGGTGTTTCTGCAGCAAGGGCCTGAGTAACATGCAGACTAGCTGCAATTACCGTCAATAATGCGGTTTTAAAAAATAATTTCATTCATTTCTCCGAAAGCTCATCGCCACTGACATGAGCAGTATCTACCTGATTTTAGGCGCCCAATACTATAACTGCCCGCATAAACACAATACAATCTCTATACTCAAGTATTTGCACCATATTGGCCTCTATTTTTACCATAAACATTTTACTTTTATGTCCTGAGGATAAAAAACAGATCCAGAATAGCTAATAGCCAGTTGCCTTTCCTGTGCGTGATCCCAAGGAAAGGATCAGCTACTTTGTGGTATGATGCATTAAATCTCTTGCAAAACTCGCTATCAGGAAATAAGTGCAAGGCATCGGTGCAAAGCCGCAGTGTACAACAAGTCACCTGAGGTTTTAGCCGTACCGACAACGCATCAGGTTCTCTCCCAGTAGCATATTGCGCAAGGTCTAGTGTAGTGTCACAGCGATGAACTATCGGATATCTATAATTAAAATCAATACATTTCCTCATGATGGATAAAACATTATGGACAGATACAACACAATCAAGGAGGGACCGATGGCGTTTTCCTGTTTTGAACAATCGCTTGAGATTTTGGAAAGTCGTCTCGCTTTTCAGGAAGCCACTCTTGAACAACTCAATATCATCGTCACTGAGCAGCAAATGGAAATCATCCGGTTACATGAACAAATACGTTTACTGGCAGACAGGTTACGCGCCTCTCAATCTCTCACAATAGCAACTTCATCTGAAGAAACACCACCACCTCATTACTGATCACGCACCGTCATAAACATACCTCAATGGCAGCCACAGCTGCTGTTACCACAACTGACACTCTGATTATCATCCTGTGCATAAAGATATTGATCGCTGCCTGTCACCCGATCATAACCATTTTCATAATGAGCGCAGTGCTCATCATGCACATGGCCATGTATTCGCTCTTCTGGCGTTGCTGCACGGATCGCCAAAACTTCAACACTACAGTGCAAGTTCTGGCCAGCAAAATCAGGATTAGCATCAATAATAACGTATTCATTTTTCACTTCAATGATTTTAACAGGTATCTGACCTGAGTCAGTATCTACCAGAAAACGCATTCCTGGTTCCAGTACACCTGCTTGCATAAAAATTTCTTTGGGCACATGTTGCACCAAATCTTCATCGTAATTACCGTAACCCTCATCAGCACTGACATTAACATCAAAACGGTCACCTGCTTTACGACCTTCAAGTGCATTTTCTAATCCGGCCATCAAACAACCCGATCCGTATAGATAATGCAATGGTCTACTTAATGGAGACTCCTCAATCAGCACCCCTTCTTCTGTACTTATCTGATAAACAAGACTGACAACAGAATCTTTTGTTACCTTCATTTTTATTCCCTCAGTTTTAAAAAAATTGTCGCTATACTCTGCAACATTAAAAAACGACAGTGCTATTCATATTCATCCCACCTATCTAATTGGCGACGCTCATGGAGCATTTCACTTTGGAAAATATCCTCCAGTTCCCGACGCGCTTCCTTCACACGGGATATTTGCGCGATATCGCCTTGATGTTGCGGCATTAAATCGCGTAGCATGCGCATATCCAAGCGCCGAAAATGCTGCTGAGCCCGATAAGCTTGGTGTGGATGCATACCCAATTCCAATAATGTTTTTCGCCCTAACTCAAGGGCACTGGAAAATGTTTCGCGGGTAAAATTTTGTACGCTATTTTGCAATAATTCATGAGCCTCTACACGGCCTCTGGCCCGTGCCAGGATGCGAAGATCAGGAAAATATTGCTGACAAAGACGTACCACAGCCATGGTGTCTTCTGGTAAATTACAGGCGATCACTATCGCTTTGGCCCTTTGCGTACCTGCAGCACGTAGCAATTCCAGTTTAGTGGCATCACCATAATAAACTTTATACCCGTAACGACGCATGACACCCACGACACTCACATCACGTTCAAGGACAGTAATGCGTATCTTATTTGCCATCAGCAGGCGACCAACAACCTGCCCAAAACGTCCGAAACCAACAATAATCACTTGAGGATCATTATCTTCTACAAAAGGTTTTTCATCACTTCCTTCCTGAAGGTTGTAACGCTGGATTAAAATACGGTCCACAATCTTGATCAACAAGGGTGTTGTTATCATGGATAAAGTCACGATAACCAGTAATAATGCCAGCTGATCGACTGTCAGCATCTTCTGACTATAGGCCGCTGAAAACAAAACAAACGCAAACTCACCACTCTGACTCAATACAGCCGCAAACTGCAACCGTACCGAACGATGCAACCCAACAACCCGCGCCAAAATATACAATACAGTGCCCTTAATAAAAACTAACACAAGGACACTGATGAGGACTTGCAACACATGAGTGAAAAGCACACCAATATTGAGCGCCATTCCGACAGAAATAAAAAATAACCCCAGCAATAATCCCTTAAAAGGTTCAATAGCGATTTCCAGTTCATGCTGAAATTCACTTTCAGCCAGCAACACACCAGCAATAAAGGTACCAAGCGCCATCGAAAAACCAAGCGCATCCATGAATAAAGCAAAACCCAATACCACTAATAGGGCGGTAGCAGTAAAAATTTCACTGCTACCAGACACCACAATATAGCGAAATAATGGGCGTAACAGATAACCACCACCCATCAGCAAGCCAGCAAACGCAAGAATTTTTAAACCAATATTGACCCAGTCATGCACGGCACTACCGCCCTGTACTAAAACAGGAATTAATGCCAGTGCCGGAATAACAGCCATATCCTGAAACAACAATACAGAAAAACCAAGCTGTCCACCTTCATTGCGATTCATGCCTTTTTCACGCATCAGTTGTAATGCCATGGCGGTGGAAGACATTGCCAAACCCATACCACCGATCACGGCAGCCTGCCAGGCAAAATGACTCAAGTACAGCAATATGCCAAGCAAGGCGGTGGTAACAAAAACCTGCGCGGTTCCAACACCTAAAATTGAGCGTCTTAATTGCCATAATTTTGCCGGATTTAGCTCTAATCCAATGATAAACATCAGAAAAACTACACCAAGCTCAGAAAAATGTAAGATTTCATCAACATCACGGATAAAACCAAAACCCCAAGGACCAATAGCAATACCTGCAATTAAATACCCCAACACCGAACCAATTCCGAGACGCTGAGCAACAGGGACTGCAACGACTGCTGCAAATAAAAATAACAATATTGCAGTGAAAATTGTTGCACCCTCCATAAATTAAGTTTCTCCTTTTAGTGAAGGGGATTGTAACCACTCACCGTACGCAGTAGCATGACTGGCCAGAATTTCAGGGCGCTGACGGCGTACTCGATAAATTACGATAGGTGCCATCCAATGCATATGGCATATTGATGCCGTCAACTCGAATGGCCGCAGAATATCCTCCATGGGATATCCCTTGGTCCGATAAGCACTTTCCGGTTCACCCGTCGTTATTACCGAACGCCAGTATTTACCTTTTAATGCATGGCCACCAATACCATTAGCAAATCCACGTACCAACACGCGATCAAACCACTCTTTGAGTAAAGCAGGACAGCTATAAGTGTATAAAGGATGTTGAAAAACAATAAGTTGATGTTCACACAACAACTGTTGTTCCATGCGAACGTCAATAAAAAAATCAGGGTAATGGGCATAGAGATCGTGCAGAGTTACATGCTCTAACGGCTCTACCTGTTTTAGCAAAATCCTATTCGCTACCGAACTCTGTGATTCCGGATGCGCATACAGCAACAAAATTTTAGGTAGCGATAACATTATTTCCCTCCCTATTAGCGTTTAGAGCGTCTGTGTGCGCAATTGCCGCTACCCTGTTGCACAGAAACCCTGATCAGGATTTTTGCTCTGTTTGCCTGATATTATGATAGGTTAGCACACTCTAAATATATTATGACGCAACAGGCTATGATTGTTTTCTCTTCTATTCAAATCCAACGTGGCAACCATTTTTTATTGGATTATGCAACAGCAACAGTCACTCCAAGGCAAAAAGTTGGCCTGATCGGCAAAAATGGCTGTGGTAAATCAACCTTGCTGGCTGTACTTAAAGGCGAACTTAGCATCGATGGCGGCCAATTTACATTCCCACATCACTGGACACTGGCTTGGGTGAACCAGGAAACTCCAGCGCTGGATATTCCTGCCATCGAATATGTTATCGACGGTGATCGTGAATTTCGCCAGTTAGAATGCGCACTACAGGACGCCAGTACAAAAAATGATGGTTATGCCATCGCCAACATACATGCCAAGTTAGAGGTTGCTCAAGCCTGGACTATTCGCGCCAGAGCTTGTGCTTTACTTCATGGATTGGGCTTTTCTCAAGAAAAATTACAGCAACCCGTACGTTCATTTTCTGGAGGATGGCGTATGCGCCTTAATCTTGCTCAGGCGCTTATTTGCCGCTCCGATATGCTGTTACTTGATGAACCAACAAACCATCTGGATTTGGATGCAGTCATCTGGCTGGAAAAATGGTTAAAAAACTACCCGGGTACCTTGATCCTTATCTCTCATGATCGGGATTTCCTGGATCCCATTATCGACAAAATTATTCACATTGAACAACAAAAACTCAATGAATACAGCGGCAATTATTCTTCTTTTGAACATCAGCGTGCCACCAAACTTGCTCAGCAACAGTCACTGTATCAACATCAGCAGGAAAAGGTAGCCCATTTTCAGCATTATATTGACCGTTTTCGTGCACAAGCCACCAAAGCAAAACAGGCTCAAAGCCGTATTAAAATGCTTGAGCGCATGGTGCTTATTGCCCCTGCACATGTTGATAATCCTTTTCATTTTCACTTCCGTACCCCAGAAAATTTACCAAATCCTTTGATAAGAATGGAAAAGGTCAGTGCAGGTTACGATGACTGTACGGTATTACAATCCATAAAATTAAATTTAGTACCCGGATCACGTATCGGCCTGTTAGGACCAAATGGGGCAGGTAAATCAACGCTGATCAAATTGCTGGCAAATACATTGTTGCCACAAAGTGGTGAGTTCAGTCTGGCGAAAGGCGTCAAACTTGGCTATTTTGCACAACATCAGCTGGATATTTTACGTCCCGATGAATCACCGTTACAACACATCAGTCGCATCAGCCATCACGAACCTGAGCAACAACTACGTAATTATCTGGGAGGCTTTGGTTTTCATGGAGATCAGGTTACCGGGCCAATCACGACGTTTTCCGGTGGCGAAAAAGCGCGACTAGTATTAGCGCTCATCGTATGGCAACGTCCAAATCTATTGCTCCTTGATGAACCCACCAATCATTTGGATTTAGATATGCGTCAGGCCCTGACAGAAGCACTGATGAGTTTTGACGGTGCTCTGGTTGTTATCTCTCATGATCGCCATTTAATACGCTCAGTCACAAACGATCTCTATCTGGTTCATGATGGCTTGGTCGAACCCTTTACGGGTGATCTGGACGATTATCAACAATGGTTGACTGACTTACCCTATCGACAACATCAAATACCTGTTGCAGAACAAGACAAAATATCAACCAAAAAGGATCAAAAACGCCGTAATATCGAGTTGCGTAACAAAACTCAGCCACTGCGCAAACAAGTTCTGGTATTAGAAAAACAGATGGAAAAACTGCAGGCAGAATTAACAACTATTGAAGGCAACCTCAATGATGCAGCACTGTATTCCATACCTCGTAAGGCAGATTTGATGGCCTGTCTGCAACAACAAATGCACCTGAAGACTGAACTAGAAATAACCGAGGCGAACTGGCTGGATGCACAGACACAACTGGAGGCAACAATGGGCCCTAAAACAGAGTGAAGCATATTATGCTGATAGTTATCCTCTGCTGTCTACCAGGGGATGGCTGATCTGGGGCACGTCAAACAGACCCACCGCTCCTGATTTTAATGACCCTAAAACCAAGGTTTAATGTTGCTCAGGTAGATGTACACATTTGCCGTTTTCTTTATTTTCTTCCAGTAAACATACCATGGCCCCACAACATTCTTGTGTGTCTATACATGCGTCTTCCCCTCTCGCGCAATCCGTAACGGGTTGGTTCACCGCAGAATCAACGGCCATGACCGAGAAAGAGAGTAAACTAAAAACATATATCACTGATAAAACCAACGTTGGTACTTTAGTGCTCATAAGACCACTCCCCAAATGGATATCAACACATGCAATTCATATCGATAAAATGCCATACATATAAAAAATAGAACATGTGGGATGATCTGGCCTGGATCAGACAGACCCACCGATCCCGATCTCAGTAATCCTGGCATAACACAAGCTTAATGTTATGGCTCACACATACCGTCCGACATACCGTTCGAGGTACATGTCATCGCCCCACAACAATCTAGTGTACCCTCGCATATTTCCCATGCGCCCGCGCAGGGTTTTGGGTCTAAAAAATCGGCGGCCATGGCTGAAAAAGACAGTAATAAAATAAACGCCACTGATAAAATCACCGCGGGTACTGTAGTGTTCATAAGGCCACTCCCAAAATTGATGCTGATATACAATTAATATCGATAAAATGTTAAACATATAAAGAATAGAACATATGGGATACCATTAAAGGAATAACACATGAAAATATTTGATCATCAATAACCAAGCTAAAAACTGGCGGCACCCAACTCAATCATTCATTTTTCTGCCTGTTCAGGCAGCAGACTAAAAAACAGAACACGGCATTAACTTTCCGCTTTGACATAGCCTTATCCGTTATCATGGCGCTAGCAGCAAATTAGTAGCGAAACATTAGATAATTTAATTGAATTTTTGTACTATGTGGCCACTATTATGGTATGGCAAAATAATTAACAACAAAGGCTATCATCAAAAAGTCGAAAATCTCCGGTAATACGTTGTTCTTATTTCGGTAGTTATCAATACTGTTACTAAATTTGGTTCACTCAATAGATTTTAAAGAAAAACAACCCTAGCATTACATTGACTCTGATTGATCATTTATAAAAATGTACGCTAAAACGGGCTGGTTATACTAAAAGTATCGCCATATGGAGTCAGGATCACTATGTCAACCCAACATCCAATAATAGCAATTACAGGTTCAAGTGGCGCTGGAACGACAACAACCAGTTTAGCTTTCCATAAAATTTTCCAACAATTAAATATTCGTGCTGCACAATTAGAAGGTGATAGTTTCCATTATTATACTCGTATGGAGATGGATTCAGCTGTACGTAAAGCACGAGAAAAAGGCCAATATATTAGTTACTTTGGCCCAGAAGCCAATGACTTTGGTTTACTGGAAAGCAGTATTATTGAATATGGCCAACATGGCCGTGGCCGTTCGCGTAAATATTTGCACACTTATGATGAAGCAGTGCCTTATAATCAAGTACCAGGAACGTTCACTCCCTGGCAGGCATTACCAGAACCAACAGATGTATTATTTTATGAGGGCTTACATGGTGGTGTCGTCACTAAAAATCATGATGTCGCCAGCCATGTTGATTTATTGGTTGGTGTTGTTCCCATCGTAAATTTAGAATGGATTCAAAAATTAGTACGTGATACCAGCGAGCGCGGCCATTCCCGGGAAGCAGTCATGGATTCTGTTGTGCGTTCGATGGACGATTACATTAACTACATCACACCGCAGTTCTCACGGACGCACATCAATTTTCAACGCGTTCCTACTGTCGACACTTCAAATCCCTTTGCTGCCAAAGCTATCCCCTCGTTAGATGAAAGCTTCGTCGTGATCCATTTTCAAAACCTTGTACAGATGAATTTTCCTTATCTGCTTTCGATGTTACAAGGATCATTTATATCTAATATCAATACACTGGTAGTGCCTGGTGGCAAGATGGGGTTGGCAATGGAGCTAATTATGACTCCTCTGGTACAACAATTGCTGGAAGGGAAAAAAATCACTTAAAATTAACAACACATTTTACCTGCCCTGAGCTCAAGCTGGGTGACATTAATGCCTTCTTTTTCATCCGGCCGCTATACTGCCGCAGCACATTGTTGTGCTCAGATGAGCGTACTGCCCTGAAAAATCTCCAGTATCACTATCAGATTGAAACAATCTAATACAAGACACTGACCCCATCCTGTGCTAAAAACTATAAACAAAATGCGTGAATTGTTTACAAAATAAATTTGTATAACGATCCAGTACTTTCAAGGGGGCTTAAAAGCCCGTTTGAAATCACGTTCTAAAGCAAAATAAGGCAAATTACACAAAATACAGGGAACTCAGATCCTTGTTAAACACACAGCGATCACAATAATAGAGGATAACAGCGAATGGTGCTTGGCAAACCGCAAACAGACCCTACTCTCGAATGGTTCCTGTCTCACTGCCATATCCACAAATACCCATCTAAAAGTACGCTCATTCACCAAGGTGAAAAAGCTGAAACGCTTTACTACATAGTAAAAGGTTCTGTTGTGGTATTGATTAAGGATGAAGAAGGCAAAGAGATGATCCTTTCTTATTTAAATCAGGGAGATTTCATCGGTGAACTCGGGCTATTTGAAGAAAGCCAGGAACGCAGTGCTTGGGTTAGAGCAAAATCCGCTTGTGAAGTCGCTGAAATCGCCTATAAAAAATTTCGTCAACTGATTCAGGTGAACCCGGATATTTTAATGCGTCTGTCTTCACAGATGGCCAATCGCCTGCAAATTACCTCTGAGAAAGTCGGTAATCTTGCTTTCCTTGATGTGACAGGTCGTATAGCCCAAACGTTGCTGAATTTGGCAAAACAACCCGATTCTATGACCCATCCTGATGGCATGCAGATTAAAATAACGCGCCAGGAAATCGGCCAAATCGTTGGCTGTTCCCGTGAAACGGTAGGGCGTATCCTGAAAATGCTGGAAGATCAAAACTTGATCTCAGCCCATGGTAAAACCATTGTTGTTTATGGTACCCGTTAAGCACCAAAAATCCGGCGCATCTTTATATCATACTGAAATCTCTTTGTTCACCACTCAGTAGGCTATAAAACAGTATAGCTTGCCCCTTTATCTGGCATGATGAAATGAGGGCTAAAATTACAGAAAATCATCAATAAATCTATGGTGCCAAGTAAACTTATTTTTTAAAATCGGACAGTTTTTATATCGGCCAGGAGATAACCTTTAATGTTTAAACGTATTTTAGTGATCTTAGTAGCCCTATCTTTATTGATTGTATCTATCATAGCGCTGCCTGTATATGCAGCCGGATCACCTCATGTACTGCTAACGACTTCAACAGGAAAGATAGAATTAGAACTTGATGCTCAAAAAGCACCGGTTTCAACCAAAAATTTCGTTGATTATGTCAATAGTGGCTATTACAACAAGACCATCTTTCATCGGGTAATTCCGGGTTTTATGATTCAGGGTGGAGGTTTGCTTGCTGATATGCAGCTAAAAGTCACAGAAGAACCAATAAAAAATGAAGCTGATAATGGATTGCGTAACTTACGTGGAACTATTGCCATGGCACGCACGTCAGATAAAGATAGTGCCACCAGTCAGTTTTTCATTAATGTAGCAAATAACAATTTCCTTGATTACAGCCAGACTAATGCAGGGTATGCGGTATTTGGTAAGGTCATCGCCGGAATGGATGTTGTAGATAAAATCTCTCAAATGAAAACCAGCAACAAGGGACCCCATCAAAATGTACCTGAGGAAACTGTTACCATTTTGTCAGTAGAAATTTTACCGTAATGGTCAGCCTGGTTCAGGGTTAAAGGTAATTTAATATCAAGTAAATAACATTGTACTGACAGCCCTGACTGGATTAAATATGCTGTTACTGATAGATAACTATGATTCGTTTACCTGGAATCTCTACCAATACTTCTGTGAGTTAGGTGCTGACGTCCTTGTAAAACGTAATGATGCTCTGCAATTAACTGATATTGAAAAATTGGCTCCAACTCATTTAGTGATATCCCCTGGCCCATGCACACCAGATAAAGCAGGAATTTCACTAGCTGCCATTCGTTTTTTTGCAGACAAATTGCCTATTTTAGGTGTTTGTCTGGGGCATCAAGCTTTAGGTCAGGCATTGGGTGGACGAATTATCCAGGCACGCCAGGTTATGCATGGCAAGACTTCTGTGATTTGCCACAATCAGCATGGCGTCTTTCGTGGTTTAAAGCCATCATTGACGGTAACACGCTACCATTCACTGGTGATTGAACCAGAATCTCTGGCTGACTGCCTGGAGATTACCGCATGGACTGAACAAAACGGTATCATCGATGAAATTATGGGGATTCGCCATTTGACGCTACCACTCGAAGGCGTTCAGTTTCATCCGGAGAGCATACTGAGTGAACAGGGGCATCAGCTGTTGAACAATTTTCTTCAATATTAAAAAGTTGCCTGTCATACCGATAGTTCCCGTAACTGAAGCACCTCTCATAACTGTACAAGTTCTGCCAGCAGCCGGCAGACGCGGCTGATGACACTGTCCCAGTCTCCGGCAGCAGGTTGCCGCAGCAGCACTGCCG
>CAZBYB010000056.1:9697-13883 GCA_964496225.1 uncultured Yersinia sp. | reverse complement strand
TGGCGGTTACGGATCGCCCGGAATTTTTCATCACCCCGGCTATCTTTGTACCCAGTTCTTTAATGTTTATCAGCCCGATGGCTTCATCACTCAGGTCCACCCCCAGTTCTGCCAGTGCCATCGCCCTGTCGCCTCTCAGTATATTCTTTTCATCATCACTCAAATTTTCACTGGCCAGACGCCTGTTAATAACATTAATACGACAGATGGCAGCAATCGCCCCCAATACCAGCACGCCTTTGCCGGCATACTCAACATAGGGGCTGACAGGTCTGATATAAGTCTGCAACTGGTGCATCACACGGGCACGTAATCCCAGTGCGTTTCGGCTGTAACTGTCACCAGGCCCCATCATATCAGCATGAGCACCCGGCGATTGCAGGTGCTTCATGGCACTGAGCACAACATCGCCAGCCTCTGAATCAGCCTTTGTATTCGGGGAAAGCCCCAGTATTTTCCCCATCTCGATCCAGTACGTTTCTTCTGTGTCCAATACGGAACCCAGCGCGGCCTTGATATCAGAAATCTTCCCTACGGAGCCCGAAAATTTCCTTTCCACCACTTTCAGCGCTTCATTCAGGGCGTTGCCATCCTGGCTGCGTTGCAACAGCGAGTGAATCTGTTCCTGATCCAGCAAGAGTAAAGCCAGGTGACTGTCTGCAGGGCTTAATTCACTCAATAAGCGCCGGCCTTTCCAGAGACCATCCGTCAGTTCATAGAAATAGCGCAGAACCAGGCGCCTGTCTGCATGACCCAATGCATCGAATGAAAACCGGCCTTTCCAGAGACCATTCGTCAGTTCATGAAGCCTGACAGACGGCATATCAGACAGCATCATCTGTGTATTACCATCAAAACGCCAGGCAGCTTTGCACTGTTCACCCGCTTTTATAGCCTCCTGTTCGGTGCGCCATCCCTGTGAGGTGAGTATTTCTGCTTCGCCATTGGGCATGACCCGCATATAATACTGATAAGCGCTGAGGCTCAACCTGTCAGGCGATATCCCCAATTTCTTTCCGTGTGCCAACAGCATGCCTGCCAGCTGTTTGGGCAAACCGTCAGAAGCAGTGATATCTACCATGCGGCAGCCCACGAGTGAGATATCAATCTGCTCCACACCCTGCCCGATATCTGCCAGCATGCGCGTGAAATCTGTTTTCCATACCTCAGCCTGCCTGCCACCAAAAATAGAGCCTGCATCCTGGCTGATGTCCGGGCCATGTCCAACAAATAACGCGTTTACCCTGCCTGTCTGCAGAGAAAATACTGTGTCACTGACCAGTGCCTGACCGTTGTATTTCAGGCTGTAGTTCCTTTCATTGGCAGGTACCTGCGGATTCCACAATATCAGTTCACTGTTCCCAGGCTGCTTTAAAAATAGCGCCTTGACTGCCTCGGAGGTGGTGGCATCCCCTTGCAGCTGAAATATCCACCTTGTCTCACCGCTATCCTGATGGCTACCCGATGGGGTTAATTTTTTCTGTACTTCCTGTTCAACAGCTGGCGGATTTTACTCTCATTCATAAACCGGAGTACTAACTTCCGCTCTCCAGCCATTAATGTCGCCAGGGTAGCCTGGCCAGCATAAAGTCTGTCCACCACGTTTCTGAGCGTTACCAGCCTGTGGGGCTTCACGGCAGCAACCATCTGTTGTTTTTTACTATCGTAACGCCAGAGGGCCCCATCTCTTTCATTGCTATCCACAATATCTGCATTGCAGACCCACCCTGTACCTGGCCCTGGGCCGGGCACATACACTTCCTGGATCCCCCCAGCCCCGGTACGACGGGCATACTGATGTGCCCTGAATGTCAGATTTTTACAATCAATGTTAAGTGATGAGGCACGTAACCGTAGTCCGTCTGCCAGTAGGCTGGCCAAATGGGCTGCGGTAGAATCCATATTCTCTATCCTGCAACCAATGAGTTCGACATCAATGTGCGCAGTACTGGCAACGCTCTCCCTGTTGATATTTCTTAGCAGCATCCTGAAATCATCGGTGAGCTGCGCAATGCTGCGACCATCAAAGGTTCCTGCACCAGTGTCATTTACCACAAGCATCAGTTTTAGGCTGGATGTCGGTGATGGTATGGCATCCACTCTCAGTGATTGATTCAGACTATCCCATCTCAGGCGGGACTTCATGTTGTCTGTACTGCCATCTGTGTTCCACAGTATCAATTCATTGTTATGCACATCCTGTAGAAACAGCTCGCGGGTTGACTGTTCTGCACTGGCATTCAGTTGAAATATCCATCTGCTTGTTCTTTCTCCTGCAGCAGGAGTGACTGCTTTTCCCCGGGCTGCCGTGATGAAATCATGCAAATGCACCGCATTGCGCAGCAGATTATTACCCAGATCACCTGGCGAGGCGCCCTGCGGTAATCCATTGCTGACCACATCGATATATGCAGCCGTCAGGGCGGGGCTGTTTGTATTGATATAGGCCGAATTGAGTCTGGTGGTCGCATCATTGGCATTCGCAGCATTAAGTACTGCACTGCCGAAATACATCACCATCCTGATATCTGCTCCGGAAGGATTCGCAATATTATTATTCGACAGGGAGGGAACAGGGACGTTATAGCGCATATGCTCCGTGCGCAAAAAATCACCGTTTTTCAGAATATCCATGACTTCATCCACATAACCCATATACTGGGCTATATTACGCACTATTGAATTATCCATCTGTGGATCAAAAATAGTCTTTAGTCGAGGACTGGAGCGGGATGACGTTGTAGGAGAAGGAGAAGGTGCCCATGCACTGTGTTCATCATAAAGGTGCCAGGAATCAGCATGTTGTGGCCCCACCTGCTGCAGCGGATTGAGTGCTGCCGGTACGCCACGGGGCGCGGTGCCTGTCGTTACCGGCGGCGCGGATAACCCGTTGTGGGCAGGTGAATCTGTCAGATTATAACCGTCATCCCACGGCATGAGATAACTGACCTGAATGACGCCGGGTGCATGCGCGTAAGTTCTGTAACCCAGTATCTTGGCCGGTACTGTCTTTCCCTCATGTTGAATATGCCTGATAGCGTTCAAAAAGCTGCCTTTCATATGAGCGCCGGTAATATCCCTTGCTCTGTTTACCCTCGTGTGTTCCCCGGCCTGGGGCACGAACTGGTCATTCACTCCCATATTATAATTAAGATGGTTCTCGACCCTGGTTCTTACCCTGTTTCTTACCGTGTCTCCTGCAACATGGTTATTTCCATCATCCACCCGCATCTGCCTGATGACTCTTGCTTCTTCAGCCCGATAATTCCTCCACTCTATGAGGGCATCAGGCTGATACTGCTGTACCAGTACATTGTATCTGGTTCTAATTCTTGTATATTCTTTGCTCAGCGCCTGCAGCTCATTATTCCAGGCAGGGTTTCCCACTCTCTCTGCCTCCCCTCTCTCCTGAGCCAGCGCCTGCCCTACAGCAGCCAATTGGTTATTGAAATTACGATCAATAAACGGGGCAAGAATTTTTCCCTGCGCTGTAAAGGCTGGTCTTAGCCTGTTTTCTATAAAGGGATCGAACGCATTAAGACTAATACCCAATCTTCGATTATCAAATGCCCTGGCCCTGTCATTCAACTGGTCAAGGGTGTACATCGACAGCAGATCATAATGGGGTGTTCCAGTAGCCGGAGGCGCCAGAGCTCCGATATCCCTTAATTTCCATCCACCCTCCTGATAGTGGACAGCAAAAGGCATTCTGGTAGCGTCCTCAGCATGAACACACCAGGCAGCACGTTGATCATCAAAGCGGACCTGATAAATATAGTCTCCGATACGGATATAGTGTTTTCCCTGGTGCTCGGTAGGGATGGCTGCATCGGCGGCTACCCCGACGCTATCAGGCAATATCGCCCGGTAATTTCCCCATTGCGGCTCATACAGTTTTTCAGAGGAAATGTCTGCCTCTAATGGAACATCCAGCGGTCGTGGCAGAAATATGGGGATCAGATGATCCCCGTCAAAATCAAAGTTAATAAGCGCGGGATCAATGGAAGCACCTGCTGCCACCTGTTGCTTCATGCCTGCAAGAACCCTGTTAATATTGATGGTAGAACTGCCCTGTTGTGCAGCAAATCTCTGCCCACCTCCTGCCTGAGCAATCTCAAGGATACAGTGTTGTGAGATCAGTGCCATGGTGTATAACGCACTGGTCAGTTTCGGTATGATATTGCCT
>CAZBYB010000056.1:1850-9687 GCA_964496225.1 uncultured Yersinia sp. | reverse complement strand
CAAGGGAGGTTTGATATCAAAATAGTCAAGAAATGAGGTTCCTTCAGGAAGGCCAAAATTAATATGGATTGTTTCGTAAGAAAGATGACCTTTGTATATGGTCAGCATGGCATTAAAAGCCTTGCTGTCACGCCTGAGTACGCGAAGCAACCCCTCACGCAGCAAAGGGAGTGGTATGCGCATTCTGTATTTGCTCGTAAGGCTGGTAATCATCGCTGAGATCTTTGTCTCTTCCTCTGAAGAGATACCTGCAGGCATACGATTTACACTGTTGCTTTCACTGGACATCAAAATGACCCTCCATAGGGAAAATGAATTAAATGAGCTGAATGAGCTGAATGAGCTGAATGAGCTGAATGAGCTGAATTTATGAAATGATATTCATCTGTTATTAATTAAACTTTATAAATAATATTAAATGTAATAAAAATGAAAATAGGAATAATGAGAAATATACCAATATCTGATAATACCATGGTATTGATGGAACTCAGTCAAAGGGCCAAATCATCCTTCGATCACAGGCACCATGATTTATCAACATGTTATGTTTATATATTTTTTATAAAACCGGCGCATTCTATTAAAGATAAAAAAATGGCGATATCAAATAACGCTCATTTACAGTATGTCAATGTTATTCATTATTATGAATATGATTTTTATAAAAAGAACTAGGCAAATAACTTTATAAAAAAATTTGTTACCTAACACTGTTAAGCAATAATTCCAACGCGTTATAGAATAAGTAACCTGGATTTTTATAACTATTATCAGGATAAGCCAGGTATGATTTTTAAAAAACCATTTAATAAATAGGGTGTTATTCGTTATTTTGTTTCAATAAGAATGAGTGAGATAGGGTATTTTTTTTGGTTCCCGCAGCAGGAAAGCGCTTTGCAACTTACTGAAGTTACTTTCGGGATCTAATATAGGAAAAATAAAATAACGTTATCGCAAATAAAGCCTTATGCAAGGCAAGGCTAACTTACTCTTCATAATACAGACAGAAAAGAAGAAAGGCCTGTTATATTTCGCCGTTGTAGTGTTATTACTAATACATCTCATGGTAGTAATACGTTAAAAAGAAAATCATCAACCCTGAACGTTTTATTATCAATACAAACCATTACAATATGGGACCATACACCTTATTACAGCTCGGTTACTGACGGCACCCGGAAGGATGCCGTGATACTTAAAATTGACAGTGAGATCATGCAACCTGAAGTGGCAAAATCCTTTAACCTGTCGCGTTCAGATGAGAGATGAGCCTGATCGTCCAGAAATCGTCAGACAGCTTTTTGCTAGACAGATAAGCATAAGGCATGGTGCAATAACCCCTGTCACCCCAGTGTTCACCCCATGAATTACGGATTTTGAAACATTGTTTTTTATCATCGTACCCGACGGCAACAACGCAGTGGCCGCCCGTAGGACGCTCGTAATATGACGGCATAGGCACGACTCCGGTACGTGCGACCTGATCGCTATTAAAGCTCTCATAAACAGTAAATCCGAATACAAAAGGATGACCTTCAGCCAGGCATCCCTTCATCTGATTGAGCATTTCATCAGGAGTCTTCGCGTAATCCTCATCGTCGATACGATAATAAGTGACTGCCCGGTAATTTCTCGCTATCTCGTAACAGTCTTTTGGAGGCCTTTCCTGAAAGCGGTTAATATTGTATGGCCATTGTTCTTCAGAACAGGCTCCTTCACGCACGACACTTTTGATTCCATCACGAATCATGGCGCCATTATCTGAATTTATTGTGCCTTCCATGACACGTTCATTGTAATAAATAAAGAGACGGGAAGGGATAAAATCTGGTGCAAGCCCCTGTTTTGAGCGTTCAAACTGAAATACTGCCCCAATGCCATTAGCTGTGCAGCTCCCCAGATTTCCCTGATTATAGACCGGAGGAAATTTATTGCTCAGATCGACAAATTCTGGAAGGCCCAGCAGAGTTTCTGTGGGAGCAGCATACAGGGTATCACGATGATCAGGACTGTCGGGGATCCATCCATAGCGGTATGTATTATCCATAATGTTCTCCATATTAATAAATTATTGATTTGATATTCAGAAAAATATATTGCGAAATAAACCGTAGCAGGAAGAAAAAATTTCGTAAATTACTAAAAATAATTTAGTTCTGTTATATTCTATAATGCCTGATATAAGTGGTTATAAATTATTTCATATAAATAGTACGCTGAATTTTTAGTATCATGTCAATATAGATAATATTCATGCTTTATAAAAAAATATTATTTATTTTTGTATAGGAAATTATTTTATTATAGTGTATTCATATTATAGAGAATTTTGGTGATGCATCCGATCCGCAGATTGTATTGCGTACGTAAATATGGCTCTGGTCATGCCGGATATCTGCGCTTCCGTTGCCTTGAATACCGCATAACCTTCCAGGTTGAATATGCTTATGAAGCCCGCAATACCGGCATTAAAGAACAAATTATCCATCCCAAACAGGTGACCAGCCTGCGGTGGCTTACGAGGATGTTAAGCTGATTTGTGAAGTCGATGAACAGGGGCCTTACGTTGGCAGCAAGATCGGAGCTTATATCGAGAAACATCATGACAATAAATTGGCGTCATGACCAAAACTTTATAAATAATATTAATGTAATAAAAATGAAAATGGAAATAATGAAAAAATATACTAATATCTGACAATACCATGGTATTGATGAACCGGAAATTGACAGGCCCGCTCCGGCCAGTCGTAACAAAATCCTATTCTCATGGCCACTGCGGCATGGATTTGAGCAAAATAGACGCCGCCTGTCAGAAAAAATACGCCGTTATCAACAGAGCTGGCGTGTTATCAAGGCGCCATGACTGAACATATTCGATTGCTGCTGGCTCATCCCGGTTAGTTCAGTGCGAAACTCATGGTATATTGACCCCTGTTGCTAACAGGAGGCTTTAGTGATGACGTCATGCGGGCAGAAAATATATTACTACTTACTAAAAATATTCATTAACTTGCTGGTAAAAAGTAAAATTATTCCGGTTGATCCGGCAACTGAACTGGATATTGATCTTTCACGTCCCGTGCTGTACGTCCTGCCTTATCATTCCATGGCTGATCTACTGACCCTGCGCAAGCAGTGTTTAATACAGGATTTGCCTGATCCGTTAGTCTCACTGGAGATAGATGGCAGAATACTACCCGGTTACGTCTATATCGATCGCGGTCACAGAGTATTCAACCACGATGCCCCTGAAGAGAATTCTATCAGGATATTCCACCATTATCTGGATTTACATCGTAACAACCCTGATCTGGACGTTCAGATGTTACCCGTATCTGTGATGTTTGGTCGTTCTCCCGGGCGAAAAAATCAGGCGACTCTGCATCTACGTCTACTCAATGGCATACAAAAATTCTTTGCCGTACTCTGGTTGGGGCGTGACAGTTTTGTCCGTTTTTCCCGTACCGTTTCACTGCGCCGTATGGCTGACGAACATGGTACAGATAATATCATTGCTCACAAGCTGTCGCGGGTGGCACGTATACACTTTTCCCGCCAGCGTTTAGCCACAACCGGGCCAGGAATACCCCTAAGACAGGATCTGTTTAAAAAATTACTGGCATCCAAAGCCATTGAAAAAGCGGTAACAGAAGAAGCCCGTAACAGGAACATACCCTATGAAAAAGCACAGCAAAATGCCATTATTTTGATGGAAGAAATCGCGGCAAACTTCTCCTACGAGGTGGTCCGTCTATTTGATCGGATTTTAACCTGGACATGGCATCGTCTCTATCAGGGCATTCATGTCCACAATGCTGATCTTGTGCGTCAACTGGCACAGGATGGCCATGAAATAGTCTATCTACCCTGCCATCGCAGCCATATGGATTATCTGTTGCTGTCCTATGTTATCTATCATCAAGGGTTAGTTCCCCCACATATTGCCGCCGGGATTAACCTCAATTTCTGGCCGGCTGGCCCATTATTTCGTCGCCTCGGTGCTTTTTTTATTCGTCGTAGCTTTAAAGGGAGTAAATTGTACTCAATCGTATTTCGTGAATATCTCGGAGAACTCTTCAACCAGGGCTATTCCGTGGAATATTTCATTGAGGGCGGACGTTCACGTACCGGCCGTTTACTGGAGCCCAAAACAGGTACTCTGTTGATGACAATCCAGGCGATGTTACGGGGTGGTACACGCCAGATAACCCTGGTCCCTGTCTACATTGGTTACGAACATGTCATGGAGGTTGGCACTTATGCCAGGGAACTGGGCGGCGCGCTCAAAGAAAAAGAAAGCCTGCTGCAGATAATCCGCAGTTTACGAAAATTGCGTAAGCTGGGTCAGGGTTATGTCAACTTTGGCGAACCTTTGCAGTTAACGGCGTGGCTCAATCACAATGTTCCACACTGGCGTGAATCTATTGATCCCTTTGAAGCCCAGCGGCCTGTTTGGCTTCCTCAGATCATTAACGAATTGGCAGAAAAAATCATGGTCAGCATTAATAATGCCGCAGCAGTTAATGCAATGAACCTTTGTTCAACCGCCTTGTTAGCATCGCGACAGCATTCCTTGACCAAAGAACAACTACTGGCACAACTGGATTGTTATCTACAGTTAATGCGCCATGTCCCTTATGCACCGGGTATCACTATTCCAGATAAAACTCCGGCAGAACTGCTGAATCATGCCCTGACCATGAATAAATTTGAGGTTAGAAAAGATAATATCGGTGACATCATTATCCTGTCACAGGAGCAGGCCGTATTAATGACCTGGTACCGCAATAACATTCAACATGTGCTGATACTGCCTTCATTGATTGCCACTGTCATGGTGCATCACTGCCGGATAACACGCAGTGAATTATTTGACAAAATAGCGTTGATTTATCCCTTTATTCAGGCAGAACTATTCTTGCCTTACCAAAAGGCAAAACTACCCGCCCTTCTCAATGCACTGACAGATGAACTGGCACGTCAACAACTGATCACCATTAAAGACGATGAATTGATACTGGCCTCTACCCGTTTAGTGTGTCCATTACAACTGTTAGCGGCTGGAATCCAGGAAACATTACAACGTTATGCCATTGCCTTTTCACTTTTAAGCAAGAACCCCGGCATCAGCCGTGGTGAACTGGCTAAAGAAAGTCATATCATGGCAAAAAGATTATCAGTGCTGCATGGTATCAAGGCCCCTGAATTTTTTGATAAACATTCTTTTTCTTTATTAATCAAAGCATTAATCAAGGATGGCCATATCAGTGATAATGATGATCACCAGGATGCCCTGCCAGAGCACACACTGAAATGCTACCATGTACTCAATGAGCTTGTGACACCCGAAGTCAAGTTAACCCTTGGGGACGCAAGCACAGCCGTATCATGCAACTGAAACACACTGATTACAGGCCATGATAATTAAAAAAAATCCCTAAAAATAACACCAGGCCTACATAGTTATTATTTAGAAAGGCACGAAAACAACGATCGCGCTGACGCTGAGCAGTCAGCGTCTGTTGGTAAATAAAAAAACCGCCGGCCAGCAACACTGCCCCGTAATAGACTGTTGTCAATCTGGCAAGATACCCGACCAGCAGTAACAACAATAAGGTTGCCAGTTGTAATACGCCAATCATCAACCGGTCATACAGGCCAAACAAAATTGCCGTTGATTTTACCCCAATCCTGACATCATCATCACGATCAACCATGGCGTACTGCGTATCATAAACCACTGTCCAGCAAATATTAGCTAATAATAATAACCAGCAAGTCAGCGGTAAATGCTGGCTGACTGCAGCAAATCCCATGGGAATTGACCAGCCGAATGTTACCCCCAAAACAACCTGTGGCAAGGCGGTAATACGCTTCATCCATGGATAAATCCAGGTCAATGCCAATGCGGCTAACGATAACCTGATCGTCAAGCCGTTTAAGGTCAGCACCAACCCAAAAGATAGCGTGATCAGGATAACAAACAGTATTTGACTTTCCTGCTCATTGAGAGCACCACTGGGTAAGGGCCGACCCGCTGTGCGTTTCACATGCCCGTCAATATGGCGATCGATGTGATCATTCAGTACACACCCGGCCGCACGCATCAAACATACCCCCAGCATAAAGACAATGACTATGTGGATTTGTGGCATCCCCCCCGCTGCCAGCCACAGGGCCCATAATGTTGGCCATAATAATAATAAGGTACCAATGGGTTTATTAATGCGCATCAAACAGCAGTATGCACGCCATTTGTCCTGAGTCATGAAGTTCCACACAATTTTTTATATCCTGTTCATTTAACAAGAATCAGGCAGGTTGCGCCTGATAAAGCGGTGATTCTGATAAAAAAACTTCGGTCAGTAGCAATGGCTTACCTGATAACCGCAGCAATGAACGCCGTGCCCAAAGAGAGCCCTGTAACCCAATTTGAATAAAATCACGTGTTAATCGGGTACCATTATCCTTAAACAGATAACGGCCTAAGGGGATATTCCCCAAATTCATCAATGCCTGCTCAGGGCCAAACAAAGTTTCTTCCGGGATAACGGTGCGTCCCAGCAACCAGGGTGTTTCATCACCGGATAAGATAACCTCACGTAACCAATAACGTTGGCTTGCGGAAAAATATTCCGCATCTGCACCCAATTGATTACCATCAATAAAACATTCCTTTTTGAGTTCAATATGTACCTGATTGCAGTATTGCTCAAAACGCTGAGTCATGGAACCTGATTCCATTAACCAGTTAGCAACGGATACAGAGAGGCTGAGTTGATCAATGGGGTACCACTGGATAGGTTTGATAATGGATATCAGCACATCAGACATTTCATTCACTCCAGAAGGTGCTAGAAAGTGATCGTATTATGCGATAACAAGTTCTATGGGTATAGCGGATTACTCAGGGGGTATCATTGAGTTATACTACGCCGCTTATGTTTCTTATTTTTTAAGCGGACCCAAACACACGCCATGGCAGGAAAAAAACCCATCCAAATAACGACCACATCAAAAGATAAACAGCTCGAAGAGCTCAAATTTCCGCCACATTCACTGGAGGCAGAACAGTCGGTGTTGGGTGGTTTGATGCTGGATAACGAGCGCTGGGATTACGTATCAGAACGTGTTACCAGCAATGATTTTTTTAGCCGATCCCATCGCCGAATTTTTACTGCAATGCAGCGCCTGATGGAAATAAATCAACCGATCGATTTAATCACCCTGTCAAACTCATTGGAACAAAAAGGTGAACTGGATGCTGTGGGTGGTTTTGCCTATCTTGCTGAATTATCGAAAAACACACCCAGTGCAGCCAATATTGTTGCTTATGCTGATATCGTCCGTGAACGGGCAACAGTGCGAGAAATGATCACCGTTGCCAATGAAATTGCTGATGCAGGTTACCATCCACAAGGGCGCAGTAGTGAAGATTTACTGGACTTGGCAGAGTCACGTGTATTCCAGATTGCCGAGAAGCGCGTCAGCAAAGATGTGGGGCCCAAAAGTGTTGATCGCATTCTGGAAGATACCATCGCGCGCATCGAACAATTGTACCAACACCCTCATGATGGTGTAACCGGGCTCTCAACAGGCTACCAGGATCTGGATAAGAAAACGGCAGGCTTGCAAAAATCGGATTTGATTATTGTGGCGGCCAGGCCTTCTATGGGTAAAACCACCTTTGCCGTTAATCTGTGTGAAAATGCGGCCATGATGCAGGAAAAACCCGTGTTGATCTTCAGTCTGGAAATGCCCGGTAACCAGCTTATGATGCGCATACTGGCTTCCCTGTCGCGTGTTGATCAAACCCGCATTCGGACTGGTC
>CAZBYB010000056.1:0-1840 GCA_964496225.1 uncultured Yersinia sp. | reverse complement strand
CGTCTTTCCAGTACCATGGGGATCTTACTGGAAAAACGGAATATTTATATCGATGATTCATCCGGCCTGACACCGGGGGAAGTACGTTCCCGCTCCCGGCGTGTGTTTCGTGAGCACGGTGGTTTAAGTTTGATTATGATCGATTATCTTCAACTGATGCGGGTTCCGGCACTGATGGAGAACCGGACGTTAGAAATCGCTGAAATATCTCGCTCACTGAAAGCGCTGGCAAAAGAATTGCAGGTACCCGTCATCGCACTGTCTCAGCTTAACCGTGGTCTGGAACAACGTGCAGATAAAAGACCCATGAACTCTGATTTACGTGAATCAGGCTCCATTGAACAGGATGCCGATTTAATCATATTTATCTATCGTGATGAGGTTTATCATGAAGACAGTGAGAAAAAAGGCGTGGCAGAAATTATTTTAGGCAAACAACGTAATGGCCCAATTGGTACGGTACGCCTGATATTTAATGGTCAGTGGTCACGCTTTGATAACTACGCAGGCCCCGGTTACGATGAAGAATATCAATCCAGGTAAGTAATTAAGGTGAAAAATGAAAGAAGCAACTGCAGTAATTGACTGCCGGGCTTTGCGACATAACCTGCAACAGATACGCCAGCGGGCACCGCAAAGCCGTCTGATGGCTATTGTAAAAGCCAATGCTTACGGCCATGGCCTGTTGAAAATAGCACACACCATCACAGATACTGATTGTTATGCGGTAGCCCGTATTACAGAAGCACTGATGCTGCGCTCCAGTGGTATCATCAAGCCCATTTTATTACTGGAGGGTTTTTTTTCTGCAGATGATCTGCGGGTATTAGTGGTCAATAACATTGATACCGTGGTGCACAACGTCGAGCAGTTAAATGCACTGGAACACGCAGACCTGAACACCCCCGTTCGTGTCTGGATGAAACTGGATACTGGCATGCACCGTCTGGGTGTACGCCTGGATCAGGCTGAGGCTTTTTACCGGCGCCTGAGTCGCTGCCAGAACGTGATTCAACCTGTCAATATCATGAGTCATTTTAGCTGTGCCGATGAACCCGACATTGATATCACCGTTCAGCAACTGGATTGTTTCAACAGTTTTATTGCCGATAAGCCTGGGCAAAAATCGATCTCGGCTTCCAGCGGTATTTTACTTTGGCCTCAAGCACACTACGACTGGGTACGACCGGGTATTATGATGTATGGTGTTTCGCCGTTATCCAATGTTGATGCTTCCCATTTCCATCTACAGTCTGTAATGACGCTGAAATCAAGTTTAATTGCAGTACGTGAACATCATTGCGGCGAACCGGTAGGCTATGGCGCGACCTGGAAAAGTACCGCCAATACACGCCTTGGCGTGGTTGCCATCGGTTATGGTGACGGTTATCCACGCAATGCGCCTTTTGGTACCCCGGTATGGATCAATGGACGCAAAGTGCCCATCGTCGGGCGGGTTTCCATGGATATGCTTTCAGTGGATCTGGGCCCCGCATCGATGGATAAAGTGGGTGATGAAGCAACACTTTGGGGTCGCCCACTGCCAGTAGAAACGGTAGCCGCTTTTACGGGTGTCAGTGCTTATGAATTGATCACAAAACTGACCTCGCGCGTCGTCATGGAATATGTAACCGATTAAAAAATCCTGCCCCATGGAAGCTACAAACAGGGGATTACCCGCAACCCACTTTAAGCACTCCTTCTACCAGCCAGCAAGGGCTTGAGGAAACGGGCAGTATGAGATGCCGCACATTCAGCAACGACTTCTGGTGTGCCCGCCACCAAAATTTCTCCACCGCCACTGCCCCCTTCCGGCCCGAGATCGACAACCCAGTCCGCT
>CAZBYB010000055.1:7391-14490 GCA_964496225.1 uncultured Yersinia sp. | reverse complement strand
AGGCGCGCTTTGCCAGAAAACTTACTGGCCAGTCCTGGAGGGGAACGCCGTCTGACCGATATCATGCATCTCGGTGAATTATTACAAGAGGCTGCCACACATCTTGATGGCGAACCGGCATTGGTACGCTGGTTAGCCCGGCAAATTGAACAACCTGATCCACAGTCAGCGAGCCAGCAGTTGAGACTGGAAAGTGATCGTCATCTGGTTCAGGTGATCAGTATCCACAAGTCCAAGGGACTGGAATATCCACTGGTATGGTTACCTTTTATCGCCAACTACCGCGAGCATCAGCCCAAAGATTGCCTTTACCATGATCGCGATAATTTTCAGGCAGTACTGGATCTTAATCACACGCAAGAAGCCAGCAGGCTGGCGCAGGAAGAACGGTTGGCAGAAGACATGCGCTTATTTTATGTTGCCCTGACGCGTGCAATTTACCACTGTAGTATGGGTATTGCTCCCCTGGCCAGGGGGAAAAAATCAAGTCTCACTGATGTGCATCACAGTGCTATTGGTTGGCTGGTGCAACGTGGTATACCTGGAAATGCCCGCTACCTGACTGAACAACTGGAGGCACTACAGGATGCGGATATCGCTGTTACGTCAGTCCTCCATGAAGATGGGCAGGTTTTTGTGCCGGAGACAACACCCTTATTACCGCTGGCGGCCAGGCAGTTTATCGGTTCAATCCAGGATAACTGGCGCATTACCAGTTATTCGGGATTACAGCATCACGGGCCCTGGCGTTTACAGCAAGATCAATGGCAGGATCGTCCCGAAGTGCAGGGATCATTACCCCCTTGCCCGCCCACGGATGAAGTATTACCCAGCCGTCATTCATTTCCACGTGGAGCGGCAATGGGGATTTTTTTGCATCATCTGCTGGAATCATCCGACGTTAATGTGTTGATGGACACTCAGTGGCTGGCCGGGCAGTTATTAAAACAGGGACTGGATCAGCAATGGTTGACAGTGATGCAACAGTGGTTGGGCAGTATCCTGCACGCACCACTGAATTTGACGGGGGTAACATTGGCGGGTCTATCACCAAAAGACCGGCAGGCTGAATTGCAATTTCATTTACCCATTAAAACACGGTTAACAGCCACTGAGCTGGGGGGGCTCATCAAAAAATATGATCCCCTGTCAGCACGCTGCCCGCCTCTTAATTTCCATCAGGTGCAGGGCATGCTGAAAGGATTTATCGACCTGGTATTCCGTTGGCAGGGTAAATTTTACCTGCTGGATTACAAATCGAACTGGCTGGGAGAAGACAACAGTGCCTATACCTTTGATGGGATGGCACAGATCATGATAGAACATCGCTATGATGTGCAGTATCAGCTTTACACGCTGGCACTCCATCGTTATTTGTGCCACCGGTTGGTGGGTTACGATTATCAACGCCATTTTGGTGGCGTGATTTATATGTTCTTGCGCGGCGTCGATAAAGATTACCCGGGACAGGGTATTTTTTCCTGCCTGCCCAAGAGACAACTGATAGAAGGTCTTGATCATCTATTCAATGGCAAAAAACAACCGCTGTCAGTACAGGAAAATGCGCTATGATGGCCAGTCTCAGAAAGGCCATGGTCTTGGGCTTATTGCGTCCACTGGACGTGCATTTTGCCAGTATGATTGCCCATAAACAGTCTCCGGCATTACAGCTGGCTGCAGCGATACTGAGCCGCGATACGGGAGCAGGACATGTGTGTTTGCCCCTGTACAGATTACAGCCCGCATACCTTTTTGATGGATACCCGGAGCTGACTCATGAATTGTGGCAGGCAGCGGGAGAGCCCGGGCAGGATCGCTGGATTGAATTATTGAATTCTTCCCTGGCTGTTGGCACAGGTATTGAGCCAACACCGCTGGTGCTGCAGCAGGATCGCCTTTATCTGCATCGTATGTGGCAAAATGAAGGCATCGTTGCTCAGTTTTTTGGCAATGGTCGGCTTGAAGCGGTGGACGAACGTTGTTTACGTGCTGTTCTGGATAAATTTTTTGGTGTATCCCTGGAGCCTGACTGGCAAAAAATTGCGGCTGCCATTGCAGTTACCAGCAAAATTAGCCTTATTTCTGGTGGTCCAGGCACAGGTAAGACGACGACAGTAGCAAAATTACTGGCTGCTTTGGTGCAGTTAGCGTCGGGTACGCTGCGCATTTTGCTGGCGGCACCCACCGGTAAAGCTGCTGCGCGCCTGACACAATCCCTGAATGTTGCCAGCCGCCTGCTACCCCTTACCCAACAGGAACGCGCTTTATTTCCCGACCCAGCTGTTACATTGCATCGGTTGTTGGGTATGCAACCCAACAGCCAGCGTCTGCGTTATCACAGAGCCAGCCCGCTCAATCTGGATGTTCTGGTAGTGGATGAAGCAGCCATGGTTGACTTAACCATGATGGCACGCCTGATAGAGGCATTACCGGCAGACGCACGGGTTATCCTTTTGGGTGACCGGGATCAGTTAGCTTCTGTTGAGGCGGGTGCGGTTTTTGGCGATATTTGCCGGTTTATTGAGTGGGGTTACAGCATTGAGAGAGAGGAACAATTGACCCGCCTCACAGGTTGTGCTCTGCAGGGGCAAGTACAAAACAGGCGTGCGGATTCTTTTGCCGCAGCGTGTTGCAAGAGGTCTATTCAGATACCCGACAGTCTTTGCCTGTTGCGTACAAGCTGGCGATTTGATGAGCAATCCGGGATTGCCGGGCTGGCACTTGCGGTGAATGCAGGTGATAGCAAGGCGGCATTAAAGGTATTGCGGGGGGAATTTCATGATGTCACCCGCCACCCGCTGGCCGCAGATGAAGATTATCAGGTACTGTTGCGCACCAGTATCGAGGAATATCAGCGTTATCTTGCCAGGATGAATGCCGGCGCAGATCCTGCTGAAGTGCTGGTTGCCTTTGGTCATTATCAGCTGCTTTGTGCCTTGCGTGAAGGGCCTTTTGGTGTTAATGGGTTAAATGAACGTATTGTTCGGGCTTTACAGAGCAAGGGTTTGATCAGCCGTGCCAGGCAATATGGCAAATGGTATGCAGGTCGCCCGGTGATGATTAGTCGTAATAACAGTGCACTGGGATTATTCAATGGCGATATCGGGATGACGCTTTTTGACGCCGATGGTTGCCTGAAAGTCTGGTTCCTGCTTCCTGATGGCAGTGTGAAATCTGTACAACCTGGCCGTCTACCTGAGCATGAAACGGCTTGGGCCATGACAGTCCATAAGTCTCAAGGGTCAGAATTTTCTCATGCGGCGCTGGTATTACCTAATTATATTGCACCGATCGTGACCCGTGAACTGGTTTACACTGCGGTTACCCGTGCCAGAGCACGCCTGACGGTTTATACCAGTGAACAGGTGTTTATCCACGCGATTCGTACTCCAACCCAACGTCGTAGTGGTGTGGTTGATCGCGTAACAAACTCACTATGAAACTATTTTCAGGTAAGCACACAAAATTGACGGGCTGAATTTTTTTGCAGGATATTTTAGTATGTTTTCATTTTTTACCGGTACTGTTTAGACTTGCATGCCGACTTCACATTATAATCCGGCGCGTCGTCGCTTACTGCAGGGAGCCCTTGCTGCATGGGCGTTAACGGTCAGTTGGATCTGCATTGCAGCATCAGAGATCATGGCAATACGCATCTGGCCGGCCTCTGCTTATACACGTGTGACGCTGGAATCGAATACGGCACTGAAACACCGTTCCTTCATACTCAGTCATCCTGACCGGATCGTTGTGGATATTACCGGTGTGAAACGCAATGGCATATTAAAAAACATGGGGACTCAGGTCCGGCCCAATGATCCTTTTTTGCAACAGATCAGGGTCGGGCAATTTGATAACAATACTGTCCGGTTAGTGTTTGAACTTAAGCAAAGTATCCGGCCACAGATTTTTACCTTAAAGCCCGTTGCCAGGTTCAAACACCGTCTTGTGATGGATTTTTACCCGGCAAAAGGGCCTCTTCGGGACGACGATCCCCTGCTGGTGCTACTGGAAGATTATAATAAAGGCAATATAGAACGCACCTTACCCGCAAGGGTATCACCGCAACCGGGAAAAGCCCGTCAGGGTAGACCTGTTGTTATCATGCTGGATCCCGGGCATGGTGGCGAAGATTCAGGAGCCATTGGCAAAAATAAAACGCGTGAAAAGGATGTTGTGTTACAGATAGCACGGCGTTTACGTGAGTTACTAAGACGAGAACCTGGCATGCAGGTCTATATGACGCGCAACGAGGATGTATTTATTCCGCTAAAAGTACGGGTGGCTGAGGCGCGTAAGCGACGGGCAGATTTATTTGTTTCCATTCATGCGGATGCCTTTACCAATGGTGCAGCCCGTGGATCTTCTGTATTTGCGCTTTCAGTCAGGGGGGCAACCAGTAATGTGGCCCGTTTCCTGGCGCAAACTCAGAATGAAGCCGATCAGATTGGTGGTGTCAGCAGAAGTGGCGACCAGTATCTGGATCATACCATGTTTGATTTATTACAGACTGCGACGGTCAATGACAGTTTAAAATTTGGTCAGGAGGTATTGCAGCGCATGGGAAAAATTAACCGCCTGCATAAAAATCGTGTTGACCAGGCCGGTTTTGCCGTATTAAAAGCACCGGATATCCCATCAATTTTGGTAGAAACCGCGTTCATCAGCAATTTGGAAGAGGAGCATAAACTGCGTACCCATCACTTTCAACAGCAGATTGCGGAGTCAATTTTAGCGGGCATCAAAGCTTATTTCCGTCATAACAGGGCATGAATAGATCTCATGAGTTTTGCAAAAGGTTTATGCCACCCAACAGGGACTAATCTGAGATCAGGGTTTGCACAACAATGCAGATTTACTGTGCAGCCAGGAAAGACGCCATAATGAAACTAAAGACATTACGGGTTATTGCTATTTTCCTGTTAATTTCAGCCTGTTCAGGCCATGACAGCGGTAAGAAAACTGCCGATAAGAGAGCATTATCAGAAAAAATATCCTCCTTATTGAAGGATGAAAGACTGACCGGTGCCATCTCATCAATCACCGTAAGAAACGCACAGACAGGTGAAATGCTCTATCAATACCAGGGTTCAACACGTTTAATTCCTGCATCGGGTATGAAATTGATCACGGCATCGGCGGCATTTGCACTATTGGGTGGAGATTATCAATTTACCACCCGTCTCCAGAGCGATGGGCCTCTAAAAGAGGGTCGTTTACAGGGTAACCTGTATTTGCGCGGTACGGGTGATCCTGGTTTAACCTTAAGTCACCTGCAAGCCATGGTAAAAGGTCTCGTGGATCAGGGTATCAAAACCATACAGGGAGACTTGATAGCCGATGACAGTGAATTTGATCAGATAAGACTGGGCCAGGACTGGGCGCAGGATGATGAGCCTATGGCTTATGCTGCGCAGATATCCGCGTTAACACTGTCACCTGATGACAGTTATCATGCAGGGTCCGTATTGGTCAATGTGACCGGGTCCAATAATATGAATGCAGCGGGACAGGTTTCCATGGTGCCAGAAAACGACTATGTTAATATCATCAATCAGTCTGCTACTGGGCCGCATGACTCCATTTCAGTGACGCGGGAACATGGCACCAACAATGTTGTTATTTCAGGATCAGTGCCTCCTTTTCAAACAACAACGGCTCTGGTGAGCGTCTGGGAACCGACGCAGTTAGTGTCCCGTGTCTTTATAAAAATACTGAAAGAAAATGGAATACACATCAAAGGTATTGTAAGGACAGGCAAAAAAACGCCAGCACATGCGGTTTTACTGGCACAACATCAGTCCATCAGGTTATCTGAATTAACTGTTCCTTTTATGAAATTATCAAATAATACGATTGCTGAAATTTGGCTCAAAGCAATGGGAAAAAAAGATCATGCCATCGGCACGACGCAATCGGGTATTAACAGGGTAATGGGGTTATTACATCATCAGGGTCTGGATACTTCCTCTTTGACGATGGTAGATGGCTCAGGGTTATCACGCCGTAACTTGCTGACGACAATATTCATGACAGATTTACTGATGCATGTTCAAAAGGAAGCCTGGTTTGCTTCTTGGTATTCATCATTACCTGTAGCCTGCTTACCTGAAAAATTACAAGGCGGCACCTTACGTCATCGTATGTGCCAGACAGCAGCAGGAAGGGTTGTTGCAAAAACAGGTAGCTTGAGTGGTATTTCGTCGATATCCGGGTATGTAACGACCCTTAATGATACGCGCCTGGTTTTCTCCATCATAGTGAATAATCAGCGTTCTCCGGTAAAGGAGATTGAGGATATGATGGTGACTTTGTTGGCGCAAAGTCATGTTTGAATCACAGCATGTGATTGCGAAAAATAGAAAAGGTTACAATCCAGATGCCGATATTATTGAGTCATCATGCTGTTATTTCTATACCCGTCAGGTGGATTTTAAAGCCAGTTGTGGTTTGCGATTTTCATGGGGTTGAGGTTGATTAGGGATGGTAAATAAGCAAGTACAAACATTACTCATGCAACTTCGCCAGCAAGGCATTCGTGATGAGCAACTATTGCAAGTTATCGAAAATGTGCCACGTGAGCATTTTGTTGATGAAGCGCTGGCCCATAAAGCCTATGAAAATACGGCATTGCCCATAGGATCAGGTCAAACAATTTCACAACCTTATATCGTTGCGCGTATGACGGAATTACTGAAATTAACACCTGCGTCCCGTGTGTTAGAAATTGGCACCGGCTCTGGTTATCAGACAGCCATTCTGGCCCATTTGGTACAACATGTCTATTCGGTTGAACGTATCAAGGGGTTACAGTGGCAGGCCAAACGGCGCCTGAAGCAACTGGATTTACATAATGTTTCCACCCGTCATGCTGACGGCTGGTCAGGATGGGCCTCACGCAGCCCCTTTGATGCCATTATTGTCACCGCGGCTTCACCAGAGATACCGGGTATACTATTGCAGCAATTAGATGAAGGTGGGGTTTTAGTTTTACCTGTAGGTGCACAATCCCAAACCCTAAAAGTAATACAACGGTATGGCAATGAATATTTGACGGAAACGATAGAGGCTGTGTGTTTTGTGCCTTTTATCACCGGAG
>CAZBYB010000055.1:618-7381 GCA_964496225.1 uncultured Yersinia sp. | reverse complement strand
GTAGGAGATGTTAACCCGATATTCCGCAGTGCAGCATGAGCGAAAGGATTTGAGTATTTTTTTAAAACAGTGGGGTTTGAAAGCCTATTTATTGCTGCATGGGGGGAATGTGAACGCTAAAATCTTGGTATCAGGCCCGATGGTGGTGTGTGTGTGTTTGTATTTGGCGGGTTGTACTCAGGGTATTTCAACATCAGCACCCATCAGTCGTGTTGATGGCCAATCGGTTTCTTCAGCACGGATAGGCAGGGGAAGTGCTGCTGACAACGGTATCATTTATAACCGTGACTATCAGTCTATTCCTAAAGGCAGTTACGGTGGTAAAACATACAAAGTTAAACGGGGTGATACGCTTTTTTACATAGCCTGGATTACGGGAAAGGATTTTCGTGAATTAGCAGATAAAAATCACCTCGCTAAACCATGGAATCTGAATCCAGGTCAATTGATCCAGCTGGGTAGCGGTACGGAGACTACCACAGCCATGGATGCTACCGTAAGTGGTGTGCCTGATCCTCCTTTGATCAACAGAATACAGACTCCAAGGATTGATTCTCCGCCCATTAATGCGTATCCTAGTAAAGGAAATGTTACTAATTTGTCTTCAAAAAAAGGTGTTATTGTTTCAAATACAACGCCTGTCATTGCATCAGATAATTCTGTAAATGTGATCAGCGATCATGGTGGGCCA
Organism: uncultured Yersinia sp.; assembly: GCA_964496225.1. Classification (GTDB taxonomy): domain Bacteria; phylum Pseudomonadota; class Gammaproteobacteria; order Enterobacterales; family Enterobacteriaceae; genus CAZROT01. The sequence continues at coordinate 6,690 of CAZBYB010000055.1, read as the reverse complement.
GTGAAATACTGGGCATGGCCAGCTAGTGGAAAAATCGTTGATGGTTTCTTAGCTGCTGAAGGTGGTAATAAAGGGATAGATATCGCTGCTTCTCGTGGGCAGTCGATATTTGCTACGGCTAACGGACGGATTGTATACGCAGGGAATGCGCTGCGGGGTTATGGTAATTTGATCATTATAAAACATAATGACGACTACCTGAGTGCTTATGCTCACAACGATAGCATGTTAGTGCGGGAACAACAGGAAGTTAAAGCTGGACAAAAAATAGCAACGATGGGAAGTAGTGGAACCAGCTCAGTAAGATTACATTTTGAAATTCGTTACAAGGGGAAATCGGTAAACCCACTGCGTTATCTTCCACAACGATAAATTGGACAAAATGCTGTTGATATTTTGTCTGTTGTGGTCAATCACGGGCAGGAGTGGCATATGAGCCAAAATACGTTGAAAGTTGTAGCATTACACGAAGATGAAAATTTTTATGAAAGCAGTATTGACACCAGGATTTTTGATGAAAAAGTCCTGATGGATGAAGGACCCACCAACATCGATGCCGATGCCGATATTGTCGATCTCGATGCCGATGTTGATGTCGTTGATCTCGATGCTAATGTCACCGATGCCGATGCTCTTTTGCCACAGGAAATCAGTCAGCGTGTCCTGGATGCGACTCAGCTTTATCTTGGTGAAATTGGTTATTCCCCGTTATTGACTGCTGAGGAAGAAACTTATTTTGCCAGACGTGCCTTACGCGGGGATCTCTCTTCCCGTCAACGTATGATTGAAAGTAATCTACGGCTGGTGGTCAAGATTGCCCGACGTTATGCTAACCGTGGTCTGGTACTCCTGGATCTTATTGAAGAAGGCAATCTTGGTTTAATCCATGCGGTAGAAAAATTTGATCCTGAACTGGGTTTTCGTTTTTCAACCTATGCCACTTGGTGGATTCGCCAGACGATTGAGCGAGCCATCATGAACCAAACCCGCACCATTCGCCTTCCCATCCACATTGTCAAAGAGTTAAATATTTACTTGCGTACTGCGCGCGATCTTTCTCATAAATTGGATCACGAACCCAGTGCAGAAGAAATTGCAGAGCAACTTAATAAACCCGTTGATGATGTTACTCGTATGTTGCAGCTTAATGAACGTATCACTTCAGTTGATATCCCATTAGGCGATGATTCTGACAAAGCCTTATTAGATATTCTTTCTGATGAGAATGATAGTGGTCCTGAAAATACTATTCAGGATGACGATATGAAACAAAGTATCGTCAAATGGTTATTCGAACTTAAGCCTACTCACCGTGAGGTGCTGGCCCGTCGTTTTGGTCTGTTAGGTCATGAAGCTGCAACGCTGGAATATGTCGGCCAGGAGATTGGCTTGACACGTGAACGTGTGCGCCAGATTCAGGTTGAAGGCCTGCGACATCTGCGTGAAATATTACAGATGCAGGGTTTGAATATTGAGGCATTATTCCGCGAATAGCGCTTAGTTTGAATACATGAACAGGGTGCATTGCTGTTTAGCATGACCGTCAAATCATATTTTTTAACCGGTATATCCACTCCAAAGCCTGGCGTGGTGACAGTGAATCTGCATCCAGGGTTTCCAATGCCTGCACAGCAGCCGGGCTTTCCTGGTTTAATAACGTCGTTGCCGGTAATCTATCATGACGGTCATGTATACTGGCAGACTCTAATTCTTCCAGCTTTTGCCGTGCCCGTTTGACGACTTCCCGTGGAACACCGGCCAGCGCGGCAACAGCGAGACCATAACTTTTACTGGCAGCGCCATTTTGAACAGTGTGGAGAAAGGCGATGGCATCCCCCTGCTCCATAGCATCAAAATGCACATTGATTATCCCTGCCATTTTTTCAGGTAATATCGTGAGTTCAAGGTAATGGGTGGCAAACAATGTCATGGCCTTGATGTGACAGGCCAGCGTTTCTGCGCAGGCCCATGCCAGCGCCAGGCCATCGTATGTGGACGTACCTCGGCCAATTTCATCCATCAATACCAGACTTTTTTCACTGGCATTATGCAGGATGTTGGCGGTTTCTGTCATTTCCACCATAAAGGTAGATCGTCCTGATGCTAAATCGTCGGACGCGCCAATACGAGTAAAAATGCGATCAACAGGGCCAATAATAGTCTGCCCGGCGGGAACAAAACTGCCAATATGAGCGAGTAGCACAATCAGTGCTGTCTGGCGCATATAGGTACTTGTTCCACCCATATTAGGACCGGTAATAATCAGCATACGTTGTTGAGGTGCCAGCAGGAGTGAATTGGCAATAAAGGGTTCTCTTAATACCTGCTCGACAACAGGATGGCGACCGGCAGTAATGTGAAAGCCAGGTACATCCGTGAATTCAGGACAAGCGTAGTTGAGGGTTTCTGCACGCTCTGCCAGATTAGCAAGGACATCGAGTTCCGCCAGTGCTGCGGCACTGCGTTGTAATGCGGGTAACTGTGGCAACAATAAGTCAAACAGTTCGTCGAAAAGGGCTTTTTCTATTGCCAGAACTTTGCTTTTTGAGGTGAGTACGTCATTTTCATATTCTTTCAGTTCAGGAATGATATAGCGTTCAGCATTTTTTAATGTCTGCCTGCGCACATAATATACTGGCACGGCGTGGCTTTGTGCACGACTCACCTGGATATAATAGCCATGTATGCTGCTAAATCCGACCTTTAGTGTATCCAGCCCCAATTTTTCCCGTTCGCGAATTTCCAGCTGTTCCAGCCAATTGCTGGCGCCATCTGCCAGAGCTCGCCATTTATCAAGTTCAGCGCTATAACCGGCGGCAATAACACCCCCATCCCGTACCAGTACGGGTGGTATTTCAACAATGGCCTGTTCAAGCAGGTGGCAAAGTTCATTAAACTGCCCAACCTGAGCCAGCAAAAACTGTATGGAGGGGACTTCCACTGTTGCTAACAGATGATGTATGGCAGGGAGCTGTTGAAAAGCATGGCGTATACGAGTGAAATCCCGGGGTCTTGCAGTACGCAACGCCAGGCGGGCCAAGGCGCGTTCAAGGTCACCGATCTTGCGCAAATAAGTCTGTAAATCGGCAACAAAATTCGCTAATACACCAATAGCCTGCTGGCGATTTTTTAACAGAATGATGTTGCGGACAGGTCTGTGTAACCAGCGTTTTAACATACGGCTCCCCATGGGAGTGACGCTGTGATCCAGAATTGATGCCAGGGTATTTTCGTTACCACCCGATAAATTTTGTGTTAACTCCAGGTTGCGTCGTGTGGCCGCATCCATGATGATGCTGTCTTGTGAATGTTCCAGGGTGACGCTGAGGATATGAGGTAATGCGCTTCGTTGAGTATCTTTAACATACTGTATCAGGCAGCCAGCAGCCCGTATTGCTCGATCTGCCTGTTCAATACCAAATCCGATTAAATCACGGGTACCAAACTGCAGGTTGAGCTGTTGTCTTGCAGTTTCAGGCTCAAATTCCCAAATTGGGCGACGGCGTAGACCGTGCCGCTGTTCGATCAGGGATAGAGGGGAAAAATTTTCAGGATAAAGTAATTCCGCGGGATGGGTACGCTGCAATTCAGCAGCCATGGTTTCATTATCAGTCGCTTCAGTGACTAAAAAGCGCCCGGAAGTCATGTCCAGGGTGGCGTAACCAAAGCCATGCGTATCGTGCCATATTGCTGCCAGCAGGTTATCCTGTTTGTCTTGTAACAGGGCCTCATCACTGATGGTCCCTGGAGTCACAATACGGACAACTTTACGTTCAACGGGGCCTTTGCTGGTCGCCGGATCACCGATTTGTTCGCAAATCGCGGCAGATTCACCAAGCTGTATTAATTTTGCCAGATAGTTTTCTATTGCATGCCATGGCACACCTGCCATAGGTATTGGTTTCCCGGAGGATTGCCCTCGTTTTGTCAGGGAAATATCCAGTAATTGTGCGGCCCGTTTGGCATCTTCATAAAATAGCTCATAAAAATCACCCATGCGGTAGAATAATAAAATGTCAGGGTGCTGAGCCTTAAGATTCAGATACTGTTGCATCATTGGAGTTGGTGCAGGCCATTTTTCAATATTGTTCATAGGATATTTTATTTCATTCCTTGAATTTAAACGTTATTACGAATTTTGATTGCGCTAAATATCACTGGATACCCGGTAAAATTACCGATATGCATCGGGATCGGTAGGTTATTATAGGGGCCATGCTGTATCACTGAACAGATAGAAACGGATACCAGTACCGGTTGAATGTAACGAGGATCTATGGCCAGATTAGTCCCCACTCACTTGATGCGTCAATTAAAAATTGATCAACCGATTATCCAGGCTCCCATGCTGGGGCCAGGAACACCGGCACTGGCGGCGGCGGTCAGCAATGCAGGTGGACTGGGGTCATTAGCGGTATCGTCATTGTCACCTCTGGAAATTCAGGCAGCCGTCAGCGCAATGCGGCGGCAAACTTCCTGTGTATTTAATGTGAATGTATTTGTTCTTGAGGTACCTCACCCGACGGATCAAGAACTGCAAACGGCATTGATGTTACTGCATCCTTTTCGCGAGGAACTGGGACTGGCAGCGGCGCAACTTCCTGCCCGTTATGGCGAAAATTTTTATGAGCAGCTGGAGATGTTAATTCAACTGAAACTGCCCGTTGTCAGTTTTACTTTTGGTTTGCTTGATAGCACGTTTATTGAACGCTTGCACCAGGCCGGCAGTATTGTTATAGGCACGGCAACCAGTGTTGCAGAAGCACAGGCTTGGGAAAATGAGGGTGCTGATATTATCTGTGTTCAGGGTGCTGAAGCGGGTGGACACCGTGGAACGTTCCTGGGGACGGTTGAAGCGAGTATGACGGGTACTCTTGCCCTGGTGCCTCAGATTGTAGATAACCTGAAGTTACCTGTGATTGCTGCGGGTGGGATTATGGATGGACGTGGTATTGCTGCGGCATTGATGTTAGGGGCCGGGGCGGTGCAGATGGGAACGGCTTTCCTGCCCTGCATCGAATCGTCGGCCCATCCTGCATGGAAAATGAAAATACGTGAAGCAACAGACACGTCAACAGGTCTGACCCGATCTTTTTCCGGGCGTGCGGCACGTGGCATTATAAATGATTTCATGCGACGAATGAAATCCTGTGAACATATGATACCGCATTACCCGGTACAAAATATCTTAACAGCAGAGATAAGACAGGTTGCCAGTCAAAGCAATCGACCGGAATTTATGTCATTGTGGGCAGGCCAGGCTGCCGGATTGGCGCAGATCAGGAAAATGGACATTAGCGCCACTGAATTGATGCGGCAGCTGGTATCAGAGCTGACTCATTTGATATGAGTGCGAAATTTTACTTCTTTCTGAAGAAATTTTATCCTATTCCTACTTGTTTATGAGAGGAATATCCATTCCTGTGTTATTCACTCCTAACCGTTATCATGCATTATTCTGGGGCACTTAATGACTAAGCGTACAACTGAGATCCGTCAGATGTTTCTTGATTTTTTCCATAGTAAAGGTCATTCGATCATAACGAGCAGTTCTTTGATTCCCGGCAATGATCCTACCCTGTTATTTACCAATGCGGGCATGAATCAGTTTAAAGATGTTTTTTTAGGTTTGGATAAGCCTTCATATTCCCGTGCGGCAACCGCACAGCGTTGCGTGCGTGCTGGGGGAAAACACAATGATCTTGAAAATGTCGGTTATACCGCGCGCCATCATACTTTTTTTGAGATGCTGGGCAATTTTAGCTTTGGTGATTATTTTAAGCATGAAGCCATACACTTTGCCTGGGAATTACTGACGGGTAAAGCATGGTTTAACCTTGCCAGGGATAAACTTTGGATAACCGTGTATGAAACGGATAACGAAGCTTATGACATCTGGTTAAACGAAATTGGTATTCCTGCAGCGCGTATTATTCGTATTGGTGATAACAAGGGTGGTGCTTATGCATCTGATAATTTCTGGCAAATGGGGGATTTTGGTCCTTGCGGCCCCTCTACGGAAATTTTTTACGACCATGGCCCTCGCTACACTCGCCCAGGTTATCAAATGCC
>CAZBYB010000055.1:0-608 GCA_964496225.1 uncultured Yersinia sp. | reverse complement strand
TGTAGTGAAATCTTTTATGATCATGGTGCTCATTTATGGGGGGGGCCACCGGGCTCACCTGAAGAAGACGGGGATCGTTATATTGAGATCTGGAATCTTGTTTTTATGCAGTTTAACCGTCAACCTGATGGTACCCTGCTTCCTTTACCTCAGCCCTCGGTAGATACGGGTATGGGTCTGGAGCGCATAGCGGCAGTATTGCAACAGGTGAATACTAATTATGATATTGATCTGTTTCGCGCGCTAATTACGTCTGTGGTTAATATTACTGGGGTCACGGATCCTGATGTGCAATCTTTGCGGGTTATTGCAGATCACATTCGTTCCTGTGCATTTCTGATCGCAGATGGTGTCATACCTTCAAATGAAGGTCGTGGTTACGTACTGCGCCGCATTATTCGTCGGGCTATCCGTCATGGCCACCGGCTTGGGATCAGAGATATTTTCTTTTATAAGCTTGTCACTCCCCTGGTGACTGTGATGGAATGTGCGGCCGGTGAACTGAAACGCCAACAGCAACGGGTTGAGAAGATATTAAAAACAGAAGAAGAGCAGTTTACCCGTACGCTGGAACGTGGTCTGGCGCTACTGGATGAAGAACTCAGTCA
>CAZBYB010000054.1:14138-14598 GCA_964496225.1 uncultured Yersinia sp. | reverse complement strand
TTTCAAACAGACGGCAGAGCGTTCTGGTGGGGGCATAGCCAGCATTATGCGCCGGGATAAAAATCTTCAGCCAGTGACGAAACGTTATAAAGCGGCAACAAAAATTAATATGGATGCTCTGGCGCAGGATGTTGCCACATACCCGGATGCTTGCCTTTATGAGCGTGCTTCCCTTATGGGAGTAAGCCGCTCAGGTATTGTGCATGCCCTTAAACGTATGGGCGTGACTCATAAAAAAAACGCTCATGCACCCCCGCCGTCAGGGCCTGCTTTCAGGCAAAACTTCACAGTTATAAAGCGGCCGGTAAACCTGTCATTTATATTAATGTAACAGAAGCGGGGGGCAACGTTTACCTGCTATTATTTTGTTTTTCACAAATTCTTCAGCATCGCCTGCATTCATGGTTAGGAATCTATGTGGTCACTCCCGTTTTTGCAATACCGGTGTTGAAGATATTGT
>CAZBYB010000054.1:9168-14128 GCA_964496225.1 uncultured Yersinia sp. | reverse complement strand
ACTTCACAGTTATAAAGCGGCCGGTAAACCTGTCATTTATATTGATGAAAGTGGTTTTGCCAGCGACATGCCACGCTGTTATGGCTGGTCACAGGGACAGCGGGCACACAGGACTGGCTGGCCAGAGGCCATACTAACGCTATCGGCGCCTTACTCAACAACAGACTGCTCAATGGGGATTATTTCAGGGAAACATCAACAGTGATGTTCCATGCATGGCTGACACAGGAACTGTTACCTAAGGTGCCTTCACAGGCGCTGTAATTGTCATGGATAATGCGGCTTTTCATAAACGTCAGGATATTCAGGCAGCAGTGAAGGAAGCAGGTCTTATTCTTAAATATCTGCCACCTTATTCACCTGACCTTAACCCCATTGAGCATAAATGGGCACAGGCTAAAGCTCTTCGCAGAAAGCGGCGCTGTGATGTTGATACCCTTTTCTCTAATAATTTATTTTAAATCAATTTATAAGAGGCAAGCTCTATTCAAATTCACAGCCTCAACATCACGCTCTTATCCAGAACTGAGATATAATTACACTACAACTTATAGACCGTGCTGCAGGTGCTGATTACCCGATTAAAAAACCAGATTTTATCAGAGAAATCCAGCCTCATATTACATTACAAACGCCCCGGACGACCTGAAGGTATCAGTCATTATCAGTTTTTTCCTGCAGTGAGCGGCCAGTTCTTTCTGCAGACTGTCCGGCTTTTCTTCCACGCGCCTTTGCAGGTCTTCCCGTCTGAATTTTCGGTTACTTTTGGGACCGGGAATTCTGGGACTATGGTTGTCCGACTCCGATAACCAAGTATATCTGTCCCATTTGCTCTCAAGGCAATACAGGCGATGCCAGCCCGAAGGGTGCCACAATCAGTTCATGCATGTCATGAACGATCAGTGCTAACGTGTCAGTCTGATTATCCCATCCAGACATCCTGTCAACCAGCAAAGTCATATTAATGTCATCATCCATATTCTGCTGTCCGGATATTGCTACAGTATTATTAGAAGTGGGGCTTGAAGAAGAATTTTCCAAAACCGAATGCATAACGACTTCATTGTCTGTATAGCGCTGAAGGATGTTATCCCGATCTCCTGTATCTTCATCCCATGTTTGTTGACTGCCATCAAATCGATGGGGGGAAGCAGGCAAGGATAATGGTGTAGTAGATTGTGATAATCCTGTTATATTCCGGTCATTATACCCTGCCGGTGACTGTCTATTGCCGTCAACAGTAACGGATATTGGCGCAGTGATAGATCGTCGTTTGTCAATAATAGCCAAGGTATAAGATAACATCCCTAATGATAGCTTACTGTCATTAAGCAGTTTCTCCCGATTTACCTGGCGCAACCGTGCTGGTTTTTCATCTGCCTGTTTAACATAGGGAGCATAAATATTACCCAATTTGTCTATTATGTAGAGATGTTGCCAGGATGCGCCTTTGGCAAAATTAGCAATGACTATCTTCTGGTGTCTTTCCGGATCTTTAGGCGCAATCAAAAAGTGATTGTCTGAAAGCTGTACCTTAACGTCATGCGCGAGATCCAAATCCCCTAAATCCAGTATGTCTGTTTCCTGCAATTGCGCGTAGTTATTAACTTCAAAGACATCATCTGGCATGGCATTCCCGTATGGTAGTACAGGATAAAAATCCGATCCTTCTTCACCGGTCAATAAACCTGTAGCCGCTGCGATCACATCGTCACCACCGCCACCATTAAGAGTATCTTTGGCTACCCATCTGTTTTTATTATTTTTGTTAATTTTTTTCTGCCAGCCTTGCAAAGTTTTAATCTGTTCAGGTGACAAATCAGTAACATATTCTGGCAATTTGTTAAAATCAGACGGCAGGCAACCCCATAATTGATTGGCATGCTCATTGCCCGTAAAAAATTCACTACTATTCATATGCCCCATTAAATTCTCTATCTCTTTCAGCTGATAATAAGTATTCCCTCCGGTAAAATAACCTCTATTTTTTCCACCAATTCCTGCAGTCAAATTAGCTGTGTAAGCCCCAACAGCAGGGTCATCCAGTATGATTACCCAGTCTGATCCCTCGTCACCCTGTAATTCGCTGACGGGAGCATCAGGTGGCGCAAGTTCCCTTACCAGTTGCGTGAGCAGATAAAGATCAGGGTACCGGGTACCCGAATAAATTCCTGCCCTACTTTTTTTCTTCATTTTGATAATGCCCGGGCGGTTTTGCTCTACTGTGGCGATATCATGACCAATACGGGGAAATAGAATTTTGTGGGACTCAAAGGGTACTTGAGGACCGGATATTTCCAGATAATCCTGTGCTGGGATTGCATTTTGCGTCAATGGTACAATGGAATAACGCGTTTTATTTGTGATGGTTGTCATGCAAGATCTCCTTATCTTTACGATTGACTGAATGATGGTTGACTTAATGATAAAAGTTAAAAAAACAGGTGATATGTCTATTATCCTAACAGGATCTGCAGATAAACTGCCTTATTGCTGTGACTGTATTGCGTGTTCCTACGCAATTTTTTTGTCTTGTCCTGGGCATCATTAAAATGATTATCATCTGATAAGCTTGGTTTAATATGATACCCCTGCTGCTTTAATATCAATAGCTTGGCATCCACGATCGGCGAAGATACTGACAGTCAGTATCAATACGGCCCTGAGGACGTTAAAAACTCTCCTGTCACTTACTGAAACTGACTATTCGCTTGAATGGCCTGGCACTTTGATTTTGCACCCCTCACCGAATCCGGATCACGGGTGGTTTTTTTAGATGAAGGGCATTGCTCCAGTATCAATATATACTGAGTTGCCTGGCTGTTTATCTTGTTCAAATAATCAATAGCATTATTATTCTTCTGACCACCAGCCGCCCTATTAAGACCCTCGCCACCAATCACACTACCAGCTACCGTACCGAGGTTCCCACCACTAGCCACACCAGGAATAGCACCACCGCCAAACCCAGTGTTCCCACCACCAATGGCACCAGCAACCGCACCACCAATACTCTGACCACTGCCACCTGCTAATTCTTTCAGCGACGATAGCTGTGTACTGATATCATTACCGGATAACGGCTCCATCCTGGAGGATGGCGATACAAATTGCGCCAGCGAGCTGGCGTTGCACTGTAAGATTGCAGCACTGCATTCCTCCTCGGACGCTGTTGCAGTAGCGGGCGTGATAATACCTGACAGGGCCATTAATACTGCGATGCTGATGCTGTGTTTCATCATTGACCTTTCCTGATATTTTTATTGACCAACTTCAGTATAGCTGTCTGGTATTCTCCTGCTGCAAAAGGTTACCGGGACTCAACAGCTAACGTATTGCAAGAATAAATAAACGCGGAAATGGCAAAAGCACCTTACCATTTGCTAAAGCGGGATAAGCCCCTGCTATGGCTTTAGTATAACGATCAAGATATTCTACTCGTTCATCCTCGTTAAGAGGGTGTAAAAAAGGCATGAGTCCGCTTCCCTTAAACCATTCTACGATAGCTTCAGCACCACCGGTCAAGGGATGATAATAAGTCGTACGCCAGATATCCAACTTATTGCAGTGCGAACTCAGTTTTTCAAAATACCAGTCCACGCTATATCCTGGTGCACGCACCTTAGCTGAATTTGCCAATTTATTTGCCCATGGGCCATGGGTTGCAATGTCGCACATTAATTGATACGCGGGTTCTGCGAGGTTATCCGGCATCTGAATGGCAAGGCACCCACCCGGGTTAAGCCTGGTGAGAATAGCGGGCAACAAAACGGAATGATTGGGTAACCACTGCAGTACCGCATTGGCAAGAATGACATCAAAGGGACCGGTATCGTTCCATTCTGCAATATCGATTAAATCAAAATGCACTTTGGGTAGTCGCTTACGCGCCGCTTCGAGCATATCCAAAGAGCTATCCAGTGCACTGACCAAGGCCGTTGGAAAACGCGCGGCGAGAAGTTCTGTTGAATTACCCGGCCCACAGCCGATATCAATTACAGCACGGGCGTTTATCTCAGGAATTACAGAAAGCAGATCACGGACTGGCCGTGTACGTTCATCTTCAAAACTGACATATTGCTTTGCAGACCATTCCATGATTTAACCTCGTCTTGTTCTGAATAACCAGGGTTTATGTCGATATTAAGTCTTGGTATTAGGTAGATCCATTTAAGTGTGAATCATGCGGCTTCTTTTATCCATGTTTCGTTTCGTGTTGTTATTAACAATTGTATGTTGTAACTAAAGTATAAAACACAGGTATTCACCTACTTGCTTCAATTTTATTGCTAACCTCCGGTCAGTTTTACCTTCATTCCCCAAACCTCAAGCCATTGCTTCATCAAGTCCCGTCTGTCGCTCTGTATTTCAATCACCCCGTTTTTGACTGAACCACCACAGGCACATTTTTTCTTCAATTCGGCCGCCAGTTGCTCCAGCATCCGGGTATCAATGTCAATACCGGTAATTAATGTAACTCCCTTCCCTTTACGCCCACGGGTCTGACGCGAAAGACGCACTATGCCATCAGATACAGGGCGGGCAGGTTTTATCTCCTGCTCTTTGATACGGCCACGATCAGTAGCATATACCAGCGGGTTATCATTCATCACTGGTCGCCTCTGACAGGGAAGCGCGGATCTCACGCAATGCCAGTGCGGGATCGGCTGACTGAGTGATTGGCCGTCCAATCACCAGCCAGTCAGCACCGGCTGCCAGTGCCTGTACGGGCGTCATTATCCGGCGCTGATCATCTTCAGGGCTGGTCTGCAGGCGGATGCCGGGCGTTACCAGCTGAAATGCCGGACCACAGGACACTCTTAATACAGGTGCTTCCTGTGCCGAACAAACTACACCATCCAGATGGCAGTCACGGGCGATCTGTGCCAGCAGTTTAGCCTGCTCAGTTGGACTGACAGAAATACCCACTTCTTGTAGATCCCGACCCTCCAGACTGGTT
>CAZBYB010000054.1:7950-9158 GCA_964496225.1 uncultured Yersinia sp. | reverse complement strand
TGGTTAGTACCGTGACTGCGATTAACAGGGGTGCCTGTTGACCATAAGGCTGCAATGCATCTTTGGCGGCTATCATCATCCTGATACCACCACTGGCATGGACATTGACCATCCATACCCCCATTTCTGCAGCCGCAGCAACTGCCTGGGCTGTTGTTTTCGGAACGTCATGAAATTTTAGATCAAGAAATACCTTAAAACCACGCCGTTGCAGAGAGTGGACTAACTGAGGCCCAAACAGGGTAAACAGGGTTTTTCCCACTTTTACATGACAGTCCCGGGGGTCAATGCTATCCACAAATGCCAGAGCTGTATCCTTACAGGTATAATCCAGCGCGACAATAAGGGGGGATGCTTTTTCTTTATGATTACTTAATAATTTTTTATAATTCATTGTATTAATTATTTATTCCACGTATTGGCTTAACCGATGTCCATGCCTTACATGAAGGGCACTGCCAGTAAAGTGCCTGGGCAGTAAAACCACATTTGTTACAGCAGTAATGGGGATTGGTGCGGATCTGCTCAGCCACCATCTCTCTCAGTAATAACAGGCTTTCTTTGGCCCGGCCTTCTTCAGCTTCTACCAAATGGTAATCCATCAAGCGCTGGAACAGATGCAAGGTAGGGTTACGCTGTAACTGACGATGAATCCAGATCTGTGCCACGTCAAGACCATCCTGTCGTTCCATAATATCGGCCAGCATTAATTCCGCCGTTGCACCCGTATTTTTTTCCACACAGCGCTTGAGAAAATCATGCCATGTCTCCGGTTGCCTCATCTTTTGATAACAGTCATGCAATTCAGATAATATTTCACCGACCATTTCACTGTCCTGTTCCAGAATCCGTTCAAATACATCAGCCGCCTTGGTAAACACACCCTGCTTCATGAAAATGCGGCCCATCATTATGGAAACACGGGCACAGTGCTGATCAGCACTATACGCTTTTTTGAGCAACAGCATGGCATTATGCAGATTATCAACCTCCAATGTCTGGTATGCCAGTTCACAATAAAAGTGTGCTATCTGAGTCTTTTGGTACGTTTTATCAAATTTAACCAATTTTTCAGAAACTTCAATGGCCTTTAACCAGTCGCTGGTCACCTGGTAAATCATCAACAGCTGCTGCAGCGCATTGGTACGAAAATCATTTTCTTCAAGTAATTGCATGAACATCACTTCAGCACGATCGTACAGGCCTGC
>CAZBYB010000054.1:5388-7940 GCA_964496225.1 uncultured Yersinia sp. | reverse complement strand
GCCTGCAGCTGCGTAATCACGGCCAAGTTGCCCAATGGTTAGCAAACGTTGCTCAACAGTTAATGCGCAATTTTCCATTAATGTCTGATGAATACGAATGGCACGCTCAATTTCACCACGGGAACGAAAAAGATTACCCAAGGTCAAATGGGCCTCAATATCAGAACTGTCTTCCCGCAACATATTAAGAAACAGATCAACAGCTTTATCTTTCTGATTGGATAAAAGAAAATTAACACCGGCCACATACTCGCGCGCTAAACGATTGGCACCCTGCTGTTTACTCTGCTGAGCACTTCTTCGTCCCATATACCAGCCATAAACTGCCGCCACGGGTAAAAGCAAAAATAGCAGCTCTAACATGACAAGGGACTCAACATCATTCCTTTACCGTCTCAGGTGCTGGCATTTCTGCGGGCTGTGCTAGCTGCAATTCAAGCCTTTTAATTTTACGTTGCGCCCGTGCCAGTAAAAGACGCGTACGTAAATAGAACAGACCACAAAGTGTCCAGCCCAGGATAAATCCTGTAGAAAATAATATTCCCAGTAAGGTCGAAACCTGATAGCTGCCCTGCGCTAGTAAATAGTTAAAGGTGATCACCTGATCATTATGTGCACCAAGCATGATTGAAATAATAAAAACCAACAGTATTAAGAAAACAATCAGAATATATTTCACAATATTGTCTCAAAGATAAAAACAATCATCTTATATGGCCATGGGGTGATAACTAAAACCCTATTTCATGAGCCGACAGAGAATATCAATATCCACCGTGCATACAAAGTTATAGGTTATTGGATAACCATGGCGTCCGTCAATACAGCAACAGGTGGCATACGATTGCAAATCTTCCAGCCTTGATCCCATTTAGATAAACGGGATTAAAGATATCCTGATAAAATATCCAGACTTGGCACTTCCTGGCCGCAAGGCGTTACTGGCAGATGAGATAAGAACAGATATTGCAACAGGCACAACGGATTAGGATCCGCCAGAGCCTGTTTCTAGCTTTCGTCAATCCATAATACCTTGGCTGCGTCATGTATCCTGGTGAGCAGTAACTTAAATTTCTCCGCCATAACATCCGGTGATGCTTCAGGGTCGATACGGATCATAGCAATGATACGCTTATCTGCTATGCCGAAAACAACCTCACTTTCAGCATTGAATGTCAGTAATTTTATCAGGCTGTCACTGTCAACCGGGGGGGGTGACAGTGCACAAAAAAGGGTCAGTATGTCATCATCCTGCGTAATAAAAACCCATCGTTCCTTATCACCGTCCACAATGCGAATAAGGTTATCTTCGTTTTCAGGGATAAGGTTAAAATGTTGATATAAAGCAAGCAATAAATTTTCCATAAGATCTCTCTAAACAAGGCCGGACAAGCCGCGAGCTTGTTCTGCAATTTGTTGATTTACAATACGATCATGACGAGTAGATAAACCCAATCCTAAGAAATCCCGTAACCCATGCGTACCAAGAACCTTATTACCTTCGGCACCCGTATTTTGTCTTTGTACTTCAAGATTTCCGCTATGGAGTAATACTTGCTGTAATAACTCACTGCCTTTGGCATCAAGCGGACCAGGTTTGCCGGGTAAGTTATCTTCTGCCTGATACATGAAGACCGCTTCACGTTTTATTTCAGCATCCAGCATACCCGTACGATCTTTGCCACTTTTGCAGTTCCAGGCAGGGGTAGTGCCAATTTCCCAGGATAGTAAAGCCAGCACTCGTGCGGCCTTGTATGCATCCCCCGCATCAGTATGATGAGCATCATCAGCCAGCATCATTTTTAGCTGGCTGGCCAAGGCCTTGACTCTTTGTGCATTTTCAGGATTATCTTTGAGATAATTGCCAACCCAGCCGCCGGGTTCTGCTTTCGATAAAAAATCATCACCCAGCAGCATACGCAAACCTTGCTGGTTATGCTTATCAGATGTTTCTATGCCAAAGCCCAGTTTCAATCCTCTCTCATTCACAGCAAAATTGAATGCAGCAACGTTAAGATTAATGTTAACTGTGGTGAATTTTCCATTTTTGTCCGGCACAGAAAGTTCAAGTGGCTTTTGAGACGACAAGACCTCCCAGGCCGCCCTCTGATCAACCAGCTGGCTCCCCTCTTTGGAGCCTAAGATATCCTGTGGTGCCAACAGGCTAGTGGAAGTTAAATGAAGTTGCACGGTATGGCCTTGCAGGGCACGCTCCAGTTTGTCCTTATTAATACCAAGAAACAGGGCGGCCGTGACCACTTCTTTAGCGCGATTTTCAGCACCTGTCTTGCGCTCATCACTGCCCTTGGCCAGTAAATAGGGGCTGTTTACCCCATGACGCACTCCTGCGAAAAGCAGGGTTGACTGGCCATCTGCACCCGTTACTGAAAATTCTGAGGCCCACAAATTGGCCGCATGAGTGGTATTTTTCTGGTCAGCACTACAAACACCCTTGCCCTTATAATCATTCTCGAAAATAGTGTGTCTATCTGACTTCATTTGTGCTGCCGGAGTTAACACGCTGGTGAACGTTTGACCTGCACTCAAAAACT
>CAZBYB010000054.1:0-5288 GCA_964496225.1 uncultured Yersinia sp. | reverse complement strand
TTTGCTGGATAACTCCGGGCGGGCTTCCTTTAGAGAAGCGGCAAGCTTGTTAACAACATCAGGTATCAGTGACTTTGCCGATAAAAGGTACGCACGCTCAGCTTTGGCCTCCTGCTTTTCAGTGCTCTCTGCTAATTGTTCCTTAATCTTCTGTTCAGACCTCAAGTTATCTTGTAGTTCATCGCGCAGGGCCATTATTTTAGGTGTATCTTTTACTGATGATTGCTCCAGCAAATCAATACAAACCTGTAACTTATTTATTTTAAAATCGTTAATTTGTTTTACTGGCAAAGAATTATCCTGCCGTTGGCTGGGTATTATTGATATAAAAGGTATCGTTGCTTTTAGCCTGGCAACGATTGGCTCAAACAATCTGGTAAGTTCTTTGCCAATACTCGTTTTATCCTTCTGTTCAATATCTGTCTTATTATTAACTGCCTGTGTCACCTCAATACGAACCATGTCGATGCACCTCTTAACTGTTTATTTATTATTATAATACTAGTTCATAACTACTAAGAGGGGTGTGGGGTGTTGTCGCCAGGGGATGCCATGGCACCTAAATCAACAACGCAGTAAAGAGCGTATCAGATATGCAATGATTAACTGGAGCACACAGAGGCAATCATGGGGGAAAAAGCGCCTGTCTGCACAAGGCGGCTTAAGATGCCCATTAATTGCACTTCGCCGCCGTCTTCTGAACGCCGGGATTCAACATCCGGTTAATAAACAAGGATCATTGCAGCCAGGACAGAAACATTACCTTCCTTTGGAGTTACTGCCGTAGTCTGCACATACTGAGCGTTCAAAAACATCAGTCCGGTGCCCATTCCACCCGCTGATGTACCCGGAGAAATAGTATATCCTGCATCACTTTTCAAGCGTACTGAGAGATCCGCTGCGGGAGTATTGGTGGCATTATTTGCGAATGAATCCGGTTGATTGCTATCAGCTGTCCCGTCGAATATAAGCTGCTGGGCGTAAAGACCCCCACAATCAAGGCTTAAGTTGAAATGCGTTAGACCTGCTTCTGTATTCAAACCAGTAAATGCACTTGTCGGGACCGGTGGAAGTGTGACCGTATTACCTGCCGTTCCATTTAAAATAACATTACAGGTGGTATCAGATAACGAACCATTAAATGTAATGGGGCCGGCGGGATAGTTTGTTGCCTGCGTTATCCCGGATGTCAGGACGGCAATAGTCAGTGTAAACAAACGTTTTTTTTTCATCATCATTTACTCTGATATTCAACAAGGTATCGCTGAAATGTATAAGGTTGGGTATCATGGCCCTTCCTGAAAAGGATCAGGCTATGTTAATAATATTACTAAGTTTAGTAATTAAATATATTAATAATCAATAAGTAACAAATAATAAGCCATATTAAGACAATATATTTCCTAATGAGGCAATGGGCTGGTAGATCGCTACACCACAATCCGGCTGCGCCAGTAGCTCGGCAAGAAATATAAGCAACGAAGCAGGGGATTAAAGCGATACCCTGATGAGCACTTCGACAACAGCTGGGTCTCATCCAGCTGCCGAAATTACCGCACAAGCTTCCGTAGACGAAGGCATCACTCTGTCCAAGAGCCAGATGCGTTAGAAGCGACCGTCCGGTTCGATGAGTAAAATGTGGGAATGGGACTATGTTATATAAAAATCTATTGGCAGGTGTGACAATACAGTTTCATGGCCTTGTTCCCGGCAGTATTCGGTAAAAGATGAGGCCCTGGAAAGTAAACAATACTCCCACCATATGCTGAGAATAAAACTGAGTTTTTCATAGTACGCTTTTAAATACCGGGTTTTATTATTAGGTTGCAGGCGACAAATATAGTTATCGATTTTCTTCAGCAGATTGGTGGCTTCTTCTTTGGTTTTCATAAAATGCGTATTCGCTAAATGGTCTATATCATTATCAAGCCTTTCCAGCTGGTCCTTTGCCAATTCATAAAGTGAAAACTGATCATCTGGATCAACAGAAATTGCCTCGAGATAATAATCGTAGTTCCAGGTAAGAAACGCTACCCACCGGTATGGAGTGGGATCTGCTGGTTTCTGATTGCACCAATTCTGTAAGATATTCACCAGCAATTCCTTGAGTGGATAAGGGAGTAACGTATGAATTTCGCTCACAGCATGCAACTCTACAAGTTCATTCGCAATTTTTTGCTGAATCTGGCGCGATGTTACCTGGATATCTAACATAAATTTATCCAGTGCTTCAAAAGCCAATTTCCTTAGCCCTTTCTCCCGAAATAGACAGTAGTCAGCAAAATTTTCATAACCCGGCCGAAGAAGATAATCTTCGGTTATTTTCTTAAAATTAGACATAACTATAGAAAAATTAAAGTTAAAGATTATTTATTTTGAACAGAATATAAGAAGGAAACAACAACTTTATCAGCAGTAACCGGAATTGCTTTGCCTGAAATCTGCCATTCTGCTCAGAAAATATTCTTCCTGTGATAACTGACGCCATTCCCTGTCCGATTAACGCCATTATCCCCTGTCAGTGATGAAATAATCACCTCCAGCCAATCCATCTTATGCAGCTAGTTGATGACATAACAAATGCAATGACTACTGACGATTTGAGATTTGATTATAGCATTCACCCGGTATTCCCTGTTTAATAGATAACTGTCAATTCATACAATATCCTGTTCTTTTCTTTTAATAGCGAACGTTGCCATGACAATACGAGAAATTTTAAAAATGGGGGATCCTCGCTTGCTACGTACCGCAGAGCGGGTCCCTGAAGATATGCCAGGTTCTGTACAATTCAATAAATTGATTGAAGATATGTTTGACACCATGAATGCTAATGCCGGTGTTGGGCTTGCGGCACCACAAATCGGCGTTGACTGGCAGCTGTTTGTATTTGGTTTCGAGCAGAATGTGCGCTACCCCGATGCACCTGCAATACCCAAAACGGTATTAATTAACCCGGTTATCACCCCATTAACTGATCAGCAGGAATTAGGTTGGGAAGGCTGCCTGTCCATCCCTGGCTTGCGAGGTATGGTGCCACGCTGGAAACAAATCCGTTATGAGGGGATTGACCAGAATGGGGTTAACCTGGTACGCGAAGTGGATGCTTTCCATGCTCGTGTCGTTCAGCATGAATATGATCATTTACTGGGTATCCTGTACCCCATGCGCATTAAGGATTTCAGCCAGTTTGGTTTTTCAGATATTTTATTCCCTGAATCTTCCACCGGCTGTGATTAACTGACTCCCACGCCTACCAGCGGCCTGGCAGGGTTTTACAGGCCGCTTCATCCGAGGGTGGCGCTGATGTGGGATAGCGATCTGCAGGAGAAACGTAAACCGGTGTCGTTGCGACAAAGCCATCACTAAAAGTCGCTTCGATAAAGGCAGCCTGCCATCCAGCAACAGGGTTATTCAATAAAACCTCAACCTCTCCCGTAGCCGCCAAACTCAGTGGCGAAGATGAGTAGCGAATACCACAAGCATAGCGGAAATCCCGTGCCAACGGATTAATGGCCTTCCACAGCATAATCTGTGTTGGCTGTTGTGAAAAACGGGCAGTCAGTTTTTGTAAATTACCCTGTGAATGTAGACTGACACTGATATCCGGCATGGTCACTGAGCGCTGGATACGATTGATAAAGGTGATCAACGACTGCCCGGTAAACGCTGAAATGCCATAATGACTGGAATTGGGTGTCACACGTAATACTTTCTGACCGGGTAATTTGTCATAGTAAAATTGTGTGTTATCCGGCACATAAAAATCATCACCGCTCGCGTTGATGATATATTTTGCAATGCGCAACCGTGGTTCATAAACCGAATCCCGATATTGCAGGGGATCGCTGATCTGCATCAATCTGGAAAACGCGGCAGTATTTATTTTTTCATCGATATGTTCCCGGTAGTAAGGATAAAAAGCAATGGGCCAGTTTCCCCCATATGACTGATACATATGCTTGAGTGATTCTACTGTACCCAGCAAATCGATAACAAATGGCACTATGGCTTCAATCCTGCTATCTGTAATGGCAGATAACCAGGTTGCCCATCCACGTTTTGATACACCAGAGACAATGAAGCTCTTGATATTCCATGGCGTTAATTCCCGTTGTGCCAGTGTCATCGCCTGAGAAATAGCAGCGGCCATGGGAATATGCAAAGGCGTCGTTAATTGCTGTTCGGGTGCATCCAGGAATAATGCCCAACTGCGGGCCACACTGTCATCCTCCCTGCGGGGTTTGCCGTCATTGTGGTACATAAGATACTGATTAGGGATATTACTGACTGATATCACAATGGTATTTGTCGCCCGTGCTATCTCCGCCAGAGCTATTGTAGTGAAATCCGTTGGCCCAACGGATGCAGCCTGGTCAGTGTTGTGATTGATGCCATTATTCACAACGACAAGGGCACGCTGTGACAATGCCTTGTCAGGAATAAACAGATCAACCGTATGTTCCCATTGGGCAGGTTGCACCATTTCTCCTGGAGACCAGGCTTGAGAAATAAGCTGCCAGCTTTGCCGTTTAATGTCTGGCAGTTGTTCCTGACTTAGCAGCTTATATTCAAGAGGCTCTGTTGCCAACCTTTCCCGGTAACAGACGACAACATTGCCAGCATCCACCATTGTATCTTTGGGGCAACCTGATTGTCCGATATCAGGCTGTATATGACCAATAATATCTGTTAATAACGACAGTCCATGGCTGTTAACCGTGGCTAATAACGACAGTGCAAGGACTGATACCTTAAGGTAATCAGACATAATAACCTTCCTTACCATCTAATAAATAAAGAAGTACCTCAGGTACAGTAAATTCCGGAACAACCTATTTTCGTTCCAGCACTAAAATATGTAAATGTTATGCTTTTTTTCGTAAAAAATCTTATTTTATTAACAATGCTATTTAGCCAAAAGCATAGATACAAGAGGGATTTTTCACGTTGATACCAATGCCATTATTAATCAGGAAATTGGAAAGGCTCTTTGGAAAAAGATGACAGATGCTCTGAAACTGAGACATCGAGCCGTTAAATATTATAATATTACCTATCTGCCAGACAGTTATGTAAACTGGGCCAAATATACATAATACCCCATAAGGGACTTTCTGTATCGGCCTGATCAAAAGGCAGTCGCCAAGCATGAATTATTACACCTTACTGTACCGTCTCAAATTTCTCTTTTCTGTAGGGGATGTTATTTTCAAGGAGAACTTGAATCTACAATAACGGATAAGTATTTCATGAGCCAAAACGACATTAAAAATGTGGCACACCTT
>CAZBYB010000053.1:8264-15572 GCA_964496225.1 uncultured Yersinia sp. | reverse complement strand
CATTTCATTCCATGACAGACTTTTTAGCATTTTTCAGACAGGTGCGAAACTCGTGATCGGTTCACATGGCTACCACACTACAGAGGCATGCTGAATCAGTGTCTCTTAGGAACATTCCGGCCCATTTCTTCCTTCGTGCCAGGGAGTACTGCGTGGGTTAGCGCATCTTCCAGCGACTGCACGGTGTCAGGTGTATAAAAGTGATCGGCACCTACACAAGCATCCCTCCAGTTAACACTGCTATCATTCTGATTTGTTGGCGGAAGATATTCAATACCAATAAACGCCATTTCTATTTTTCCCTGCCGTTTAATTTTTTCACACATCCCCTTTGCAATTAATTGCTTTGTAATATGCAAGTATTCCACGTCATCGCCATCCGAAATAATAATGAGACGTTTTTTCCGTACCGGACTCTGATGCAATAATTTAACACCGGCTAATATCCCTGCAGTCGTGAAAGTGCTCCCCAGTGGTTTCATATACTCGATTTTCTTTAGCTCTCTGATATCCGTCGTTAAAGGAATGATCTGCTGTTGTGCTGGGGGAGGTAAAGGCACAGGCTGGTTTTCTTCAGGCCAATCGTGATGATCACAAAAATAGAAACCCACCTGTTTCATGGGTATGGAAACCGTATTTTCAGCAGCGATGGGATCCAGAATGCCATCTAATGTCGCATCAATATTAACATTAAGCGCAATAAGCTCAGATAGCCTCTTATAGTCCTTTACATCCCGATAATTATACGTTGGTGAAGGAGCAAACAACGCCGGGATACGGGACAAATCGGTTATTGGAATATTACTGTGCCATGGAATGGTACAAAAGCGGGAGCCATCAGATAATTGGGTGGCCACACCAATAGCAAAGGGTACAAAACCCACCTGACTGCGACTGTTCTGGTACACTTTTTGTGTCAGCTTCCTGAGGATACGCTTGAGTTCCTGATTTTTAGTTTGTTTAGGTTGGGAAGGATCGGCGGTTGCCTGATTACCTAAATATCCATTCATTGACGATGAAAAATCAATCACAAATACCACGGCTACCTCTTCGGATTCCAGTGATATGGGCAGATTTTTTTGCGCCCCGCCATTACCCCCTATAGCGACTTCAGGAAAAAAACTGGGAAAATAATGTGATGAAAACCAGGAGGCATGCTTTGTTGTCGCATACGCCCGCCAAGTGGCCGTTGGTTTAAACTTCCCCGGGGGGGACTATACAATCCTGTCAACGGTGATACTGTTATCTTTTGTAGTGATAACGGCAGCGGGCATGTAAGCACCAACCCACTCCCGCACCTGCTCTTTATTACGCGTTTTATTATCATTGGCATTGTCGTTATTTTCCACTGTCAGCGCCAGCGTTGCCTGTTCCAGAACATCAGAAAGTCGTGCTTTTTCATATAGATAACGCGTTCCATCAATCTGCCATGCAATTAGTCCTAACAGCATGGGAAACAAAATTGCAAAGATAACAGCAAAGGCGCCTCGTTCATCCCGGCAGAATATCCACGCCAAACCTGTGCTGCGCCCCGACAGAAATCTTAAGATAAGACCGGTTATACTGCGGTATAACATCCCTGGTATTTTATACAACGTGGCTATTCGCATTATCCGTCTCTTTCCATGAGCATATTATCCAGATTGAATTACTTAAACAGGCCTCGAAGCGGCTTTCTGCAGAGAAACGCGTTCAGGCCAATTCCTGTCATACAGGTTTGACATAACAGTATTCAGGGGGAAAAACGTATTACTACTGATTAACAACACACTTTAAAGGCGGAAGATATTAACACATCGCGCTTAAAAATCAATATCTTATGCCATTAATGGCAACAATATTAACAACAAACAATCGCATGCCGCTGAGGAGGATAAAAAACCGTATCAAGCATGACATGACTGCCGTCACGCCTGAGGGCTAGTTGTGCGAAGTATTACGACTTTTTAGGGATATTACGGCCCATTTCTTCTGTAACGGGCTCAAAATGAAATACCGATTCCTGCAACGCGGCTTCCAGTTGCGCAACAGTTTGTGGTTCATAGTAATTGGCTTTGCCGACACAGGATCCTGCCCAGTCAAGTGTGGGATGATAATCTATACCAATAAAAATCATTTCAATCCCCGCTGCTTTGATTTTTTCACACATGCCTGCCTTAATTAATTTTTTTATAGCAAATCCTTCATAATCATCATCACCATCGGACAGCATAATAAGCTTCTGTTTTCTGCCTGGTTTTGACATGCGGTGAAGTTCACGCACCCCCTCCAGAATACCCGATGCAATAAATGTAGCACCACTTGCCCTTATGCTGGCAATTTTATTGAATTCCTTTAAATTAGAAGTCAGGGGAATATTGAAAAACCACGATTCTGAATCTTTTTTGCCAATCCTGTTGTTAATATCAATCTGCGTAAATAAATGATCCAGAGTTTTGGGGTAATCAATACGAGAATACCGATCGATAATCTCGTTAAATGCAGGACTTCTATTATTAGGATTTCGATATAACCAAGTCTGAAATTCCTGCCATGCTGCAGGATCACGATAAGGATTTGCATATACCCCTATAGTAGCATGATATTTTTCATGAAAAACCGGCGCAAAATTACTGAAGGGCACAAAACCTAAGCGGTTGTTGCCATTGGCCACATAAATTTTCTGCGCCAGCCTTTGCAAAATGGTCTTTAGCGCGGAGATCTTTTTGTGTTGAGTACTGACGTGATCATTGGAGATATTGAAATAGAAGTGGCTAAACGCGCTGAATGCCGAATTCATCGAATTGGAGAAATCCGCCACAAACATCACATCCATGTCAGGCGTCCCCGACACGGAACCGGGCAGGTTTTTGCCTGCCGCAGCATTATGACTAATCCCCACTTGAGGGGAAAAACTGGGAAAATAATCTGATGAAAACCAGGAATCCAGTCTTGTCTTAGCCGCTGCACGCCAGGTCACTACCGTGGAAGCCCCTTCGATAACTTCTTTCACCCTGCGCACCCCGATATCTCTTATGGAGATACTGGCATCAGGCATGTAAGCCCTAATCCAATCAGCAACATGGCTTTTATTACGTTGCTTATCAGTACCATTATTGCCATTATTTTCAACCGTGAGTGCCAGCGTTGCCTGCTCCAGCGTATCCGATAACCTGGCTTTTTCATACAGGTAACGGGTACCCTCGATTCCCCAAGCCACAAAACCCAACATCACAGGAAACATCATCGCAATGACAGGCGCAAAGACCCCTTTTTGATCCTGCCAGAACGCCGGTACAAGATTTATGCGGTATTTTGATCGGCTTTTGGAGAAAAGTGACCTGCGGGCGATTTTGCACCGAGCGGTCATTTTCACGGTACGATTCTCTGTATTCTTTATCATGACGGTCCATCCTGTTTACGGCTGAGCATAATAACGGAGGACTGAATGTTCGCGGTCCCGGCAATACCCGAAATGACGGTTCCTACTGGCAGACAAAGCGTAACCCGATATAAGGGCATCCAACGCAAATGGCTCTTGGGTGATAAATTCTGTATCTGCTCCAGTGGTTTTCCGGGGATACATTGTATGGAACCGGTCCCGGCACTGAACATCTGAGGCTGGTCAATGCGCTTATACTGTTGGGGCAAAAACGGCAACAGTTCCACCTGCATGCCAAACTCAGTGTTAGCAGGTAACAGCTTTGTAACCAGCCGGGATAGCTGATTCACCTGATTCTGAGTCATCTTTTCTTCTGAATGATAGAATGCCGTACGTTCGCGCAGGATACTGGCTACTGAGTAGGTTGTACGATCCAATTTGCCCTTAATAGCCTGCTTTTGCATGCTATCGGCCATAAAGGCAAGAATAGCCGTCATCACAATAAATACAAACGCAAATTCAATGACCACCACACCCTGTTGATTTTTAACGAACGAGCGAAAGTTAATGTTCCTGAACAAAGATCACCTCCTTACGAAGAAATGGATCGGTAAATCCTGGCGGTATGGGAAAAAACATCGGATGGTACTTGTATTCCAGACGATACCTTGCGAGTGGATGATTTGACGCACTGTCACTGCCACTGTTGTTAGTAATATCAGCAATAAGCTGATCAATACCAGAGCTAAATTTTACCTGAGACTTCAACGCATCAGCACGGGTAATAAAATGCCACAACTTGCCACTGTTATCCTCTAACCGCTGGCGAAACAGGTCTGCGTATGCCGTACCAGACGGACTGTTTTTAGCTGTTTTTCCGGCTTCAGAAACCGCCAGGTTCAACACCGCAGAGATATAAGACAAGCGGGCCACTTCCGCCATTAGCAAAAACATCAACAAAAAGGGGATAAACGTTAACGCGAATTCAACCGATAACAGGCCGCGTTCAGAGTGATAAAAATTCAGCAATCGTTTCATGATTTACCTCTTTTAAATCTTTCAATTTGGCTAAGCGCGAGTATCAACCGTTCCGGTTGTGCCGACAGTTTTTCTGTTTCAATCACTTCCCGGGCATAACGATGATCACCCACCTGTACCAGCGAAAACACCAGATTATGCATCAATTGGCGATCTTTTTTGCCCTTAAGATACTGGGGTAACAACAAACGTGTCGCTTCATCATAACGCCCGTCGAACATCGCCAGTACCGCCAGATTATTGAGGGCAATATTATCGGCAATAAACAGCTCACGGGCACGTTGGATGGCAGACATTGATTCACTCATCCGGCCTTTTTGTGACAATGCAATCCCACGCAGATTCCAGGCTTCCGCATTGTTAGGTCTTTTCTTCAACAGGCTGTCCGTGACATTCAGTGCATAGTCATAGTCACCCGAAGTAATCAGGTTTCTGGTTTGCAACAAAGAAATCTCTACAGTGGGCTTGTCCAGTAAAGGCTCTAAATAATACAACGATGATCTGCTGTCGTTATTCAGATAATAATATCTGGCCAGTTTCAGTCGAATATCAGCGTTCTCACGCTGTTTTAACTGCTGACGGTATAAATCAATCAGGCCGTCATAATTGTTCGCTTTTAATAAAATATCTTCACGGTAAGCCAGCTCTTGCGAGCTCATGTCTTTTTTAGCCATACAACCGCTCAACAGCAGTATCAGGGTACCCGCTAACATTAATGAATAAGTTTTACGCATGATTCAATATTCTCAAAATGGTAAATATTGCATTGTGTACATCACCCTTGGGGCGGTAAGTAACACAAGAATGGGAAATAAAATTAACAAAATTAAGGGCAAACCAATTTTGGCTGCTAACTTGCCGATCTTTTCTTCAGTAGCCAACAGCTGCGCCTCTCGAATATCTTTTGACAGATTAACAAGTTGGTCATACACCGAGGCACCAAAGTGCGCACTTTGTTGCAATGAAGTCGAAAACATCCTGATTTCAAGGGCCGGTAAGCTATGGTAAAGATCTTTCAGTGCGTTATTCAGGCCATGCAATTCCGTACGGCGCATGACACGACTCATCACAACCACCATGCTGTTATTAATTCGGCTGAAATTTTTGGTGGCATGGCTTAAAGAAGCTTCCACGGTCATCCCTGACTGTACACAAACGGCAACCAGATCAATAAACATGGGCAGATCATTCAAAATGGTTTTGGTTTTTTGATTGATCAAAGCTTGACGCAACAGCCCAGGTACCAGGATTATCACAGCAACAGTGCTTATCCATAATAACAGTAAGGTCTGCCCATCCAGTAACGCAGTCAGGCTGAACAAAAAAAATATCAGGGTGCTCAACAGAGCACAGACACCCTTGATCTGCAAAGATTTTTCAAATCGCCCCAGTATCGCTATCAACCGGCTGCTGTGCTCAAGCAGCATTTCATATTCCACCACTGGCTCAGCATCAGTGAGCAGCGCCATTTTAGCGGGTGAAATAACCTGGCGGTTTTTTTTAAACAGCTGGCGATCTTTAATCAGTAATATCAGGCCAAACAGGCCAAACAGGCATATCGCCCCATACAGTAAACAACCCTGACAACTAACTGATGGCAACATACCAGAGGATGAGTCTCCCCCCATTGTCAGCCAATAAAAAATCGAAATTTTCCGGCGCGAGCATTTTCATACCCATCATGACCAGTACAGGCACCGCAGCCAGTAATTTAACGGTAAAACGGCTTTCTGCTGTCATGGCAGCCTTACGACGCTGCATGGCTTTATTCGCCGCCATTGTTCTACCCAAGCGCTTAATCAATTCAGTTATTTGACCGCCACGTTGCATACTGAGTAAGGCCACAATGCTAAAAAAATAAAATTCAGGGTAACGAAAGCGCTGCCAGGCATCGCTGAACACCGCTTGTGGGAGTTCGCCCAAGTTCAGACGGCGGCTGATACGATTAAATTCAGTGCCCAACACGCCATCCAGTTCACGTCCACAACGTTCAATGGCATGATGCATACTGTGACCCGACGCTACTGCGGTACTAACCAGAGCAATCGCTTCCGGAAAGCTCTTTTCAAACTGCGCGTAATGCTGCATACGGCCATATTTTAACTGAGCAATAAACAGGATAATCAGGGCAGCAAACACGGTTATGATCCAGTTAAACTGAAACCAGCGCTGGTTGAATGCAATGACCACGGCAAAAAAAGCACCACTGATGATCAGACTGCGTAATTGTTTTTCATGATGTTCACCGCGCACATAACTCAGCCATTCGGTAAACAGACCTGAGGGCATGATCACCTCCGGCAGTTTAAAGGCCCGTATGGATTTTTCCTGCCTGTGGCCATGCACTGAGTTTTTTACCCTTGCCCAGCTACGGAGCGTAATGCACAGAATTATCAGCCCTATTACCAGCATCGCTATCATTAACGCATTCATGGCATCACCGTGGTAAATATCTGCTTCAGTTCATCGCCCAGATTAAACAGACTGGCACGCTCCCTGACGGATGAACGCATCAACAAGCCATGATTATGGAACTCACCGACAATGCTCCCCTGCTCATCACGCTGTTCAGATGGCTGAAAAGAAAAAATATCCTGCAGGACCATGGTCTCGCCTTCAATGCCCATGATCTCAGTAATATTGGTTACTTTGCGCGAGCCATCATTCATACGCGACACCTGAATAACCAAGTTAACGGCGGAGGCAATATTGCGACGAATGGCCTCAATGGGCATACTCATACCACACATCATTACCAAGCTTTCCAGACGGCTGATGGCATCACGCGGATTATTGGCATGCAGCGTTGACATGGAGCCATCATGGCCGGTATTCATGGCCTGGAGCATTTCAAAGGCTTCTTCACCACGGCACTCGCCAACAATAATGCGATCAGGGCGCATACGCAG
>CAZBYB010000053.1:7724-8254 GCA_964496225.1 uncultured Yersinia sp. | reverse complement strand
GGGCATTAATCACCAGCGCACGCATAGTAATACGGCCGGTGTTTTCCACCCCCGCCATACGTGTTTCCATACGTACCACATGGGGTTGATCCAGACGTAATTCCGCCGCATCCTCCAGTGTCAGTACCCTTTCATTGTCATCAATATACTGTGAAAGGGCATTGAGTAAGGTCGTTTTACCCGAACCTGTACCACCAGAGACGATAATGTTCACCCGGCAACGGGCCGCGATAATTAAAAAGTTGGCCATTGCCGTATTCATGGCACCCAGATTCATCAAGTCTTCAAGGGATTTTTTACTTTTACTGAACTTACGGATCGATATTGCCGTACCATCAAGCGAGATTGGATTAATGACAATATTAATACGGCTGCCATCTTCCATGCGGGCATCCACCAAGGGTTGTCCTTCGTCAACGCGGCGACCCACACGATATACCAGCCGTTTGGCAATATCCGTTAGCTGATGATTATTAATAAAACGACGTGGCGTCAGTTGTAACAATCCCGCCCTTTCAATCAAGACTTTC
>CAZBYB010000053.1:1345-7714 GCA_964496225.1 uncultured Yersinia sp. | reverse complement strand
ATTGACCAGGATATCACTGACAGAATCATCTTCCATCAGTTCACGCAAAGGGCCAAAACCGGTCAGTTCGTCAGCAATAAGCGCGATCATAGCCCGCTGATTATGGGCATTGAGGTACATACCACTGGTGACCAGTACCTGTTCCATGGTGCTGCTGAGTTCTTTAATCAGCTGCTCACGGTCAGAGACCAAATTTTCAATCACATCCAGCTTGAGATTTTTCAACATCTGCTCACGCAGTAATGCCTGGGTGGTTAAACTGATATCCATCATTGCCTCCCTCAGCTAAACTTGCGCATCAGCGACTGCCAGACACGGTACACAAATGATTGTTGGTTGCTGTCATCCATAGCCAGAATCATTTTGGTTAACATCTCCAGTGGCTTTCGACGGCCAGACCACAACGTATGTTCCAAAATGGCATCGCCCCCTGCTTTCAGATAAGGGAAACTGACACTCACGGGCTTGCCTAATAATGACTCAATATCAGAGACCGCAAGCAACCCTGGGGTAACCGGGCGGTGATCATTCAGACAAATAAACAGCCTTTTGTTTTCAGTGCTGGCATTGCTGACACGTTCAAATTCTTTAATAAAATTTAAAGCAATACGTACCGACGCCATGCTGCGATCGATGACCAGGAGAATACAACTGGACAGTTCCGCCTGCTGCACCATCTGTTCCTTACTGACATTAAACAGGGCCTGGTCAAAAACCATAAAATTGTATTTTTGTAATTCAGGCGCATCCCTGTCCGGAGGCAGCACGCTGTCTATTAACATGACATCGGTGTTTTCCTGACCACTGACAATTCCTCCCTGCTCTATCTTTTTACCCACCATGATGTCGAGATCCTGAGATCCCCGACTACCTTGTAGTAGTAATAAGGGCAATTTTCTGTACTGCACGATTGAGCGCGCAAGCTGCCAGCTCAGTAAGCTGGTACCAACTCCACCCTTACAACCCAATACCGTGATCAACACGGATTGTCTTTTGATGAGATCACTACCAGGGCCGGCAATAACACGCTGCGCCATTTCAGCCAATTGTGATCCCATATGAAAATAACGCACACCCCGATCGATAAAACCCTGAGCGACTCTGATGGAATCAATCTCACCTAACAACATGCACCAACAATGCTGAGGGATCTGGCTTTTGACCCGGTTTATCACCGCATCCACATCAGTACAATTGCCAATATCAATTAATACTCTGTATACATTCGTTGGCAGGTTCAGACCAGAGCCAGACAGAAAATCGACATCCAGCTCCTTGACCTGCACCATACCTGCAATCTGCTGAGTGACCGCCTCGCGTAACGCAGGACGGGCGGAGATAATCAGCACCGCACCGTCATGGAGGTTGTTTTTCTGCTGTGCAAGATCCTTATTCAGTAACAAACGCATTTGATAACCTTTAGAAAATTTTTCTGCCTGGATCAACCAGTGCATTTTGTAAGTTATGTTTCATGGCACAGCCCATTTTCTGATCAATAAAATAGCGGTAGTCCTGCCTGTTGTAACGGCAGAGGTCCTGCCTGAATTTTAGCGTTTCTATCACCACCTCCAGATCACCCTCATTGAGGGAAGAAGGATTTTTTGCCTTCAGGCTGATATTCACGTGATCGGCGGCTATGCCGGAGGCCACTAATTTCTTTTTGAGCTGATTGGCAGGCTGTTGCAGGTAACTCGGGGCCATGATCCGGATGACCGTGTCATTGCCGTACGCCGCGCGGACGATTTGTTTGATCAACCCCGCCTGCTGATGATTAGCCTTTGCTGGCAACCAGATAGGTTTTAGCTGTACCTCAGGCCTGGCATAAAAACGGCTGTTGTCTGCTGTTTGCGGCAATGCCGCACCGGTGCTAACGGAAATAAGACACAGCATCATTACACACGCGATCTTCATTGGATAAATCCTCCCTGACTCATGAATTCCATCGCCTGTTTTTTATTCTGAGATTCTCGGATACCCGTAAAATTAAAAAAACGTTCCGCGGTGGAAGTACGCATAAAACTCGGTAATATCACATCCTTGGCGGCAACAGGTTTCACCAGATTCACAGTGGCAACCACCACCAATTCACTGCCTTTACGGCTCGTTTTGGTGTTACGAAAGAACGCCCCAAGAATGGGAATGTTGCCAATAAAGGGGATTTTTGCCAGCGCTTCTTTCTCTTCGCTATTGATAAGCCCACCGAGGATAAAACTTTCTCCATCACCCAGTTCAACCGTGGTTTTCGCCCGTCGTGCACTTAATACCGGAAATTCTGCAGAAACGCCCTGTTTTATGAACTTGTCATCAATCACACTGACTTCTTCTTCCAGCATCACGCGAATGCGGTTATTATCATTTACCTTGGCACCCACAGTGAGTTGAATACCGAATTTCTTGTAACTGACGCTGGCGGACCCCAAGCTGTTGAGCACAGCAACGGGAAATTCCCCACCTACCAGAAAATCAGCGGTCTCACCAGACAATACCGATAAATTGGGCTCCGCCAGTACGCGGGCCACAGAATCATTGCTGATGGCCGTGATCACGGTCCCCAGCGTCCTGGCATCAAATTTAAACTATTGCAACGTAAAGACTCATGCAGTCCGGCCGATAGAACTCCAGTCAATACCTACATTGTCAGAGAATTCTTTAGTCACTTCGGCAATGGTCAACTTGACATTCACCTGATTGGTCATGGGGATGGTGATTTTATTCACTACCTGCTCATAAACGACTTTATCAAGAAAAGTGACGCGTTCCTTACTCCCACTGCCACGCTCACTGGTACTCTCATGTTCCCGTTCAATGGCTTCTTTTTTGGCTCCTACCGCTTCCCCCACCAGCTGATAAATTGCAGCGCGGGCTTCTTCGGTGCTGACCGTACCGGTTAACACATAGGCTTTGGCAATTTTCTGTACCAATACCTGGCTATCCGGGTATTCTGCACGGATGCGCTCATGGATATCTCTAAGCAGGTCATTAATAATGACCGTTTCTCGGGCAATTTCCTTGCCAGCCTGATCAAAGAGGGTAAACTCTGCCCGTCCTTCTTTTTTAGCGTAAATTACCACCGTGTTATCATTGATAATTTCATAGTCGGCCAGTTCTGCAGAGGAAACAAATACCGTATCCACCGGTGCTTTGGTATTCAGTACCCGCGATTCTCCTGCGGCCAGATGTATTTTCCCGGCATACGCTGGAGTGGCCAGATAATATCCAAGCACCAGCAGCGTAATAACCGCACTTATTTTTTTATACCACACGTTCTTTAACCTCTAAGTTCTTTAAATTTGGGAAGATTAGGAAGTATCTGATCCATTTCCAGCTGTTTTGCACCTCCCACGGCAGGTACCAGCAACAGATCACCGGCCAAGGCAATCACATGTATCTTTTTGATATCCTTGCTCCTCATGCGCAAATGAATATAGCCGTCAGGGTTTCCCTTCCCGTGATTTTCTACCTGATCACCCTCTTTTTCTTCATAACGGTTCACCCTCAGCACTGTCATACCGTCAAGAATGGCGGTAAGCACATACTGCTGATTTTTACCGGAAGACAGCTCCTTGGCATCCAGTGCCACCGTATCCTTGAGCTTTTTATTTTTGTTGGTTTCCAGTGTTCTCAGATACAATGCAACCTGATCTCCAACCTGAATTGAATCCAGCAGCCAGGCATTAGCTTGATCCACCTCAAACTTCCAGGCGATTTCTCCTGCCTGCAGGCTGTTGCGTAAAAAAGTCGGACTGTCCGGTGTTTCGATCAATTGTGGGGAAATATAACTGTTGCCTTCCATATTGGCGGTTAGTAAATGACCCGTCAGCGACTTAAACGCCGAAACATCATAGTTGACCAGATCACTGTCCGCGGGCACAGTGATGGTCTTGACCTGAAAATCATCCTGTGACAGCAAGCGGCCAAGCGCAACCGGCCGAGTCGTGACAGCCACCAGAATGTTTTTTTCTTCTGGCACACCAAGCCCAAGCACGGATTTTTCATTGTTGTCCGGCGGGGTATTTTTATTTAATATCAACCCGGTGACACCAACAGCAATCACCAACAGTGATATCCAAAATAATAACTTATGATTCACACAATACCTCTTCGTTTCTACCTGAATAAGTCAGGAGAAAAATGATTTATGCATCGATAAAAAGAAATCGGTTTGCCACTACTCAGGCAGTAAAAATAGCCAGTAAAAAGCCCATGCTAATGGCAACCCCATAGGGCACACCCTTTGTGCGCATCTGCCGCCAGGCAATCAACAGGCCGACAACAGTGACCAGACCACCACAAAGCGCGGTGAACCCGATAAAATTACTCAGCTGCGCATTCGTTAATGCCAGTGCCAAAACACTCATTAATTTTACATCGCCTGCACCCACCAGATTCAGACAAAACAGGATAAAACCTACCAGTAAAATCATCAGAGCCGGCCAGAGCGTAATGTGCTGATTCATCAGTACCCCTAGAACCAGTGCGCTCAACATCAGCGTCAATACCAGGGTATTATGAATTAAACGAAAACGAATATCGGTATAACACACCCACAGCAGCTGCAACGCGATAACCATAATCACCAGCGTTTGCATCAAAAATATCCTGCCATTAATGAAAGAGTTTTTATTAAGGATAGCCATCGGCTACCCTTGAGTTAAGATTATGGCTTACCGATTAGATCCATTTTTACTGAAAGCTTATTAATTAACCCAACCAATGCCTTCTTGAATTCTCCATTCTGACCAAATACGACAGCAAATACTGTGATTAAACCAATTGCCAGGGCAACATATTCAATGGCAACCACACCGCGTTGATCTTTGATCAGATTTTCAATTTTTAACTGTGCAGCAATATAACCTTGAGTGATAACATCTAACATCGTTTTTAATTCCTGTATTTTTGTAGTTTTACAACAAGTAAACTGAGCTTTAATGATAAAAGCCCGTATTCCAGTATGGAATTCTGTTTGCATTACAAAATAACTAACTTTATTTTAAATCGATTATTATGCTATGTATAAATTCACATTAAGATACTTTTTTCCGCGTTTAAAATAATCATACAGTAAAATTGCTGTTCTGTTCAGATTTATTTAATATATTCTTTGTTATCGTTGTTATATAAGGATAGCCATAAGCTATCCTTGAGTTAGGGTTATTTACCGACTAAGTCCATTTTACCTGCCAGTTTATTTAATAAAGCATCCAGTGCGGTCTTCAATGTTCCCTGCTCACTAAATACAACAGCAAATACTGCGATCAAGCCAATTGCCAGGGCAACATATTCAATGGCAACCACACCGCGTTGGTCTTTGATCAGATTTTCAATTTTCAACTGTGCAGCAATATAACCCTTAGTGATTAAATTTAACATCATTTTAATTCCTGTATTTTTTCAGTTTAAAACTTAAACTGAGCTTTAATGATAAAATCTTGTATTCCAGTGTGGAATTTCAGATTCGTTTGTATTAAAAATGAGTAACTTTTATATTTCTAATCAATATTCGTAAAGTATTAGAAGAAGATACTCTATTTGCTCTTACGCTTAAAAGAATCATGCAGTAAAATTGCTGTTCTATTCAGACTTACTTACTGGGTCCTGTTTTTAAGCTGGGAGCATTAGGCCATTTTTCTTCCCTTTGTGTCCTTACCTTTTAATAACTATTTTCTTACTTATATTTTCCGCTATTGACCAATTTATTACTTCATCTTACCTCAACAAAGAACCTGACAATAACTATTGACAGCGCAGGGCAGGATACAACAGACAAAACGGCAGGAAGGGTGCCAGCCAGAAAACGGCCGTTGATACAAAAAAAAGACCAACATTTTTCTGTCGAAAGTTATTAAAACAGCCGTTTCTAATGGATAATCTCGATCTTGCACAGGTTATACCTGCTGATACGGGGCATTCATAGTACGGATACGCCCTCTCAGGGTCAAGTAGGATCCCGCGCTTTTACCACTCTTTTTTGAAAAGAAAAGCGAAATTCGGATACGACTCATCCCTTTTTAACCGCCCACTAGAAAGTCATTAATAACCGCGTCGAGAGCAGGGCACTCCAGCACAGATTCAATACCATCAGCACCAGAATTAACATCTGCCAGCGAGACAATGGCCACCGGCACCGGTTTGTGACAGATGTTGTTGGTGCTACGGCAATGTCTGCCGTGCTAACCATACGGTGCTGCCTGCATCCCGCCTGTTTCATGCTCTGTTGAGCCGTTGTGCCAGAAGTCAGCACTTCCCCTGAGGGGAGCGGATAGAAACGTCCCACATATTGGACACCCTTCCGTGGAATGGTGCGGATCAGCGATTTTTTAAGGCCGACCCGTGAAAACGCATTTCTCAGCATATAAAGCTGCCCAT
>CAZBYB010000053.1:0-1295 GCA_964496225.1 uncultured Yersinia sp. | reverse complement strand
ACCCCGTTGTTCTTGCCACACACTATTGATGATTTTTTCTTTTGCCGTTACCCCATTGAGTAACAGCAGCAAAAATCGACGGTTATTTTCCGTTAATTCAGCAACGGAACCATCCGCTCCTGTTAAACAGCGCTCTGATGGAGAAAAGATCACCCGTTCTTCCAAAGTAAACCTCATGTTGCCTGTCTCCTGTCTCCTGTGCCATTCCTGATTTTATTTGATAGCCTGTTTAAAAGGCTATTGTGAAAGCATCTATACGTTTAATACCCAAACCTTCATATGACTTTGCTAGTCCTGCGCTTCGTTTCTTCTTGCACGCGTCTGCTGTAGTGAGTTTTGCAAAAGATTGGATATTAAAATTTGATTGTTAGTCGCGAAGTTTTATTCTTAAACTTCACAGGCTATTGAAATTATGTATAACTGAAGAATAAAGAAAAATACATTTTACCGATATTAATATTATCAATATTTTTGTGTTATATAATATATCAATCAACAGTTTTATGCTGTTTATTATAAAGCTATTTTAGTATAAGCCAACAATAAATTTATTTATTTCCGTTTGCAATAATATTCAGGTAAATAGGCAGAATAATCTGGCTTCATTAATATTTTTCATTTGTCAAAATAATCAATCAGGGATATTAATCCCGATGTTATGTATGTTATTTTTTAATTATGATAATAATGGTCCATTATGAATAATAACGCGGCTATACAGCATATTATTATCCTGATCATTTTTATAACCTGAAAAATAGCAGCCAGCATATTCATAACAACCCATCAGGTTATTTTTCTATTAGGCCTCTTGCAAAATTCACTCCAAAGGAACAAAACGCAGGACCGGCATATTATGCAACTACATGAGGACTTGAGCATCTCAGGCAATGCATGGACTTTCTAAGCAATCGCAATTTGCAGGAGGTCTATTCTGGAAATAACAGGCATGATAGTTGTAAGATACTGCCCAGTCACGCCATACTGATGCGTGTAACCTGGCTGTCATGGCAAATCCTGCACTTTATTTTTACTTCGCAGATCCCGGACAGGCGTGCAGTGCAATTCACAAAAAATCCTGAAAATGGAACAGACCCAACATCATCATAACGGAGGCCTGAAACAACGTGACCCAATACGTTTATAGCATGCATCGTGTCGGCAAAATCGTACCACCAAAACGTCATATCCTGAAAAATATCTCCCTGAGTTTTTTCCACGGGGCTAAAATTGGCGTACTGGGCCTTAATGGGGCGGGTAAATCTACCCTACTGCGTATTATGGCGGGTATTGAT
>CAZBYB010000052.1:4164-15871 GCA_964496225.1 uncultured Yersinia sp. | reverse complement strand
ATCCACACAAGCTGATTTCAGGACTGCCTCTGTACGATCATTCCATACCCGCATCCCGTCGCTATGGCCGTTGGCTTACTCACTTCTGGGTATGGATTGAAACCCTTTCCCTGTCCCTCAAGGACAGTATGTGTGGCTTTCGGGTGTATCCCATCGCAGTCACTCTGGCACTGGCGCATCAGGTAACACTGGGCAAACGCATGGATTTCGATACTGACGTGATGGTGCGTCTCTACTGGCAGGGTACTGACAGCCATTTTGTACCAACCCGGGTCATCTATCCAGCAGACGGTCTTTCACATTTCGCGATAGTACGCGATAACCTGCGTCTGTGCTGGATGCATACACGCCTGTTTTGCGCCATGTTACCCAAGATACCACAGCTAGTAATGCGTCATCGGAGTCCCTGTCACTGGTCAGCAGGGATTACTGGGGATGCATTTTATGTTGCACATTTGGCGTCTGTTGGGACGTCGCGGATTTACCCTGCTGCTCTGGCCGGTGGTGTGTTATTTTTGGTTGACTGGCCGGGCGCAACGTAAAGCATCACAAGACTGGCTGAATCAGATCACCGACTATGCAAGACAAAAAGGGATAACTCTGCCACAACCACTGGGAAGCTTCAGGCATTTCTTACGTTTTGGCAATGCCATGTTGGATAAAATAGCCTGCTGGCACGGCGCACTGCTGTGGGGCCGAGATATTGATTTTGCACCCGGTGCGCAAGCGATCCTGGCGGCAGATAAACCCGTGGGTAAACTGATCCTGGCCTCTCATCTGGGTGATATGGAAGTATGCCGTGCCTTGGTACAGCGCGACGGAAACATCATGATGAATGCACTGGTATTTAATCAGCATGCGCGGCGCTTCAAACAGCTGCTGGAAGAAGTTGCACCACAGGCTGGAAACAATATTATCCCGGTCAGTGACATCGGCCCTGAAACTGCCATGTTGTTGCAAGAAAAACTCGATGCGGGCGAATGGGTGACAATTATGGCTGATCGGACCTCAGTGAATGGGCAGGATGCCAGGCATCCCGTGCTCTGGAGCCCGTTTCTCGGTCGTCCTGCACCCTTTGGACAGGGACCTTTTTTACTGGCAGCGGCGTTGCGATGCCCGGTAGTACTGATGTTTGCCTTGCGCCAGCAGGATAAACTGCGTATCTGGTATGAGCCCTTTGCCAATCCACTTATCTTGCCACGCCAAACCAGATTGACAGCGTTACAACAGGCGGTTGATCGCTATGCACAGCGGCTGGAACATTATGCACTGTTATCACCCCTGGACTGGTTTAATTTTTTTGATTTCTGGCAACGGGCCGACAGGCAGGAAACAGGAAATAAAGGAGCAATGGGTGCTGACCGATCCGCGTTTTAATGCAGAAATTGCACTGACTATACCCTTCCACGATGTCGACGCCATGGGTGTGGTCTGGCATGGCAACTACTTTCGCTATTTTGAAATCGCACGTGAGGCGCTGCTGAATCAATTCAACTATGGCTACCGGGCCATGCAGGCTTCAGGTTATTTCTGGCCAGTAGTGGATACCAGAGTCCGGTACCGTCTGGCACTAAAATTTGAGCAGCACATTCTGGGGCGTGCTACCCTCCGGGAATATGAAAACCGCCTGCGCATTGATTACCAAATCTTTGACGCAGGCAGTGCCAAGCGTACCACCACTGGCTACAGTATTCAGGTTGCCGTGGAGGAAAAAACGTGGGAAATGTGTCTGGTCAGTCCAGCAATATTATTTGAACGTATGGGGCTGCAACCATGAAATCCTTTTTACTGACCCTGTTGTTGCTGATCACCGGAGTAGCCCAAGGGATTACTTTGGATGAATTACAGCAAAATTTCAGCCAGCAGCCAGTGATACGCGCCCGATTCAATCAGATACGTCATATCCAGGGGATGGCACAACCCCTGCATTCCAGTGGTGAATTTATCATCGCGCGGGATGTAGGACTCTGGTGGCAACAGCAGCAGCCGTTTGCATTGACTCTGGTGTTGGATGACCATCACATGGTACAGCGCATGCCTGGGCAGGATGCTGTGATAATCACCGCACAATCCAACCCGCAGATGTTCCAATTCAATCACCTGTTGCGGGCTTTTTTTCAGGCTGACCGCACCCTGCTGGCACAACATTTCCTGATGGATTTTCGCGATACCGGCCATCAAGGATGGCAACTGATACTGACGCCAAAAAGCTCACCTCTGGACAAATTGTTCAGTCATATCCAGCTGCAGGGGCAGACTTATCTGAACAACCTGATACTCAATGATGCTTTGGGTGATCGCACTGAAATCACCTTTCATCATCAACGTCAAATACCCGAGACCCTGAGCGATGCAGAACGGCAACACTTCGTTTTCTAATAGCCTGCGCTACTGCGCATCAGGTTGGCTGGTCGTTTGCCTGGTATTCACGTTATTACTGGTATTGTTATTGCCACGGACATCCGTCACCGGCAGTGTGCTGGCGCTGCTCCCACAGCAGACCATGGACAGCATTCCTCCGGCATTACAGGATGCTTTTATGCAGCGGTTAGATCGCCAGTTGGTGTGGTTGGTAAGTCCAGGCCTTAAGGATGACAGCAGGGTGGCACAATGGTGGCTGGATAACCTTCAGGGCATCGACCTGTTAAGTCATCTTCAGGGGCCGGTGAGTGATATCCAACAGCAGGCATGGGGAACATTTTTCTATCAACACCGTAACGGCATGATTGATGGACAGACACGTCAACGACTGGCAGCAAGCCAGGCTCAGGCCGACTGGGTGATGGCTCAATTGTATTCGACATTTTCCGGCATCAGTGCCCGAGAACTTAAAAAAGATCCCCTGCTGCTGGTACGTGGCGCACAGTTGGCATCAGCACCCACCAGCCGTCTGCGCATGGTACAGGACTGGCTGGTGACTGAAGATGATGCAGGCCGCCTCTGGTATCTGATCCGCGGGGAATCAAGCAATTCTTCCTGGCATGTCCATCAGGCCCATCAGCTGGCAGACAGATTACAGACGCTGGAGCAGGAGCTGCATCAACGCTGGCCGGATGCACAGGTACTGTCACAAGGAACATTGTTCTACAGCGACTACGCCAGTCAGCTGGCATTGCATGATATCGTGACACTCGGCTCTGTGACCTGTATCGGTGTACTGTTGCTGATATATGGCGTTTTTCGTTCGCTGTTACCGCTATTGCTGTGCCTGTTGTCGATCAGTATCGGTGCCCTGGCGGGTACTGTCGCCACGTTATTGATTTTTGCTGAGCTGCATCTGATGACGCTGGTGATGAGCATCGGTATTGTCGGTATTTCTGTGGATTATGCTGTCTACTATCTTACAGAGCGTATGATACATGGCCGCGAGGTAACACCCTGGCAGAGCTTGCATAAGGTACTGCCCACGCTACTGATGGCACTGGGTACCACTGTCATTGCCTGTTTGATTATGCTATTGGCTCCCT
This sequence comes from uncultured Yersinia sp., assembly GCA_964496225.1. Lineage (GTDB taxonomy): Bacteria > Pseudomonadota > Gammaproteobacteria > Enterobacterales > Enterobacteriaceae > CAZROT01. The sequence goes on along the minus strand of CAZBYB010000052.1, from coordinate 12,404 downwards.
TTCCTGGCCTGCGTCAACTAGCCGTGTTTACTACTGCGGGGCTCAGTGCATCCTGCCTGACCGTTGTGTGCTGGTATCCCTGGTTGAGCGCACGTTTGCCTGTCAGGCCCATTCCCTTGCGTACACTGATGACGGGTTGGCTGTCTTTATGGCAGCAAGGTCGAAGGTTACGCATTGGCTTGCCTGCAGTACTGACGCTGTTTACCTTGATCGGTCTGACGCGCTTAACGGCCAGTGATGATATCGCACAGCTTCAAGCCTTGCCGGAAGATATCCTGCAACAGGAACGGGCCATCGCCGCATTGACCGGGCAGAGTCGCGATCAGAAATGGTTTATGATCTATGGTGATAGCGCAGAAGCCACACTGCAGCAACTGGAACAGTTCACGCCCCTGCTACTGAATGCCCGGCAGCAGGGTTGGTTGGGTAATTGGCGCCTGATTCCATTGTCTTCATTAGCGCGTCAGCGTGAAGATTTGCGGCTCTTGCGTACCGCGGCTCCCGTGGTACTGGCTCGTCTTATCAGCGCAGGGATCATCACGGATCCGCCAGATCTCAGACCCATGTGGGTAACTCCACAGGCATGGGAACAGAGCCCGGTGAGCGAAGGCTGGCGCCTGCTGTGGCTATCACTGGCAAACGGGCTCAGTGCGGTACTGGTGCCGATAGAAGAAGTGCGCGATGCCGGGGCACTGGCAACCCTGGCAGCCAACCAGCCAGGTGTGTCATGGATCGATCGCAAGGGTACCTTTGACAGTCTATTTGCCTTTTACCGAACCCTGCTGGGCGGACTGCTGATGCTGGCGCTGGCGGTCATCATGGTGGGTTATGTCCTGTATCTGGGATGGCGCCGCGGCCTGTTAACGGTGCTGCCTTCGCTGTTATCGGTGGGCTGTGCCTTGGCAGTACTGGCTTTTATGGGATATCCGTTAAATCTGTTTTCCCTGCTGGCGCTGATTCTGGTGCTAGGTATTGGTATTAATTACACCGTGTTTTTCAGCAATCGGCGTACAACGGCACTCACTGCGTTGTTGGCAGTCATGCTGGCGATGTCCACCACCTTACTTACCTTAGGTATGCTGGTCTTCAGCAGTACTCAGGCCATCCGTAGCTTTGGTCTGGTATTATGCAGTGGTATTTTCAGCGCGTTTTTACTGTCCCCTCTTGCCTTGCCAACGCAGGAGCAGCAAAGATGAAAACCATTTTGCTTATGATTGGCATGGTGCTGCTATTAACGGCCTGCGCTGGCAGTGAGAAAAATACGCGCCCTCAGGCATGGCTTAAGCCTGGTGTAAAGATGACACTGCCTCCCCCAAGCATCACCCCTTCCATCCATCAGCAACAGCTGTTGACCGCCACAGTAAAAGGACAACAGCACCAATTACTGGTGCTGCTCAGCGCTGATGAACAGCGACTGACACTGGCCGGGCTTTCTCCTCTGGGGATTCGATTGTTTCGCCTCACCTATGATAGCAGTGGCATCTCTGCCGAACAGTCAATGATGTTGCCACAATTGCCCCCCACCCACCAGGTGCTGGCCGATATCATGCTCAGTTACTGGCCGCTATCTGCCTGGCATGGACAATTGCCTGCAGGATGGACCTTAACCGATCAGGACGACAGACGCGAACTGTGGGATAGCAACCGGCAGCGGGTGATCAAAATTCTTTACCGAACGCTGCCTGATGGTCAACGCCAACCGATCAGCGTGCACCAGTATCCCTTTGATTATCAGATATCCATTCAATCACTGGACAGTGGCTCATGATTTATTTATCTGCCGTGAGCATGCTCAATGCGCTGGGTAATACCCTTGATGAAATTGCACAAAATCTGGTGCGTGGGCAGGCACCGGGCCTGCGCTGTGAAAGCCACTGGTTGTTGCAAGATACACCCTGTTGGGTTGGTTGTGTCGATGCCGATCTACCACTGGTTCCTGTCAAACTGGCCGCCCATAATAGCCGTAATAATCGCCTGCTGCTGGCGGCACTGGCGCAGATTAGACCCGCCGTGGATGAAGCCATTGCCCGCTACGGGCGGGAACGTGTGGCAATAGTACTCGGCACCAGTACTTCCGGGCTTGATGAAAGCGATCGTCAGGTGAGTGGTGTTTTGGCAGGTAACCCGGTAGCGGATTACCGCTATGACCAGCAGGAACTGGGTGATCCCTCACGCTTTCTCAGCGCTTTTCTTGAGCTGGATGGACCGGCTTATACGCTTTCCACCGCCTGTTCCTCCAGTACGCGCGCCTTGATCAGTGGCCGACGGTTAATTGAGTCAGGCCTGGTTGATGCCGCGATCGTCGGTGGTGCGGATACGCTGAGCCGCATGCCAATCAATGGTTTTCATAGCCTGGCATCGTTGTCAACAGCCCGCTGCCAGCCCTTCAGCCAGCAGCGTAATGGTATTACGATCGGCGAAGGCGTGGCGCTGATACTCATGACAGCGCAACCACAAGCAGTAGCATTATTAGGTAGTGGAGAATCCTGCGATGCCTGGCATATGTCAGCCCCTGACCCCCAAGGAGCAGGGGCAGCTCGGGCCATTAAGATGGCACTGGCTGATGCCGGGCTCAGGCCACAGGATATTGGCTATATCAATCTGCACGGTACCGCAACAAAACTTAATGACAAAATAGAAGCGCAGGTGATACATCAGCTGTTTGGGTCCCAGGTACCCTGCAGTTCTACTAAACATCTTACCGGCCACATGTTGGGTGCAGCAGGAGCCGGTGAGGCAGCCTTGTGCTGGTTGTTATTGATGCGGTCTCTGCCACTACCAGCCCAGGATTTTTCCAACGCCACGTTCGATGATAACCTGCCCGCTTTTGGTCTGATCAGAACATCGGTGCCTCTGAAGCAACACACCCTGCTTTCCAATTCTTTTGCCTTCGGCGGTAATAACGCCTGCCTCATTTTGGGAGCGGTTCATGAGTGATAATTTGTCTATAACCTCTCTGTTGCCACATCAGGCACCCATGGTGCTACTGGATGACGTTGTGAGTGTGCAGGAATATAGTGCACATTGCCGGGTACGGGTTGGTGTTGATTCAGTACTGGCGCCATTCCTTGATGACGCCGGTAACCTGCCAGGCTGGTTTGCCCTGGAAATTCTTGCCCAAACAGCAGCTGTCTGGTCCGGCTGGCAACAACAAACGCAGGCTAATATCCAGCCCAGGATGGGCATGTTATTGGGAGCACGGTCCCTGTACTGCCATCAGCCCAGATTTTATGCAGGCAGCACGCTGGACGTGCATGTAACCTTGTTGATGCAGGATGAAAAATTCAGCAGTTTTGAAGGTGAAATCATACAAGAAGGTATTGCGGTGGCCAGTGCACGTCTGAACGTTTATCATCCCGATGAACAGGAATTACCCCAACTCTTTAAGCAGGGAAACATGTCATGAAACGTTCGGTGTTGGTCACCGGTGCCAGCAAGGGTATCGGTAGAGCGATTGCCTGCCATCTGGCCACAGATGGTTTTGTCGTGGTAGTACATTACCACCTGGATAAAACCGGTGCACAGGAAACCTTGCGCCTGATAGAAAGCACAGGGGGGAAAGGACGCCTGTTGTGTTTCGACGTGGCCGATCGCCAGAACTGCAAGTGGGTGCTGGAAGCGGACATCAACGCTCACGGTGCCTGTTATGGCGTAGTGAATAACGCAGGGATTACCTGTGATGCTGCCTTTCCGGCGCTTGCGGAAACGGCATGGGACAGCGTGATTCACACCAATCTGGACAGTTTTTATAACGTCATTCATCCCTGCATCATGCCGATGATTGGTCTGCGCTGTGGTGGACGCATCATTACGCTGTCTTCCGTCTCAGGCTTGATGGGCAATCGTGGGCAGGTCAACTACAGTGCAGCGAAAGCGGGGATTATCGGTGCCACCAAGGCGCTGGCTGTGGAACTTGCAAAACGCAATATCACCGTTAACAGTATCGCACCCGGCCTGATTGATACCGGCATGATACAAATGCCGGCACAGGCACTGGATGAAGCTATCAGGCTAATCCCTATGAAACGCATGGGCACGGCACAGGAAGTTGCCGGGCTGGTCAGTTATCTGATGTCGGATAGCGCGGCTTATGTGACTCGTCAAGTGATTTCCATCAACGGGGGCATGCTATGACAAAGCGTGTGGTGATCACCGGGATGGCGGGTGTGACCGCATTCGGCAATGACTGGGCTTCAGTAGCAAGGGGGATAAAATCCGGCGCAAATGCGGTGCAGAGCATGCCGCAATGGCGTGAATATGAGGGCCTCAATACGCTGCTCGCGGCACCAATAGAAAATTTCCTGTTGCCTGAGCACTATACACGCAAGCGCGTTCGCTCCATGGGACGTGTTGCCATGCTAGCCACACATGCCACTGAACTGGCACTGGAGCAGGCAGGACTGCTCAATGATCCCCTGCTTGGCAGCGGTAATATCGGCATCGCCTACGGCTCTTCCACCGGTAGCACCAAACCCGTGAGTGAATTTGCCACCATGCTTACTGAAAAGCATACCCATAACATTACTGCCAATACTTATATGCAGATGATGTCACATACGACAGCGGTCAATATTGGGTTATTTTTCGGCCTGCACGGTCGGATCATCCCGACGTCCAGTGCCTGCACTTCGGGTAGCCAGGCAATCGGTTACGCTTGGGAAGCCATTCGTCACGGTTATCAAACCCTGATGGTGGCAGGAGGGGCAGAAGAACTCTGCCCTTCAGAAGCGGCTATATTTGATACCCTGTTTGCGACCAGTCAGCAAAACGATACACCGAAAATCACACCGGCACCCTTTGACCGCCAGCGTGATGGTCTGGTCATTGGAGAAGGTGCCGGAACGCTTATTCTGGAGGAACTGGAACACGCCATGGCGCGGGGTATCACGCCGTTGGGGGAAATAATCGGTTTTGCCACCAACTGTGATGCTGCACACATCACTCAGCCGCAGCGCACGACCATGCAAATCTGCATGGAGAACGCCCTGGCTAATGCGGGCTTATCCGCAGCTGACGTGGGTTATATCAGCGCTCACGGTACCGCCACAGAGCAGGGTGATGTTGCAGAAAGCCACGCGACTGCAGCGGTTTTTGGCAAGCTTACTCCTGTTTCATCATTAAAAAGTTACTTTGGCCATACTTTGGGAGCCTGTGGCGCCCTGGAAGCCTGGATGACACTGGAGATGATGCGTGAGGGCTGGTTTGCCCCTACCCTGAATCTGAATGAACCGGATCCGGCCTGCGGTGAACTTGACTACATCATGGGTAGTGCGCGCCAAGTAGACTGTGAGTTTTTTCAGTCGAACAACTTTGCTTTTGGCGGCATTAATACCTCACTGATCATCAGACGCTGGGCCTGAGTGCGTCAGGCACCCTGATGTCAAATGACAAAACAGCAGGAAAATATCTTCTTTGGAATGGGAGTGAGAACACTCTGTTTAGTTGCTTACTGTCTTGCGCCATCCAGACCAAAACTGGATGTCACTTATTCAAATTCACAACCTCAACATCACGCTCTTATCCCGAACTGAGGTTTAAAAACAGAACGGGTATCGATAACGCTTTATGGCGTATACATTTTCTAGCGCGTCAGATCATCAAAAAATTTTTTAACGCCATCAAGAAAATTTTTAGAGCGCGGGCTGTTCTTTTCTCCTGCTATGCCACCAAAGCTCCCTTCCAGTTCACGCAATAACTCTTTTTGTCTCTCATTGAGATTAACCGGTGTTTCAACGACAACCCGACATAATAAATCGCCATAACCCCCACTACGGACAGATTTTACCCCTTTCCCTTTCATACGGAATAATTTCCCTGTTTGAGTTTCCGGGGGGACTTTCAATTTTACCCTACCATCCAGAGTGGGAACTTCAATCTCTCCTCCCAACGCAGCCATGGCAAAATTAATCGGTACTTCACAGTATAAATTGTTGCCATCACGTTCGAAAATGGGATGTGCTTTAACCTGAACCTGTACGTATAAATCTCCAGCCAGGGAGCCACTGTCACCGATAGCCCCTTCACCGGCTAAACGAATGCGATCCCCAGTATCAACACCCGCAGGGATTTTTACTGAAAGCAGTTTAGATTTTTCAACCCGACCATCGCCATGACATTTGTTACAGGGATCTTTAATGATCTGCCCGCGGCCATGACAATGTGGACAGGCCTGTTGTACGGTGAAAAAACCCTGACGCATTTGTACCTGACCTGCGCCATGACAGGTAGTACAAGTCACGGGTACACTGCCAGGTTTAGCACCCGTGCCATGGCAAACATCACATTCATCCAGCGTTGGAATACGGATCTCTCTGGTCACACCACGCACGGCTTCTTCCAGCACCAACTCCATGTTATAACGCAGATCACTGCCACGGCTAGCCCGTTTTTGACGACGAGCCCCACCAAAAATATCCCCGAAAACATCACCAAAAATATCGCTAAAATCAGCACCACCACCACCAAAACCACCCGCACCACCTTGCTCAAAAGCGGCATGACCGTATTGATCATAAGCGGCACGTTTTTTATCATCGGTCAGGACTTCATAAGCTTCTTTTATTTCCTTGAATTTGCTTTCTGCATCTTTATCCTGATTGCGGTCAGGGTGGTATTTCATCGCCAGACGTTTATAAGCTTTTTTGATGTCACGCTCATCGGCTGTTTTTGCAACACCCAAAACCTCGTAATAATCGCTCTTTACCATATTCTTTATTAACCCATAATATGCATACACGGGCGTGGAGTCTCCTCAACGCCCGTGCCAGTTTCAATAACAATAACAGGGCTACTGCTTTACCTACTTCAGGGCTGTTATTTTTTATCTTTTACTTCTTCAAATTCAGCATCGACAGCATCTTCAACTTTCCTTGCACTGGCGTCACCATCCCCTGCACTTGCAGCTTCTGCACCTTGTTGCTGTATTATCTCAAGCAGTTTACCAGAAAGCTGAATCAAGGCCTGACTCTTGGTTTCAATTTCAGCCTTATTCTCGCCTTTAACAGCAGCTTCCATGGCCTTTAAAGCTGTTTCAATTGCTATTCTATCGTCTGCAGGCAATTTATTACCCGCTTCTTCCAACTGTTTATTTGTACTGTGAATCAAATGATCCGCCTGATTGCGTGTTTGTACTAACCCTTCGAACTGTCGGTCGGATTCCGCGTTGGCTTCTGCATCCCGGATCATTTTTTGAATCTCTGCTTCATTTAAACCGGAAGAGGCCTTGATGGTAATCTTTTGTTCCCGACCCGTATTTTTATCTTTGGCCGATACATGCAAAATACCATCAGCATCAATATCGAAAGTCACTTCAATTTGTGCCATACCACGCGGTGCAGCCTGAATACCATCGAGATTAAACTGACCCAGTGACTTATTATCGTTGGCACGCTTACGCTCACCCTGCAGGACATGAATAGTCACCGCAGACTGATTATCTTCCGCAGTAGAGAACACTTGGCTGTGCTTTGTCGGCACTGTGGTATTTTTAGAAATCAGTGATGTCATAACACCACCCATGGTTTCAATACCCAGTGATAGTGGCGTCACGTCCAGCAACAGCAAATCTTTGACTTCGCCGGACAACACACCACCTTGAACAGCAGCACCTATCGCCACAGCCTCGTCTGGATTTACATCCTTACGGGGTTCCTTGCCAAAGAAATCAGAAACCTTTTTCTGTACCATGGGCATACGTGTCTGACCACCGACCAGTATCACATCCTGGATACCGGAAATCGTCAACCCGGCATCAGCAAGAGCCACTTTCAGCGGTTCAATGGATCGATTGACTAAATCTTCTACCAGTGATTCAAGCTTGGCCCGTGTTACTTTTATATTCATGTGCTTCGGACCGCTGGAATCTGCAGTGATATAAGGCAGATTCACATCGGTCTGCTGTGCTGAAGAAAGTTCAATTTTGGCTTTTTCTGCGGCTTCTTTCAGGCGCTGCATGGCCAAAGGATCATTACGCAGATCCATACCCTGATCTTTTTTAAATTCTTCAACCAGGTAATTGATTAAACGACTGTCAAAGTCCTCTCCCCCCAAATGGGTATCTCCATTGGTTGCCAGAACCTCGAAAGTTTTTTCACCATCAACATCATCTATTTCAATAATGGAAATATCAAACGTACCGCCACCCAAGTCATACACCGCAATGGTACGATTCCCCATTTCTTTATCGAGACCATAAGCCAACGCCGCTGCAGTGGGTTCGTTGATGATACGTTTGACTTCCA
>CAZBYB010000052.1:0-4154 GCA_964496225.1 uncultured Yersinia sp. | reverse complement strand
GGGCACCCAGATAGTCCTCAGCCGTCTTCTTCATTTTTTTCAATACTTCTGCAGAAATCTGTGGTGGTGCAACTTTTTGACCTTTCACTTCCAACCAAGCATCACCATTATCAGCAGCAACGATTTTGTACGGCATAATTTTCGCATCACGCTGTGCTTCTTCGTCTTTAAAACGTCGTCCAATCAAGCGCTTAATGGCAAACAATGTATTCTGTGGATTAGTGACAGCCTGACGCTTGGCCGGTTGACCAACCAAAGTTTCACCTTCACTGGTATAAGCAATAATGGAAGGTGTAGTGCGATCACCTTCGCTATTTTCCAGTACTCGCACCGTAGTACCATCCATAATGGCTACACAAGAGTTGGTCGTACCCAAGTCGATACCAATAATTTTACCCATCTAATTTAACGCCTCCACTAAAAATTCATAATCGATCAAGTTACTAATCTATCATTGCAAACAAATACCCATAGTTGATTTTCAACTACTGGATATCGACTGTCCGCGAGTAACAATTGTAGTTGCCAATTAAGATGGGGCCACTCAGTTTATCATCAAGGGGTAACATAAAAAAAATTACTTTTTACTCCACTCAGATGATGTTTAATTTTCATCAAATGGCATTAAGGGTACCACTGTAACGGGGAATAAAGATTCAGCGTACAAAACCCCCAAAGGACAACAGCCCGGACAGGCAAGGCTGTTTTCAAAATGCTGTCATAGGTGTTAACTGACAGTATCACAACAGAAGATCAGCAATCATCTTTTCAAGTTTACCTTGATCCACCGCAAATTTACGAATGCCGTCGGCAAGCTTATCCACCGCCATCGGATTCCAATTGTGTTGCCAGTAAAACTCTGCTTCCGTCAGGGGGGATGGGGCTGCTTCTACCTTACCCATATAGGACAATTTACGTTCTACCTGCCCTGTGCTTTCAGCCAGTTCCTTGAGTAAAGGGGGGGAAATGGTCAGGCGATCACACCCGGCAAGTTCAAGGATTTCATCCCGATTACGGAAACTGGCTCCCATCACGACCGTTTTATAACCGTATTTTTTGTAATACTGGTAGATCTCCGTGACGGAAAGCACGCCAGGATCTTCATGAGCAGCAAACTCTTTTTTATCACCATTGGCCTTAAACCAATCGAGAATACGGCCAACAAATGGTGAGATCAAAAATGCCCCTGCCTGCGCACAGGCCCGTGCTTGAGCCAATGAAAACAACAGTGTCATATTACAATTGATACCCTGTTTTTCCAGTTGTTCAGCAGCACGGATACCCTGCCATGTCGATGCCAGTTTGATCAGAATACGATCATTACTGATCCCCGCATCGTTGTAGAGCTTGATTAAGCGTCTGGCCTTAACCAGGCTGGCGGCAGTATCATAAGAAAGACGTGCATCAACTTCAGTGGAAATACGTCCTGGAATCAACTTCAAAATTTCCAGACCAATATTAACAGCGAGTTTATCGCTGGCATCGATTATCTGTTGCGCATATTCGTTACTCTGCCCACGGGCCCAGCTGATCGCGTCATCGATCAGTTTGCGATATTCAGGAAGTTGGGCGGCATTGAGGATCAGCGATGGGTTGGTGGTGGCATCGTGTGGTTGGTAAAGTTTAATCGCTGCAATGTCTCCTGTATCAGCTACCACAGTAGTCAGCTGGCGTAGGGCAGTCAGTTTATCTGTCATCATTTGTTTCCCCTCATTTTTGCATGATCTGTTTGTCATCGTGCAATTATTACCTATCTAAATAATAACATGTGCAAACAGGAGGACAAGGTAGTAAATTTGCAGGAGGACTTTCTGGTAAGGAAATTCAGGTTACTGTGATGATTGTTATTATTTCTCCTGCAAAAACACTCGATTATCAAAGCCCGCTGGCCACAAAAAAATTTACTCATCCTGAATTGCTGAGTAAAGCGCAGGAGCTCATCCAAATCTGCCGTCAACTCACCCCCATTCAGTTAACCAGCCTCATGGGAATCAGCAATAAACTTGCACAACTGAATGCGGCGCGTTTTAACAGTTGGCAACCTGCACGGATGCCCGCCGACAATGCCCGTCAGGCGCTGCTAGCTTTTAAAGGTGATGTTTATACCAGCCTGCAGGCAGAGGATTTCCATGAAACGGACTTTGCTTTTGCCCAACAGCATTTACGTATTCTCTCCGGACTTTATGGTGTGCTGCGTCCATTGGATTTGATACAGCCTTACCGTCTGGAAATGGGCACTCGACTGATGAACCCACGCGGACAGGATCTTTACAGCTTCTGGGGCAATTTGCTAACGGAAAAACTGAACCAGACATTAGCAGAAGCCGGTACTGATACGTTGATTAATCTGGCTTCCGATGAATATTTTAATGCTATCCAACCTGATAAGCTCAAGGGAACACTGATTAAGCCTGTCTTTCTTGATGAAAAAGAAGGTAAATATAAAATCATTAGCTTCTATGCCAAGAAAGCCCGTGGTTTGATGAGTCGTTACATTATTCAACACCGCTGTACTTGTCCCGAGCAACTGTTTGATTTTAATCTGGGCGGCTATCGCTGTGATCCAGCGCTCTCCCACAATACAGCACCCGTCTTTAAACGTGCCCAAACAAGACTGTGATCTTTATAAGCTCATCAGAAAAGCACGTAACTGCATAAAATCAGCCGGTAAATAGCGAGACAGTACAGGCAAAGAGGCACAGTGTGCCAGTGTTGCTGGCAAGGGCACTGCCTGACCTAAAATTTGGTCTACACTTGATTTAAATTTTGCCGGATGTGCCGTTGCCAGAAATAAGCCAAACTCACCATCCTGCAATTGATCGCGTAATACACGATAAGCAATAGCGCCATGAGGTTCACAGAGGTAATCCCTGTCAGCAAGTTCATGCAACGTCTCTTTTATCGATTTATCATGCACTGATGCAGAACACAAGGTCACGAATGGCCAAGCCTTACGGCGCAATAACTCTTCAACGCGCGGCCAGTTGTTTGGCCGGCTGACATCCATGGCATTAGCCAGTGTGGCAATGGAAGCATGAGGTTGCCATTGACCCGTCATCAAAAAACGTGGCACGGTGTCGTTGACATTTGTTGCAGCGAGAAAACGTTTTATTGGTAATCCTAATGATTTAGCCAATAATCCAGCGGTTAAATTGCCAAAGTTACCACTGGGCACTGAAATAACGGTTTGAGCACGCAGCGCCTGTGGCAATTGTGCCACCGCTTCAAAATAGTAACAAATTTGCGCCAGTAAGCGGCTGATATTAATCGAATTAGCAGAATTAAGGCGCAATGTGTTTCGCAATACCTCGTCATCAAAAGCCCGTTTGATCAGGGCCTGGCAGATATCAAAATCGCCTTCAATAGCCACAGTATGGATATTTCCCCCCAAGGTACAAAATAGCCTTTCCTGTAATGGACTGATTTTATTTTTGGGATAAAGAATGACAACACGAATATTATCCTGACCATAAAATGCATGGGCTACTGCGGCACCCGTATCGCCAGAGGTGGCTGTCAGAATCGTGGCTGGTTGCTTGTGCAGGAATTCAGCCAGCATTTGTGCCATAAAACGCGCACCAAAATCCTTAAACGCCAGTGTTGGCCCGTGGAATAATTCTACAGCTGCCACATCGTCGGCAATTTTTTTCACCACCACGGGAAAGGAAAACGCCGTATTAACACGTTGAGCCAGTGTGTGTGATAAAATTTCATCACCGATAAAGGTGGATAGAATGCGGCTGCTACGCGTAATCATATCCTGATCTAACAAATCATCAATGTCAGCGAGCGCAAACTGAGGTAACTCCAGCGGAAAAAACAATCCCTGTTGTTTACCCAACCCTTGTTGAACTGCCTGAGCAAAACTCACCTGTTGGTTATGATCCTTAAGGTTGTACAGTTTCATGCATTATTCCATCAGCCGTGCACCTGCAGTATCCAGGCGGCACAAATGAACAAACCCTTCATCGTTTTGGAGCCAGTTTTGTTGCAGCCAGTCCTGCATACATTGAGCCGTTTCAGTATTATTACATACAGCGAATACTGTAGGGCCGGAACCAGAAATACCACATGCCAGAGCGCCAATACTTTGAGCCGCTAATTTTACCGTCGTAAACCCCGGTAGCAGTTGCGAGCGGTAAGGCTCAGCAATC
>CAZBYB010000051.1:2163-15989 GCA_964496225.1 uncultured Yersinia sp. | reverse complement strand
TAATTCATTAACTCCAACTATATAAGCAAGGGAAGTGTCTTTAATCAGTGAAATCCATTGATTAATAAACGATGGAACCATCATGCGTAATGCCTGAGGTAGCACGACAAAACACAAAACCTGCCAGCGATTTAATCCCAGCGATAAACCGGCCTGCCATTGACTAACACCAGTAGCCACAATCCCTGCCTTTAATGAGTAAGTCAAGTATGAACATGAAATCAATGCCAAAGCACAAACAACGGTAGTAATTTCAGGAATATCCACATTAAAGACGATAGGCAATAAAAAATAAATCCAAAAAATCAGCATAATAACAGGTATTGCCCGAAAAAAAACCAAGACAAAGGCCAATACACGTACAAAAAAACCACGAAACATTACCAACGTCACACTGAATAAAATACTCAAAATGACCGAAATAAGACCTGCTACTAAACTAATAAATAAAGTTAAGGCAGCACCCGCTAATGGTCCATCGGGAAAAGTTCCCCATAATAAATAACGCCAGTTATCAGCAATAACAGCATAATCCATCTCAACGCCCCTTAGACATCAAGATCCGCTGATACCACACTCCACAGATTTCCATTAATGTAATAATACAAACGTACAGCAGTGTTGCTATACCAAAAGTTTGAAAAGTACGTAAAGTTTCAGTTTCTACCTGCCGGGAAGCATAAGAAAGCTCTGCAACACCTATCGCCATTGCCAGAGAGGAGTTTTTAATCACATTCATATATTGACCAAGGAGTGGCAACATCACTATTTTTAATGCTTGTGGAAAAATTACATAACGCATTGATTGCCAATCTGTTAACCCTAGCGCATACGCTGCGAACTTTTGCCCTCTGGCAACACCATTGATCCCAGCGCGAATTTCTTCACTAATAAAAGCAGCTGAGTAAAAGGTGAGGCCCAAAAAACCAGCAAGAAATTCAAAAGAAGGCCAACTAAAACTAATAGTTAATACACTAATTTTATCAGACAAATTCATTGGTTGAATAAAAAAAGAAGAGAACAGCTGACCACCCGCAAAATACCAAAAAAACAACTGGATCAGTAAAGGAGTATTACGAAATAATGTACTGTAAAAAATAACCAACCATTGTAATACTTTCAACCTGCTGGATTTGCCTGCTGCTAATAAAAAACCCAGTAAAGTGGCAGTTATTATTGTACAAATAGAAATCCATAACGTAACTAAAAAACCATCCCACAACCAACCAAGATATTTTGGGGTCAGTAACCAGTCATCCATTATATGTTGCAAATTCATATACCATTTTATCCAGACAAAAATACTCTGTACATCCATCGTTAAAAGAAAATAAACAGCCCGTTCTCTAAAAATATATTGAGATAAAATTAAACTATTTTATAGATAAATCAATTAGTTATATTTATATGTTGTTGAGAAAACTTAAATTTTTCCCGCGGTCGCGCAAAGTGCGTATCAGGACCAAACCAACGATTATAAATTTCTACCGCTTTACCGTTTTCTTCCAGATTTATCAGTATCTGATTAACTATTTCAGTTAAACGTTTTTCATCTTTTGGTATACCAATTCCTTGATATTCTTCCATAATACTGAAAGATGACATTTCAAAATTGGCTCTTTGCTCCGCAGGCATAGTGCCTAATAATCCAATTAATTTAGAATCATCTTGAGTAATGGCCTGTACGTTACCATTGCGTAACGCATTAAATGCTAATGGTGTATCATCATAAGAAATAACTTTAGCTGATGGATAATACTCACGTAACCTAATCTCTTGCACAGTACCTTTATCAGCACCAATACGTAATTTACCAATATCTTCCGGGGTTTTTAACACACCTTTACGGGCAATAAATTGTTGTCTGCTGGAAAAATACGGTAGACTAAAATTCACTTCTTTGGCACGTTCGTCTGTAATGGTAAAATTAGCAGCAATGAGATCTACTTTTTTTGAAATCAGTAAAGGAATACGGTTTGCCGGATTGGTGGGTTTAAGCTTAACTTCCACACCCAGTGATTCACCAATTGCTTCTGCAATATCAACATCATAACCCACCAGTTTTTTACTCTGAGGATCAATATAACCAAAAGGAGGATTACTGTCGAAAACAGCGACACGCACAATACCTGCTTTCCTGATATCATCAAGTTTATCTGCATGAGCCACACCCGATAAAGCAAGAAAGCCAGCTAACAGGTTTAACGCTAAAATACAATAGTATCTCATGAGTAACTCCTGATTAATTTATAATATATTCATGAAATAACATAAAAAATAGTACATAACCAAGAACCAGCTTCCTCATTATTCGCATAGGAACTTGGCAAAATTAACACCTCCTTGATGGCGAAAATCACGGCCCTTAACAAAATAAAATATAAACTCACAAATATTCTGACAACGATCACCTATGCGTTCTATTGAACGCGCACAAAACAGAGCAGTTAACACATTGGGGATAGTACGGGGATCTTCCATCATATAAGTCATAAGCTGACGTACAACCCCGTTATACTCTTGATCCACTTTTTTATCTTCATGATAAATACGGATAGCTTCATCCAGATCCATACACGAAAAGGCATCCAGCACATCATGTAACATTTGTACCGTATGCCGTCCCAGAGACTCCAAACTAACTAATAATGATTGATGTTTTTGAGAAAATTTTTCCAGCGCGGTACGACAAATATTATCTGCAACATCACCAATACGTTCTAATTCTGAAATAGTTTTGATGATAGCTATCACCAAACGTAAATCGCTGGCAGTAGGCTGACGTTTAGCAATGATACGTACACAAGCTTCATCAATCGCTATTTCCATCATATTGACCTTTCTGTCATCTTCAATAACCTGTTTTGCCAGCCTTTCATCTTGATTATGCATGGCAGTAATCGCATTTTTCAGCTGCTGTTCTACCAAATCACCCATGGTAGATACCTGGGCACGAATATGCTTAAGCTCTGCATTAAATTGCCCGGAAATATGTTTACTTAAATTCAGTTCATCCATAATAGATCACCTTTTTAACCGTAACGTCCGGTGATATAATCTTCGGTCCATTTTTTTTTAGGCTCAGTAAACAAGGTATCAGTATCACTAAATTCAATTAATTCGCCAAAATGAATAAAAGCAGTATAGTCAGAACAGCGAGCAGCCTGTTGCATATTATGTGTAACGATCACAACAGTATAGTCTGCTTTTAACTCACTAATCAGCTCTTCTATCTTACCGGTAGAAACGGGATCCAAAGCAGAGCAGGGTTCATCCAGTAACAAAACTTCCGGACGAATCGCAATGCTACGAGCGATACACAATCGTTGCTGCTGCCCACCGGACAAGCTATAACCACTTTGATGCAACTTGTCTTTACTTTCGTGCCATAATGCAGATTTAACCAAGGCCCACTGAACTCTTTCATCCATATCAACAGAAGATAATCGTTCAAACAAACGCACACCGAAAGCAATGTTATCATAAATCGACATTGGAAAAGGTGTCGGTTTTTGGAATAACATCCCTACTCTGGCACGTAATAACGTGGTATCTTGGCCATCATCAAGAATATTTTTTCCATCCAGAAAAACACTGCCTTCTGCCCGCTGTTCCGGATAAAGTTGATATATTTT
The DNA here is from genome assembly GCA_964496225.1 of uncultured Yersinia sp. Taxonomy (GTDB): domain Bacteria; phylum Pseudomonadota; class Gammaproteobacteria; order Enterobacterales; family Enterobacteriaceae; genus CAZROT01. Next base: position 12,354 of record CAZBYB010000051.1, on the reverse strand, counting down.
ATTAAAAATGCGTAACAGGGTCGATTTACCACAACCTGATGGGCCAATAAATGCAGTAACCTGATTTTTAGCAATATTCAATGAAATATTTTTTAAGGCATGAAATTTACCGTAATAAAAATTCAAATCACGTACATAAATTTTGCTATTGATTATATCAACTATTTCCATTAAAACACCTCCAGCCGATTCTGATGAAAAGTGGACGTTTTATCGGAAAGTCAGTATTTTTTAGTAAAAAAAACAAAACGTGCCACTACATTCAGTAACAAAACGCATAATGTGATTAATAATACCCCTGCCCACGCTAACTGCTGCCAGTGTGCAAACGGACTCATGGCAAATTTAAATATTGTAACGGGTAGATTAGCCACAGGTTGATTCAAATCAAGGCTCCAAAATTGGTTAGAAAGAGATGTAAATAATAAGGGTGCAGTCTCACCTGTAATACGTGCAATTGCCAACAATACTCCAGTCAGGATCCCTGACAGGGAAGCTTTCAATGTAATCGCCAAAATTATTTTCCATTTTGGTGCCCCCAATGCATATGCTGCCTCTCGTAAACTATCTGGTACCAGATTTATCATGTTCTCTGTAGTACGAATGACAATGGGTAGCTGTAACAATGTCAACGCAACTACACCTGCCCATCCAGAAAAATGCTTCATTTCAGCTACCATAACTGTGTAAACAAACAGTCCCACTACAATAGAGGGGGCGGAAAGCAAAATATCATTAATAAAACGGACAGTTTCAGCCAGCCAAGATTTTCTTCCGTATTCAGCCAGATAAATACCTGCCATTACGCCCAACGGAGTACCTATTAGCGTAGCTAAAAGTACCAGTAAACCACTTCCAACAATGGCATTCGCCAGACCACCTCCTGAAGAGTTTGGGGGGGGTGTCATTTCAGTAAAAAGCGCCAAAGATAAACCGTCTATACCTTTTGTAACGATAGAAAACAGAATCCATACTAACCATAACAAACCAAATACCATGGCTACTGCAGAAAAAAACAAGGCAATACGATTCTTTTGCTTGCGCCATGACTGTTTTTTACAGCTTTTTTTACTCAAAATCGGATTGTGCTGTGATATTACACTAGCCATATTTTAACGTCCTTCTTTGCTGGACAGACGCAAAATCATTAACTTTGATAACACTAATATTATAAAAGTAATAATAAACAGGATCAGAGCCAACTCCATTAACGCTGCGGTATGCAGCCCAAATTCTGCTTCAGCAAATTCATTAGCCAGCGCAGAAGTAATACTATTACCCGGCATATACAAAGAAAAACTATCAAACTGATAGGTGTTACCAATAACAAAAGTAACTGCCATTGTTTCACCCAATGCGCGGCCTAGCCCCAACATGATTCCGCCAATCATGCTATTTTTGGTAAAAGGTAGTGCAACATACCAAATAACCTCCCAAGTGGTACAACCTATACCATAAGCGGACTCTTTCATCATCACAGGTACTTTTTCAAAGACATCACGCATTACTGAAGCAATATACGGAATAATCATAATGGCTAGAATCACTCCAGCCAATAGTATGCCAATACCAAGAGCTGGACCTGAAAAGAACACACCAATGATGGGTATACCAGAAAGCACAGTGCCTATCGGTTGCTGAAAATACTTGGCAAATACGGGGGAAAATATAAACAAACCCCACATACCATATACAATGCTTGGGATTGCTGCCAGCAGTTCAATAGTTATACTGAGCGGACGTCTTAGCCAACCTGGTGTCAATTCGGTTAAAAAAATGGCGATACCAAAACTAACAGGTACAGCAATAACTAATGCAATCAATGAAGTAATAAGCGTGCCATAAACAGGAACTACAGCACCAAAAATCTCTGCTGGAGGGTCCCATTCTTTATTCCAGAGAAAACTAATGCCAAATTTTTCTATGGCTGGCCAGGAAGCAACAATTAATGATATAATGATGCCAGTAAGTAAAAAAAGAGTAACTAATGCAGCTAATTTAACCAAAACGCCAAAAACAGCATCACCCTTTTTCGTGATTATGTTCAGGTTTACAGGCTTATGACCTGTCATCGATAGCCTTCTCAAGAAAAAAATTATCAAAATAATGTGCTATCTTTAATTCCTTTTATTTGAATTTTCCATGCGTTACGAATTTGTTCAATAACCTCGTCAGGTAGAGTCGCATAACCAAGTTCACCAGCCTCCTTAGCACCATTTTTATAAGCCCAGTCAAAAAACTTTAAAATCTCAGTGCCTTTATCTGCATTATCCTGGTTTTTATGAATCAAAATAAATGTCGTCGAGGTGATAGGCCAAACATCGTCACCTGGCTGATTTGTCAAATCATGAGCAAAAGTTGTACGCCAGTCAACGCCTTTTGCTGCAGCACTAAAACTGTGTGCTGTCGGGCTAACTGGCTGCCCATCAGCAGAAATCAATTTGCTATATGCCAGATTATTTTGTTTAGCATAAGCATACTCTACATAACCAATGGATCCTGATAAACGCTGCACAAATGCTGCAATACCACTGTTGCCTTTACCACCCAAACCTGTTGGCCATTTAACGGTGGAGCCTGCACCCACTTTCTCTTTCCATTGTGCATTCATTTTTACCAGATAGCTGGTGAAAACAAACGAAGTTCCAGAACCATCAGCACGGCGTACAACCACAATATCTTGATCAGGTAATTTAATATGTGGATTAAGTTCAGAGATAACTGAATCATTCCATTTTTTTATATTACCTAAATAAATATCACCCAGTATTTTACCATTAAGTATCAATTCATCCGATTTTATTCCAGGAATATTTACCGCCAGCACAACACCACCAATAACTGTCGGAAACTGGAATAGATTATTTTCTGCCAGTTGATCGCCTGACAGTGGCATATCAGAAGCGCCGAAGTCCACAGTTTTTGCAATAATTTGTTTAATGCCACCGGAAGATCCTATTCCCTGATAGTTTACTTTACTGGTAGTTTTTTTCTGATAAGCATCAGCCCATTCAGTATATATTGGTGCAGGGAAGGTTGCACCAGCCCCCGTCAGGCTGGTAGCAAACGTAGATGTAAATATGCCGGCAACTAAAGATAAGACAACAACCATAATTTGTATGGCAGCAAACTTCCTGAGGTAAAAATTTAGCTTCATCTTCTTTTTTCCTTAAACTAATCCTTGTTATCAAGATGCCACAGATTACAAAAAAATACCTGGCAGCTATTAGAAATGCATGCTATCGGTACCGGTTATCAACATTTACTCGATTTATCATTATTTTTTTCGAACAATTACTCCACTGTAACCGATTTTGCCAAGTTGCGTGGCTGGTCAACATCCGCCCCCCTCATTAACCCGATATGATAAGACAATAACTGCAACGGTATGGTATAGAGTATGGGTGCAATAATTTCTTCCACGTGAGGCAACTGAATAATGGTCATTCCTTCTCTGTTAACAAACCCCGCATTTTTATCAGCAAAAACATACAATTGCCCACCACGTGCACGAACTTCTTCAATATTTGATTTCAGTTTATCCAGTAGTTCATTACCCTGTGCTACAACGATAACGGGCATATTAGTATCGATCAATGCTAGTGGACCATGTTTTAACTCACCTGCTGCATAAGCTTCAGCGTGAATATAAGAAATTTCCTTAACTTTAAGGGCAGCTTCCATCGCAACAGGGTATAGATCACCACGACCAAGGAATAATGCATGCTGCCTGTCAGTAAAATTTTCAGCCAATACTTTAATTTCATTATCCAACAACAGCATCTGCTCAATGCAGGCGGGTAGTGTCCGCAAGGTACGAACGATATGATGTTCAATGGCAGCATTTATTCCCTTCAGATGACCAAGATGCGCGACCAACATCAGCAATGCTGCTAGCTGAGTCGTAAATGCTTTGGTTGAAGCCACACCAATTTCAGTACCTGCCCGAGTCATCAATGCCATGTCAGACTCACGTACCAGAGATGAACCCTCAACATTGCATACTGCAATCGATGTTAAATAACCTGATTCTTTCGATAGACGTAATGCGGCCATGGTATCTGCCGTTTCACCGGACTGTGACAGGGTGATGATCAGGCTATTGGGACGAACTACAGGTTTGCGATAACGAAATTCAGACGCCATTTCAACATCACAGGATAACCTGATTAGCCTTTCAAACCAGTAACGAGCAATCATACCTGCATGATAAGAACTGCCACAGGCAATAATCTGTACATGCTGAACCATAGCCAGCAACTTGTCTGCATCACCCAGTTCGCTCAGGTTGACTTTATCCTGACTGAAACGCCCGGTTAGCGTATTCTGTAAAGCTATCGGTTGTTCAAAAATCTCTTTTTGCATGTAATGACGATAGATACCTTTATCACTGGCATCATATTGTGCTTGAGATTCAATCTCCTTACGTTGCACTATATTATTTTCTTTATCAAAAATAACAATATAACCACAGGTTACTTCAGCGATATCACCTTCTTCAAGAAACATAAAACGATGTGTGATTGGCAATAACGCCAATTGATCTGAGGCTATAAAATTTTCTCCAACTGCACAACCAATCACTAGCGGACTGCCTGAACGGGCTGCCACCAACAAATCAGGATTACGACTATCCAGCACCAGAATAGCAAAAGATCCATGCAGCTTAGGAATAACGCGTTTAATGACCTCAGATAGAGAACCCCCTTGTTTTTGTTCCAGATGAATTAAATGAGCGATAACTTCAGTATCGGTTTCAGAAGTAAATCGATAACCGAGTTCAGTTAATAATTTACGCAGTGATTCATGGTTTTCAATAATACCATTATGAACAACAGAAACATGTCCGGACACATGAGGATGTGCATTCGCTTCTGAAGGTTCGCCATGAGTCGCCCAACGGGTATGCGCAATACCCGTTGTTCCTGGCAGAGCTTGTTTTTGTGCTGCATTAAACAATGCTTGCACTTTACCCACCTGGCACAAACGGGTCATCTTTCCTTCATCATTAACTACCGCTAAACCGGCAGAATCATATCCACGATATTCCAGACGACGTAAACCTTCTATTAAAATTCCGGCAATATCACGTTGCGCTACTGCACCCACAATTCCACACATTAATGCTGTTCCTGACTTTGAAGTTTTTTATAAAACGATTAAGCGCTAAGAGCCTGCCTGAGATTTTCTGTACATTGACTACCTTGTGTTAATATCAGACTCAAGATGCACATTTTATTTTCCGTAAATTCCATTTTTTAACCATGAAATTTAAAATGACTCTAAGAAGGCTTCTTTTTCACTGGACGCTGCCAACCCTGAATGTGAATTTGTCGGGTACGACTCAACACCAATTCATTTTCAGCAACATCGTCAGTCACTGTTGTCCCTGCACCAATAGTCGCACCACGGGCTACAGTAACAGGGGCAATCAGCTGTGTATCTGAACCTACGAAGACATTATCACCGATAATTGTTTTGAATTTATTGGCACCATCATAGTTACAAGTAATGGTACCCGCACCAATATTTACTCCAATACCAATATCTGTATCACCCAAATAAGAAAGGTGGCCTGCCTTGGAACCTTTGCCTAATCGTGCTTTCTTAATTTCAACAAAATTACCTATATGTACTTTTTCAGCTAATTCGCTGCCTGGCCGTAAACGGGCAAAGGGTCCAATAGTACATGCCACATCCAGACGTGCATCTTCCAGCACACTGTAAGGACTTATCTGGCAATCATCACCAATCACGCAATTTTTTAATACACAACCTGTCGCAATGCGCACTCTATTACCCAGAACTACTTCGCCTTCAAGAATAACATTGGCATCAATGACAATATCACGACCATGTTTAAGTTTTCCACGAAGAAAAAAGCTTGCCGGATCCAGCAGCATCACACCGGCCAGAAGAATTTTTTCTGCCTGCTCAGTTTGGTATATCCGCTCAAGGGATGCCAGCTGCAGAAAATTATTAACCCCTTCAATTTCACTCAATCGTCGTGGATGAACGGTTTCAATTTTTCGTTTATCGGCATAAGCCAGCGCAATAATATCAGTAAGGTAAAATTCCCTCTGAGCATTATTGTTATTTAACATAGATAGCCAGTGCTTAAGATCTCTGCCCGAAGCAACCAAAATACCACTATTGACTTCACTGATTTCATATTGTGCTTTTGTCGCATCCTGGTGTTCAACGATACCTGCCACATTGCCATTTTTACGCACAATTCGCCCATATCCATCTGGTTGTACCAGATGAGCGGTCAGCAGACCAATACCTCCCTGTGGTTTGACAGCTAGCAGGCGCTGTAAGGTATCCAGAGAAATCAAAGGGACATCTCCATAAAGCATCAGGATATCGTCATCATCATTAAAATAAGCGGCTGCCTGCTGCATGGCATGACCTGTACCCAATTGCTCAGCCTGTAATACCCAATTTAATTCAATATCAGCCAATGCATTTTTCAGTAAAACACCACCATGCCCATAAACCAGATAAATTTTTCGGCTATTTAATCCGATAGCTGTATCAATAACATGCTGGATCATAGGTTTACCCGCAAGAGGGTGTAATACTTTAGGAAGATTAGAACACATGCGTGTTCCCTTTCCCGCGGCAAGAATTACTATACTTAATGGATTATTAATCATTCAAACTTATCTCTTTCACTGACAGATAAATCAAATCCTTTAAAACTACCACATAGCATAATTTTTATAATAAAAAATTCACTCAACTTTTTTTTGTAAGTACTCACATCGTACGAGAAGAAACGATATTGTTCGTTTTTACCTGTTGTATACAGGGGCTGGTAGAACTTGTGAATCATACAAATTCATATGAATAATTATAGAAAATGATATCCATCAAAAGCAGGTTACAGACTATAACCCTATAAATAGCAACACTATATTTGTTATTTTTTGACCATTGCAAATAAACATACTAATGTTTAAATTTATTTAAATCCAATTAATTTGCATTAAATTTTATATAGAGATTCTATGAATAAAATGTTACTGGTCATACCACTGTCGTGCATACTGAGTCTGTATCTTTTTCAGGAAAGTCCGAAAACAGTCTTCAATAGCATCAGGAAGAATGAAAGAGAGAAGAAAATAGGGATGATGGCGCAGATAGAAAAAAGCAACCATGGGAAAATAATCGCTCAGATGGAAGTAAATGCGATAATGTAGAGAACAGATCATACGTTGGAATATAGAGGCCTTGGGCACACGCAGGTGGAAATTATTATAGAGAATGTTTATGACCATTAAACTCACCTGCAGCTAAAAAATTAAAGAAAGCACTGCATTGTGAGCAAGTAACGGTCCCTATCATTAAAGCAATTTTTTCTTTGTCAGTGCGATGACCCGTAATTTGGCAATCGCTCTTGCCAGTTCTGCAGATGCCTGTGCGTAGTCAACATCACCGTGAAAGTTATTCATGTGAGCTTCAGCCTTACGTTTGGATTCCAATACTCTTGCTTCATCAAGGTCAGATCCACGGATGGCAGTGTCAGCCAGCACGATCACGGCACTGGGCTGTACTTCAAGAATACCGCCAGAAAGATAGATAAATTCCTCTTCACCCAACGGCTTGATCATGCGTATCATGCCCGGCTTAATGGTGGTGAGTAGGGGTATGTGCCTTGGATAAATACCTAATTCACCTTCACTGCCCGTTACCTGAATTTTTTGCACAAGACCAGAAAATAGCCTTTTTTCTGCACTCACAACATCCAGATGATAAGTCATTGCCACCCTACTCCCGTCAAGTCAATCGCACTACAGTTTTTTGGCTTTTTCCACTGCTTCTTCAATGGTACCCACCATATAAAAGGCCATCTCTGGCAAATGATCATAGTCACCTTTTATAATACCTTTGAAGCCACGAATGGTATCTTTTAGCGAAACAAATTTTCCTGGAGAACCCGTAAAAACTTCAGCTACAAAGAAGGGTTGGGACAAAAAGCGCTGAATTTTACGGGCGCGGAACACCACCAGTTTATCCTCTTCCGACAACTCATCCATGCCGAGAATCGCAATAATGTCTTTTAATTCCTGATAGCGTTGCAGGATAGATTGTACGCCACGAGCTACCTCGTAATGTTCCTGGCCAACAATCAGTGGATCAAGCTGACGGCTGGTGGAATCCAGTGGATCAACCGCAGGGTAAATCCCCAAAGACGCAATCTGACGACTTAATACTACAGTTGCATCGAGATGAGCAAAGGTTGTTGCTGGTGAAGGATCCGTCAGATCATCTGCTGGAACATAAACAGCCTGTACAGAAGTAATTGAACCCGTTCTGGTTGAAGTAATACGCTCCTGTAATGCACCCATTTCTTCTGCCAGCGTGGGTTGATAACCTACTGCAGAAGGCATACGTCCCAACAACGCCGATACTTCAGTTCCTGCAAGGGTATAACGGTAGATATTATCAATAAATAACAATACATCACGGCCTTCATCGCGAAATTTCTCTGCCATGGTTAAACCCGTTAAGGCGACACGCAGACGATTACCAGGTGGCTCATTCATCTGGCCATAAACCAGGGAAACTTTGTCCAGAACATGAGAATCCATCATTTCATGATAAAAATCGTTGCCTTCACGGGTACGTTCCCCCACACCGGCAAAAACAGAATAGCCGGAATGTTCGATGGCAATATTACGGATAAGCTCCATCATATTGACAGTTTTACCTACACCCGCACCACCAAACAAGCCGACCTTACCCCCCTTGGCAAACGGGCAGATAAGATCCATGACCTTGATACCTGTTTCCAGAAGTTCCTGTGAATTGGAAAGTTCTTCATAAGATGGAGCTTCCCGGTGTATGGCCCAGCGCTCTTCTTCACCGATATCGCCCTTCATATCGATGGGGTTACCCAATACATTCATAATGCGACCGAGTGTTGCTTTACCCACCGGTACTTTTATCGGATGCCCCAAATCAACGACTTTCAATCCACGACTCAAACCGTCAGAAGAACCCATTGCGATACAACGGACAACCCCACCACCCAACTGTTGCTGAACTTCCAGCACCAGTCGGGATGTTTTTCCTTTAACCTCCAGTGCATTGTAGATTTTTGGTACAGCATCCTGCAAAAATTCGACGTCTACTACAGCACCAATTACCTGGATAATATTCCCAGTCACCATCTTGAATCCTCTGAACTAATAGTCAACCCGGCGTTAAACTGCGGAGGCTCCCCCAACAATCTCGGTAAGTTCCTGCGTAATGCTAGCCTGACGGGCTTTGTTGTAGACCAATTGGAGCTCTTTGATCAGACTGCCACAGTTATCGGTTGCGGCTTTCATTGCTACCATCCGTGCCGCCTGTTCACAAGCAAGATTTTCAATAACTCCCTGATAAACTTGAGATTCTATATAACGACGTAACAGGATATCCAGCAACACCTCAGGTTCCGGTTCATACAGGTAATCCCAGTTTTTTTTCAACCCTTCTCCCGGTGCAGAAACCAAGGGTAATAGCTGAACAATCTGTGGCTGCTGAGACATAGTATTAATGAATTTATTATTCACTACATACAGTTTGTCCAGACGACCTTCATCATAAGCCTGTAACATGATCTCTACTGTTCCGATGAGCTCTGACACGGAAGGATTATCTCCCATACCACTAACATGAGCGACAATGTTACTGCCCACGGAACCGAAAAAGAAGCCGCTTTAGAGCCAATTAATGCCAAATCGCATTTTACACCTTTCCCGGCCCATCCCTTCATCTCGATAAGCAGTTTCCTGAACAGATTGGTGTTCAAACCACCACATAATCCACGATCAGTTGAAACCACCAGAAACCCAATGTGTTTGACATCCCGTTCTTTCATATACGAATGCTTATATTCAAGATTAGCTGACGCCAGATGATCGATGACACTGCGTATGGTTTCTGCATAAGGACGACTGGCTACCATACGTTCCTGCGATTTACGCATTTTAGAGGCAGCTACCATTTCCATTGCTTTAGTGATTTTTTGCGTGTTCTGCACGCTCGCTATCTTGGAACGTATTTCTTTGGCGCCGGCCATTTCTGCTTTTCCTCATTACCGGGGACAGTGTTGCTTATATCAAAAAGCGCAGCCTGACGGCATTACCAAGTCTGAGTTGCTTTGAAGGTATCAATAATACTTTTTAGCTGCGCCTCTGT
>CAZBYB010000051.1:0-2153 GCA_964496225.1 uncultured Yersinia sp. | reverse complement strand
TACGTACCCGTGTCATTAATTTGTTGCATCAAACCGGTATATTCACGATCGGCAAAAGCGACCAGTGCAGCCTCAAAACTACCCATTTTAACCCGCTCTACATCTTCCAGATAACCTCGCTCGGCAGCAAACAGAACCAGTGCTTGCTGGGCAACAGATACAGGCGCATATTGCTTTTGTTTCAGCAACTCAGTGACTTTCTGGCCATGATTGAGCTGTTTGCGTGTAGCATCATCCAGATCAGAGGCAAATTGAGAGAATGCCGCAAGCTCACTGTACTGTGCCAATGCAGTACGAATACCGCCAGATAATTTTTTCATGATCCGTGTTTGTGCTGCACCACCCACCCGAGAAACAGAAATACCCGAATTTACTGCAGGGCGAATACCTGCGTTAAACAAACTGGATTCAAGAAAAATTTGACCATCAGTAATCGAAATCACATTGGTTGGAACAAATGCAGAGACATCACCCGCCTGAGTTTCAATAATTGGCAACGCCGTCAGGGAACCGGTTTTACCTTTTACTTTGCCTTTAGTAAAGGCTTCAACATAGGCAGCATTCACGCGCGCTGCACGTTCGAGTAAACGTGAGTGGAGATAAAATACATCACCGGGAAAAGCCTCGCGACCTGGTGGCCGACGCAGTAACAGCGATATCTGACGATATGCCACAGCCTGTTTGGACAGGTCATCGTAGATAATCAGGGCATCTTCACCGCGATCACGGAAATATTCGCCCATGGCACAACCGGAATAAGGTGCCAGATATTGCAGTGCGGCAGATTCAGAAGCCGTTGCTACAACAACAATGGTGTTGGCTAAAGCGCCGTGCTCTTCAAGCTTACGCACCACGCTTGAGATGGTGGAGGCTTTCTGGCCAATGGCAACATAAATACACTTAATACCGGAATGGCGCTGATTAATGATGGTATCAACAGCCAGCGCTGTTTTACCTGTTTGGCGATCGCCGATAATCAACTCGCGTTGGCCACGTCCGATGGGAATCATGGCATCAACAGATTTATAACCCGTCTGAACTGGCTCATCAACCGACTGACGTTCAATAACCCCAGGGGCAATAGCTTCAATCGGGGAAAAACCATCATTTTCCACCGGACCTTTACCATCCACAGGTTCCCCCAATGTACTGACAACACGTCCCAGAAGACCACGACCCACAGGGACTTCCAGAATGCGGCCAGTGCATTTAACTTTCATGCCTTCAGCGAGATCAGTATAGGATCCCATAACAACAGCACCTACTGAATCACGTTCCAGGTTCAATGCTATCGCATAACGCTTACCTGGCAATGCGATCATCTCACCCTGCATCACTTCTGCCAGACCATGTATACGAATGATACCATCACTAATACTGACAATAGTACCTTCATTATGAGCGTCGCTTGTGATGTCGAACTGCGCAATACGCTGCCTGATCAGTTCACTAATTTCTGTAGAATTCAGTTGCATATATTCTGGTTTCCTCAAAACTGCAGGGCATCAGCCAGCCGCTCAAGACGACTGCGAACGCTACCATCAATCACCATATTACCTGCGCGAATAACCACACCAGCCATGACAGATTGATCAATTTTACAATTCAGTTTTATTTTTCGTGCCAAGCGTTTTTCCATCACAGCAGAAATACTGGCTTGTTGTTCATCAGTTAAGATAATGGCAGAGAGTACTTCAACATCGAGGGTAGATTCCAGTGAAGAACGCTGTTGAATAAATAACTGTAATACTTCAGGAAGTATCAACAAACGGCCTTTTTCTGCCATAACTCTGATAAAGTTTTTTGCAGGCTCATCGAGTATATCGCCACAGATTTCAATCACTATTTTTGATAACACATTGTGAGCGACAGCGCTCGACAATAACTGTGTTATCCGTCCATTGTGAGTAATTTCAGCGACAAATGCCAACATAGACTGCCAGTTTTCAATGGCATTATGTTCAACGGCAAAATCAAACGCTGCTCTGGCGTAGGGGCGAGCTATGGTAATAGATTCAGACATCGGCCCCTCTTATTATAATTTAGCAATCAGCTTATTCACTATGTCACTGTTAGTTTTTTCATCCACCGAGCGTTCGATGATTTTTTCAGCACCAACTATTGCCAGCATAGCAACCTGTTTACGTAACTCC
>CAZBYB010000050.1:15467-16523 GCA_964496225.1 uncultured Yersinia sp. | reverse complement strand
CATTGCGATTAAGGCCACGCAAAAAAGGTAGTGGTATCATGGTCGATGTACTATCTGTTGCCCTGCGTAGTAAAAATATGCGCGCCATTCGCACCCGCGATACGTTCATTGAGCAGAAACTGGCCAGCATGTTGGATAAGCTGGCACTGGTTTATCGTGTGCAGGTGGCAACCCTACCGGGAAAACCCGATTTTGTTATTGATGACTGCCATGCCGTGATCCTGGTGCATGGCTGTTTCTGGCACCGGCATGACTGCCATCTGTTCAAAATGCCAGCGACCCGGACTGACTTCTGGCGGGATAAAATTTGGCAAAATGTTGAACGTGACCGGCGTACTAACCAGAAGATAGCAGCGGCTGGCTGGCGTATTCTGATTGTCTGGGAATGTGCCTTACGTGGCCGACAGCAGCTGGCGGAACAGTGCTTCCAGGCGCGTCTGGAAGAATGGTTGTGTGCCGGGCATACTCACGCTGAAATCACTTTCCGTGGGATAGAGCAGAAAACGGATATATGCTGATAATATCAGTAAAAATGATCACGTTATTCCTTATATTCCCCATGGGTATTTTCCTTAAAGCGGAAAAATTGAGCACAATCTGACAGTGTGGCAGGCCGTTTTACGGCATTATAACGTCAGTTTCACCAGGCTGCTCTACCATAAAGGAGAATAATAATGCAGATGCAGATTACAGACAGAATAAGCCGGTTATACCCCCAGCAAGAAGATAATACCAAGTTAACAGATGCCTTGAATAATTTTATATCGCAGGTCACGAATGTGGTTAACTGTCCTTTGACGTCACCTCAGGCTCTTGTGCCTCCTGTCGACAGTCCGACAACGCAAAATTTGCCCAATCATGCTAGTGCGGTGGCCAGTAATAAGCCGGCAGTACAATTTGTTGAGCATCTTCACAACAGGCTGTTTAACAGATTGTATTCTAAGAACAGATCGGAATCCGAAAAACCGCTGGGCCAGGCAGAAGCCCCTGTTGCTGAAACAGCTCAAACGCCGCTGGCGTATTTAACGGAGCAGAAAAATGAGCTGGAAAAGGCTC
>CAZBYB010000050.1:0-15457 GCA_964496225.1 uncultured Yersinia sp. | reverse complement strand
GAACTGGACAAAAATTATGGAGAATACCATGAGGCGCTGAAGCGGGCTCAGGGTAACTGGTTTAAGCGTATCATTGCCAAAATTTTCCACTCAGATAAAGCAGCGGATCTGCAGGCTAACCGGATAGCCGCAAAAGAGTGGTATGTAGCACAATGCAGTGTGTTGGATAAGGCAATAGCAAAACTGGCGGTACAGTTGGAGCAGAATGATTTAACAGAACAACAGTTGTCTGCTGAGTTAACGGAGGAATATAGGCTTGCGCTGCAAGATTATGTCATACCCGATGATATTTCTCAGGATGAAACAGTAGTTGAAGATGATGCTGGATGGCAAGATTTACGGGATGATGAAAATTTCAGTACGGAACTGGCTATAGATACAATGGTATTTAATAACAACCCATCGGAAGATGCTGTAGAAAATAAAGAGAGCATTGCAGAAATGCCAACTATGGAATTACCTGCTTTTAATAAGGAAAATTATACGCTTACCCAGGTAGAGGCCGAGTTAGAGTACGATGGTGTATCTCAACCCACGGATGAGCAGCGTGCTGCTTTGTATCAACCCACGGATGAGAAGCGTGCTGCTTTGTATGATGAACCTTACAAGTGACTTGGAATGGGATGATTTTGCCAAAACAAAACTGCAACATGAGAAAACCACTGATCAAAATAGACACCAAGCCTGAATCAGGAAGATGACAGACGGCTTATTAAAATAACGAGGATATATTCTGCTACAATCTGTGCCCATTTGTTGAACTAACCTGATGTCAGGCCACCATGCATTTAAATCCTAAACAACAACAGGCTGTCGAATCGGTTACCGGTCCCTGTCTGGTACTGGCCGGTGCCGGATCAGGTAAGACGCGGGTCATCATTCATAAAATTGCCTGGTTGATTCGCCGTTGTGGTTATCAGCCACGTCACATCGCTGCGGTCACCTTTACCAATAAAGCCGCGCGTGAAATGAAAGCGCGTGTGGCACAGACCTTGGGGCGCCAGGAGACGCGTGGGTTGACCGTATCAACCTTCCATACCCTTGGGTTGGAGATTATCCGGCGTGAGTATCAGGCCTTGGGGATGAACAGTCACTTTTCCCTGTTTGATGATCAAGATCAGTTGGCCTTACTGAAAGAGCTGACTCATCAATGGCTGGAAGGTGACAACAGGTTACTACAACAGCTGACAGCAGCGATTGCCCGGTGGAAGACCTTGCTATCTACACCGTCCGTCGCTGCAGAGCAGGCCAGTTCTGAACAGGATAAGCTGTTTGCCCATTGTTATGGGCTTTATGATACTCACCTTAAGGCCTGTCATATTCTTGATTTCGATGATTTGATCGCGTTACCCACATTACTGTTGCAACACAATGATCAGGTTCGGGAGCGCTGGCAGGGCCGGGTGCGTTACCTGTTGGTGGATGAATATCAGGATACCAATGCCAGCCAGTACCAGATGATTAAGTTGCTGGCCGGCCAGCGTGCGCGTTTTACCGTGGTGGGGGATGATGATCAGTCGATTTATTCCTGGCGTGGTGCACAGCCGCAAAATCTGATGCTGTTGCAGCAGGATTTTCCACAGTTACACGTGATTACGCTGGAGCAAAATTACCGTTCCTGTGGGCGGATCCTCAAGGCAGCCAATACACTCATCGCCAGTAATCCCCATCTGTTTGAGAAAAAGTTATTTTCCGAGTTAGGTTATGGTGAGGCACTGAAAGTGATCACCGCCAGTAACGAAAATCATGAAGTTGAAAGAGTGGTTGGCGAACTACTGGCCCACCGTTTTGTCAACGGGACCCGCTATGCTGACTATGCCATTTTGTATCGCGGTAACCATCAGTCACGACTTTTTGAAAAACAGTTGATGCAGGATCGTATTCCTTATCAGATTACTGGGGGAACGTCCTTTTTTTCTCGCCAGGAGATCAAAGATTTGTTGGCTTATTTGCGGTTACTGACCAATCCCGATGATGACAGTGCATTCTTACGCATTGTGAATACCCCCCGGCGTGAAATTGGTACCGTGACGGTGCAAAAATTGGGTGAGTGGGCTGCGCGGCGCCACAAAAGCCTGTTTCAGGCCAGCTTCGATTTAGGTTTAAGTCAGTCTCTGAACGACCGTGGGCTGGAAGCTTTGCAGCGTTTCAGTCACTGGATGGCCACAATAGCCCGGCAGTCTGAATCAGACCCCGTGGCCGCAGTTCGCCAGCTGGTGGTGGAAATGGAGTACGAAAACTGGCTACTGGAGACCTCATCCAGTGCAAAAATAGCACAAATGCGCATGAAAAATGTCAACCAGCTGCTTGCCTGGATGACTGACATGTTAACAGGTTCAGATCTGCATGAGCCCATGACCCTGACTCAGGTGGTAACGCGCTTTACCCTGCGTGACATGCTGGAACGGGGTGACAATGACCCGCAGTCCGACCAGATGCAATTGATGACGTTGCATGCTGCCAAGGGGCTGGAATTTCCTTATGTTTTTCTGGTGGGTATGGAAGAAGGATTGCTGCCTCATCAAACCAGTATTGATGAAAATAATGTTGAAGAAGAGCGCCGTCTGGCTTATGTCGGAATAACCCGGGCTCAGCGGCAATTGACGTTTTCTCTGTGTCTGGAACGGCGTCAGTGTGGTGAACTTATTAAACCGGAACCCAGCCGTTTCTTGCTGGAATTGCCGCAGGATGATTTAAACTGGGACTCGGCAAAACAAAAGGTCAGCCCCCAGGAGCGCATGCATAAGGGCCAGAGTTATCTGGCCAGTATACGTGCTCAGTTGGCCAGCGTGAAGAAACCATGAAGGTTGTCAGTCAGTTGATTCCGATGAGTGTGGGTTTTTTTCCAGTATCAACGGCCACCGTACATAGCGTTGCAGCAGGATTTCCTGTTTGAGTATTTCTGCTCTGAACGGATTTTTTTTTAGCCACGTGGACGGCAAAATAACAGACAGCCTGTCACCGCTGGCACGTAATCTTGCTGTAGATGTCATACTTTTGTGCTGGCGTCTGGAAAAAATAATCGCCAGACGCAAAAGGCGACAGAGCCGCTGTGCCGTTTGTGGTGCTAAGGCGTTTTGTTGGTGTAACGACCGGATATCAATGGTGCCACTTTGATTTTGCAGCAGCGCCGCTAATAGCATCTGTTGTGCTGGCGTGAAACCGGGTAAATCAAGATGACGAATCAGCCAGGCTGCATGTTGTGGGGCCTGTTTAAAATTGATGCTTAAACCGATTTCATGAATGAGGCAGGCACAACGCAATAATTCCTGACATCGACTGTCTGATGGCCATTCTTTTGCGGTCTGGCGGTAAAAATTTTCAGCTAACTGGCTGACCTGCAAGGCGAGATCGGTATCCAGCAGATAACGTTGTTGCAGGTAGCCAATAGTGTGGCTACGGATGTCGTGTTCAACGGGCATAGGCAACATGTCGTGGATAAGCCCCTCACGCAGTGCACCGCCCGCCAGTGTTATGTTTTCAATGCCCATTTCCTGAAAAATAGCGATCAGAATGGCTAAACCACTGGGGAAAACGGGCGCTCTTCCCGGTGTTAACCCGACGATTTCCAGTTCTTCCAGGGTATTGCATTGTATGGCTCTTTGCTTAATCTGGCGCAATTTGGCTAATGTAATGGTTTCATCCATACCCTGAGCATGCATGGTTTCCTGCAATGCCTGTACGGTGCCGGAGGCACTGACACAAATCTGCCAACCATGTTGTTGAAACTGTTCGGCGATGGGACGAATCATGGTGCGTGCGGTTCGTTGTGCATGGTTAAAATTTTTTGCAGTCAGATGACGATCAGTAAAATAGCGTTCCATCCAGGTGACACAACCCATAGGGAGACTGACCATGATATTCGCTTGTGCGCCATAGCCCGCGATAATTTCTGTGCTTCCTCCGCCAATATCGATGACAAGACGCTTTGGAGGGCCATGGGTGGTTTGAGCAACTCCCTGATAAATCAGCCTGGCTTCTTCTTCGCCGCTAATGACCTGAATGGGAAAACCCAGAATGCGTGTTGCAGCTTGCAGGAAGATGTCCGCGTTACAGGCAAGGCGTAATGTTGCTGTTGCTACCACACGGATATTGATGCGTGGAATATCTTCCAGATATTCTGAAAACAGCTTCAGGCATTGCCAGCCTCGTTGCATGGCTTCCCTGGACAGGGTATTTTGCCTGTTCAGGCCCGCAGCCAAACGTACTTTACGTTTGATGCACACCAGTGTTTGCATGCGTTTAGTAACTTCATTACGCATGATAACCATGTGAAAGCTGTTGGACCCCAGATCCACAACAGCATAAAGCGATCGGGGATCTGACACTTACAGAACGCTCTTGCGTTTATGGCGCGTGTGTGTCCTCAGTGCGCTGCCAACAGAGGGCGAGCCGGAATGATGCCGATGGATGCTGGTTCGGGGGGAAATCAAGTGCTTTGGTTTTGGTTGCGGAAGATCAGTCAGTAAGGCACCGCTATTGTATTTACTCACCGGAATCCTGTGGCCGGTGTAGGTTTCAATACCGGGTAAATTCAGTGCGTAGGCTTCACACGCCAGACTGATGGAATGCCCCTGTTCACCCGCACGGCCTGTACGGCCAATGCGATGAACGTAATCCTCGCAATCATCAGGCAGATCATAGTTAAATACATGAGTTACCAGCGGGATATGCAAACCGCGTGCTGCAACATCGGTCGCCACTAGAATATCTAAATATCCTTTGGTGAAATCCTCAAGAGTACGCAGGCGTTTTTTCTGCACAACATCGCCTGTGAGCAAGCCAACACGATGGTTGTCCGCCATCAGATAGCTCCAGATCTCTTCGCAGCACTGTTTGGTATTGGCAAACACAATGCAACGTTCGGGCCACTCTTCTTCAATCAGCGTTTGTAGTAGCCGCATTTTTTCTTCGTTTGAAGGATAGAAAAGTTCTTCCTGAATGAGATGCCCTGTTTTTTGCAGAGGTTCGATGACAACATATTCAGCTTTGTTCATTTGTTCAAAGGCTAATTCACGAACTCGATAGGAAAGAGTTGCAGAAAACAGCATATTCAGGCGTTGCTCAACCGGCGGCATCCGGCGAAATAACCAGCGAATATCCTTAATAAAACCCAAATCGTACATGCGATCGGCTTCATCTAACACCACAACCTGAATGGCAGCAAGATTAATATAGTTTTGTTTGGTATAATCAATTAACCTGCCGGTAGTACCGATCAGCAGGTCAACGCCCTGCTCAAGTACTTTCAGTTGCTTATCATAGCCATCACCACCATAGGCCAGTCCAAGTTTTAACCCACTGGTTTGTGAAAGTATGACGGCATCTGAATGAATCTGCACTGCCAGTTCGCGTGTGGGTGCGATAATTAAGGCGCGTGGCTGATTGGTTTGACGGTTTATGCTAGCCGGATGGGAAAGCAAATGGTGGAAAGTGGACGTTAAAAACGCCAGTGTTTTCCCTGTACCGGTTTGTGCCTGACCGGCCACATCTTGTCCTGCAAGTGTCAGCGGTAGTGTGACAGCTTGTATAGGCGTACAGGCATCAAACCCTTTGATCTCAATGGCCTGTATAACCATTGGGTGTAGGGGGAGGTTAGAAAACTTCAATTCAGTTAAGTATTTTTTACGCATGACAGGTAGAATACCAGCTAACTATTGTGTTACGAAAGTAAATCCGGTGAAATAAAGTCAACCTCTGTTGTTTTATATTAGCTAAAAAAACCAATAAACTTGTGGAGTAAATATGAACAATAATATCATTCACGTCAATGATAGTAATTTTGATACTGAGGTACTGAAAAAAAAAGGCGGTGTTTTGGTAGACTTTTGGGCAGAATGGTGTGGCCCGTGTCAGATGATAGCGCCGGTTTTGCATGAAGTTGCCGAAAACAAAAAATATGCAGGTAAGGTGATTGTTGCTAAATTAAATGTTGATGAAAACAGCGAGATCCCGAAACAATATGGTATACGCAGTATCCCGGCATTGCTCTTGTTTAAAGAAGGTGAACATGTGGCGACTAAGGTGGGTGCCCTGTCTAAAACGCAGCTGGAAGATTTTTTAGACACTAACCTGTAAATTATCTGTGTATCCTGTTACAGAGATGCTTATTGATTGGGAGTGTTTTCTGACACTGACAGCTGGACGCCCGTAAAGAAGCATGTTAAGTTTAGGCCAATTATTAATTACAGAGTGTGCCTGTCGTTGTGATCTCACTTGGTGGCATTTGGGTATTCTGATAGCGTATGACAAGTTTGCATCCAGCGTTTTTACTCTATGTCGAATAGACTACGTTGAGGGTATGATGCGCTCAATGAATTCCTTGCGGTCCAGTTTTTTTACAAAATCAGTTCAAGGTGCTTTCTGTCTTTAGGACAGCCGTATCCGGAGGATATGGCATAAGTCGTGTGTTCGCACATTGGCTGATTGAAAGCCCCGTTAAGCAGGCACGGATTACCCTGCCATACTATTCACAGCTATAGTTCGAAATATACCCCAAGTTTAAGAAACACCAAATTATGAATCTTACCGAATTAAAGAATAAGCCAGTTTCTGACCTGATTGCGCTTGGCGAAAATATGGGGCTTGAAAACCTGGCGCGGATGCGTAAGCAGGACATTATATTTTCCATTTTAAAACAGCATGCAAAGAGCGGAGAGGATATCTTCGGTGATGGTGTGTTGGAAATATTGCAGGATGGCTTTGGTTTTCTCCGTTCTGCCGACAGTTCATACCTGGCTGGTCCTGACGACATTTATGTTTCTCCCAGTCAAATTCGACGTTTTAATCTTCGTACAGGTGATACGATTTCCGGTAAAATTCGTCCACCCAAAGAAGGTGAGCGTTATTTTGCCTTGTTGAAAGTTAATGAAGTGAACTATGACAAGCCGGAAAATGCACGTAACAAAATTTTGTTCGAAAACCTGACGCCTTTACATGCAAACTCACGTTTACTCATGGAGCGTGGTAACGGATCGACTGAGGATTTAACCGCACGAGTGTTGGATTTGGCATCTCCTATTGGCCGTGGTCAGCGTGGTTTGATCGTGGCTCCACCCAAAGCGGGTAAGACGATGTTATTACAAAATATTGCAACTAATATTGCCTGTAATTATCCAGACTGCGTGCTAATGGTGTTATTGATTGACGAACGTCCGGAAGAAGTGACTGAAATGCAACGTTTAGTTAAAGGTGAAGTGGTGGCTTCTACCTTTGATGAACCTGCGTCCCGTCATGTACAAGTAGCAGAAATGGTGATTGAAAAAGCCAAACGATTAGTTGAACACAAGAAAGATGTTATCATTCTGCTAGATTCTATAACGCGTCTGGCACGAGCTTATAATACGGTTGTTCCTGCATCGGGTAAGGTACTGACAGGAGGTGTGGATGCTAATGCCTTGCATCGACCAAAGCGTTTTTTTGGCGCAGCCCGTAATGTTGAAGAGGGGGGTAGTCTGACTATCATTGCAACGGCTTTAGTGGATACTGGTTCTAAAATGGATGAAGTTATCTACGAAGAATTTAAAGGTACGGGTAATATGGAACTCCATCTATCGCGTAAGATTGCAGAGAAACGGGTGTTCCCCGCTATTGATTACAATCGTTCTGGTACCCGAAAAGAAGAATTGCTCACGAGCGCAGAAGAATTACAGAAAATGTGGATTCTGCGTAAAATTATCCATCCAATGGGTGAAATCGATGCTATGGAATTCCTGATCAATAAGCTTGCCATGACGAAAACAAATGATGACTTTTTTGATATGATGAAGCGGTCGTGATTGAGCAGCAAATATTAAGGTATGCTCAGTTGTCTCTTTTACATCGCATGGTCGTGTTTTTGTATTAATCGAGTAAATAAGTTACATCGTGCCTGATACTGTATGCGGTGCCGCCCTGTTTTTGTAAAGAATTATTAAATGTGAATTTACTCATCATGGGTATGACAGAGATCCCAGCCATTTTTTTGTTTGCGCTGGTTTTTTTATTTTCTTCTCGCAAGGTAGCAAAGAAAATCGGTTTAGTCGATAAACCAAATTATCGCAAACGTCACTATGGCGCGATCCCATTAGTGGGAGGTATTTCCATTTATGTGAGTCTTTGTTGCGTATTTTTTATCACGGATCAAGATATTCCTTACTTTGGTTTATATCTGGTTTGTGCTGGTTTATTGGTATTTGTGGGTGCCTTGGATGACAGATTTGATATCAGCGTAAAGATTCGTGTTACTGTTCAGGCTATTGTTGCTATTATCATGATGATTTTTTCCGGTAACTACTTGCAAAGTTTTGGTCATATTTGGGGTTCGCTGGAAGTCAATTTAGGATCATTAGGTTATTTGGTGACATTATTTGCTGTCTGGGCTGCCATTAATGCTTTCAATATGGTTGATGGGATCGATGGTTTGCTGGGCGGGTTATCCTGTGTTGCATTTGGTGCCTTGGGTATTTTACTTTTGTTGAATGGGCGTTTTGCGCTGGCATTTTGGTGCATGGCGATGATGATTACTATTACCCCCTACATTTTACTCAATTTGGGTGTTTTAGGTCGCCGTTATAAGGTATTTATGGGTGACGCAGGCAGTACGTTAATTGGATTTACTGCTATTTGGCTATTGTTACAAACCAGTCAGGGCAACAATCCTGCAATAAAACCCGTGACAGCATTATGGATCATCGCTATCCCGCTCATGGACATGATAGCCATCATGTATCGTCGTTTGCGTAAAGGGATAAGCCCCTTCTCACCAGATCGTCAGCATATTCATCATATGATTATGCGCGCCGGTTTTACTTCGCACCAGGCACTGGTATTGATTACTCTGGCAGCCGTGGCTTTAGCTGTGGTAGGTATTATTGGCGAGCGTCTCAATTTTATACCTGAATGGCTGATGTTGATGTTATTTTTATTCACCTATTTATTACTGTACGGTTACTGCATAAAGCGTGCCTGGATATTGGCGCGTTTCATTAAGCGTATCAAACGTCACACCGGATACAGCAAGTGATTTTAAAACCGGGTTAAAACCTGCTGAACATCGACGATTTGGCATTGCTGCGCGATTTCAACCAAGAACTTAACCTCAAGATCGTGTCTTGAGGAGTAACTGATTTTGTTTTAAGGGACTTTTGTGTAATGACAAATCCAGAAATCATCTCCCATGAACCACAATTGGATATTCGGAAATTGTGCCGTGCTTTGTGGTACGGCAAGCTTTGGATTGCAGGGTTTGGTTGCCTGTTTGCGATCATGGCTTTCAGTTTTTCTGCTTTGATGAAGCAGCAATGGGGTGTGACTGTCGTGATCGACAAACCTGTTGTGGATAATATGGTCAGTTACTATGCTAAGCAGCAGTTCCTGCGTAATCTTGATGCCCGTCTTGATATCTCACTGGTGGATGACCCATTGACGGTAGTGGAAAAAGCCTATAACGAATTCATTGTGCAATTGGCTGCCTGGGATACACGTCGTGATTTCTGGTTAATGACAGATTACTACAAACAGCGTCAGAAAAATGAGGAAACTGCTGACGTAAAGCTGCTTGATGAACTGATCAACAGCATTCAGTTTATACCGCGCGATGATAAAAAGATGCGGTATGACAGGTTAAAACTCGTTGCTGAAACGGCATCTGATGCTTTTCAGTTGTTGCAACAGTATGTTGAATTTACCCGTCAGCGTTCGGTAGGGAACCTTAATGGAGAGGCGCAGGTTGCCTGGAATGTACGAACTCAGTGGATGAACGAACGGGTAAAGTGGCAGAAAACTGTGGCATGGGATCTTTATCACCGTAAACTTAATGGGATACAACAGGCACTGCAGCGAGTGCTTGCTGGGCATGGTCAGCAGAAAAAAGTGCTGGGGGAACAGGACGCAATCACACAAGCGTATCTGACACAGGCCGCTGAGTTACAGGTACAGTTTGACCTGTTGAAGGCGACGGGTCCAAATTTTGACATGGATTACAGTCAAAATCAGGCCATTTTAGCTATCTTAACGACAGACGTAGTCTGGGATAATGCATTTCAGACATACCGTTATTTGCGTGCACCGCAGCGTCCTGTGGAGTCTGATAGTCCGCGGCGTATTTTCTTGTTGATGATGTGGGGAAGTCTTGGAGCGCTGGTGGGTGCGGGTGTGGCATTGATCCGTTGTGTTCAACGTCAATGATAGCCTCGATTCGGCGCGTAGCTTTGCAAGGGATCTAATAATTAAATGGTTTTATCAGGTATGCTTTTGAGCGCATAAATTGCAAGTGTCTGTGGTTAATCATTTTAAAGAGATTTACGGTGAAAGTGTTGACTGTTTTTGGTACCCGACCTGAAGCCATTAAAATGGCACCATTAGTTCATGCGTTATCTCAGGATAAATTTTTTGAATCAATGACTTGTGTTACAGCACAACATCGGGAAATGTTGGATCAAGTATTGAGATTATTTGATATTGAACCTGACTATGATTTGAATATCATGAAGCTGGGACAGGGTCTCAGTGAATTAACCAGTCGTATTCTGGATGGATTACAGCCTGTTTTAGAAGCATTTAAACCGGATATGGTACTGGTGCATGGTGACACGACCACAACATTGGCAACCAGTCTATCTGCCTTTTACCAGCGTATTCCGGTCGGCCATGTTGAAGCGGGTTTACGTACCGGCAATCTTTACTCACCATGGCCGGAAGAAGCAAATCGTAAGTTAACAGCTCATCTGGCGATGTATCATTTTTCTCCTACTGAACATGCACGGCAAAATTTATTGCGTGAATCGCTATTGGATAAGCAGATATTTGTGACCGGTAATACGGTGATTGATGCGTTATTTTGGATGCGTGATCGTGTGATGCCGGATAAGGTGTTACGTCAAGATCTGCAGGATCGTTATCCTTTCTTGGATGTTCGTAAAAAAATGATTTTGGTGACCGGACATCGCCGGGAAAATTTTGGCGATGGTTTTGAGCGTATCTGTCGTGCGTTAGCGCAAATCGCCATGGATTATCCTGAGGTACAAATCGTTTATCCTGTTCACCTTAATCCCAACGTGAGTGAACCTGTGAATCGTATTCTTCATGGTATTGAGAATATTATTCTCATCGATCCGCAAAACTATCTGCCTTTTTTCTGGTTGATGAATCAGGCTTACCTCATTCTGACGGATTCCGGTGGGATTCAGGAAGAAGCCCCTGCTCTGGGAAAACCGGTACTGGTCATGCGTGATACCACTGAACGTCCTGAAGCGGTCGAAGCGGGGACGGTCAGGTTGGTGGGTACCAATGTGAATAGCATTGTTAATGCAGTCACTCAGTTACTGACCGATGAGGATGATTATTTCCAGATGAGCAGGGCGTATAATCCTTACGGTGATGGCCATGCTTGTCAGCGTATTCTGGCAGCATTAAAAACACACCAGGTGGTTTGATGAATTTTGACACCATTGCGATTATTGGCCTTGGCTATATTGGTTTGCCTACTGCGACCATTTTTGCCTCCTGCAAAAAAAAAGTGGTTGGTGTTGATATTAATCCGCAGGTTGTTGAAACCATTAATCGTGGTGTCAGCCATATTATTGAACCTGGTTTGGATAATCTGGTTAAAACTGCTGTTGAAGACGGTTACTTGCAGGCTGTCACCCAGCCATTAGCGGCTGATGCTTTCCTGATAGCGGTACCTACACCTTTTAAAGAGCATCATCAACCCGATATGGTGTGTGTTGAAGCCGCCGTACGAGCAATTGCACCCGTACTTAAAAAGGGTGATCTGGTGATACTAGAATCAACATCCCCTGTGGGGACCACCGTACAGATAGCACAGTGGTTATCACAGGCACGGCCTGATCTTCATTTTCCACACTCTTCTGACAGTATGATCATTGATGTGAATATTGCTTACTGCCCGGAACGCGTGTTGCCAGGCCATGTTATGGTTGAATTGATCCGCAATGATCGTGTGATCGGGGGTATGACATCAGAATGTTCAGCCCGGGCCTGTGAACTCTATAGTATTTTTCTTGACGGTGAATGTGTAGTGACCAATGCGCATACTGCCGAAATGTGTAAACTGACAGAAAACAGCTTTCGTGATGTTAATATTGCTTTTGCCAATGAACTGTCGTTGCTTTGTGCTGAGCAGGATATCAATGTGTGGGAACTGATCGATCTGGCCAATCGTCACCCGCGGGTTAACATTTTGCAACCAGGGCCCGGTGTCGGCGGACACTGCATTGCTGTTGATCCTTGGTTTATTATTGCCCGGCATCCACAATTATCTCCTTTAATGCATACCGCCAGGCAGGTTAACGATGCTAAACCTGAATGGGTTGTCAATCAGGTAAAAGACCGGGTTGCTGATTGTCAGACCGCGACAGGAAAACCTGCGGAAAAAATAACAATTGCCTGTTTTGGTCTGGCATTTAAGCCAAATATTAATGATCTGCGCGAAAGCCCGGCAGTGCTCATTGCTCATCGGATCGCAACATGGCACAGGGGGGAAACGTGGGTGGTAGAACCGCATATACCCTTATTACCCCATGCACTGGCAAGTCATGTTCAACTTAAGGAAGTCAATCTTGCCTTACAGCAGGCTGACATAGTGGTCATGCTGGTGGATCATGATGCTTTTAAGGCTATTAAAGCCGATGACATTCAGCAAAATTGGGTTGTTGATACTAAAGGAGTCTGGCGTTGAAACGTGTTTTAGTGACAGGTGGTGCGGGTTTTATTGGTTCTGCGGTGGTGAGGTATCTTATTGAAATGACCACGGCCCACGTGGTAGTGGTGGATAAGCTCACGTACGCAGGTAACCTTGCTTCTCTGGCGATGGTTAGCAACAATACGCGTTATGCTTTTGAGCAGATTGATATTGGCCATCGCACTGAAATGGACCGTATCTTTAACCAGTATCAACCTGATTTAGTTATGCATCTGGCAGCAGAAAGTCATGTTGATCGCTCCATTGATGGCCCGATGGCGTTCATCGAAACCAATATTGTCGGTACTTACCAATTGCTGGAAGCCACGCTGCAATACTGGAAAACGTTATCTGTAAAAGACCGGCAACATTTTCGCTTCCACCATGTTTCAACGGATGAGGTATACGGTGATTTGCAGGATAGTGCGGGGTTTTTTAATGAAACCACCCCTTATGCTCCCAGCAGCCCTTATTCTGCCTCTAAAGCGGCTAGCGATCATCTGGTGCGTGCTTGGTTACGCACCTATGGTCTGCCCAGCATAATAACTAACTGTTCAAATAATTACGGACCTTATCATTTTCCCGAAAAATTAATCCCCCTGATGATTTTGAATGCACTGGTGGGAAAATCATTGCCGGTTTACGGAAATGGCACCCAGGTTCGGGATTGGTTATTTGTCGAAGATCATGCAAGAGCACTCTGGCTAGTAGCCACGAAAGGGCGGGTGGGTGAAACTTACAATATTGGGGGGCATAATACGCGCAAAAATATCGAAGTCGTCGAAACCATTTGCCATCTTTTGGATGAATTGGCACCACAGAAACCACCCGGTGTGGCAGATTATGGCGATTTAATCACCCATGTGGCTGACAGGCCAGGCCATGATGGTCGCTATGCCATGGATGCCAGTAAGATTGAACGCGAATTGGGTTGGTCTCCACAGGAAACCTTTGACAGCGGTATGCGTAAGACGGTGAACTGGTATCTCAACAACTCAACATGGTGGCATCAGGTTCAACATGAAGTTGACCGTGGTGAACGGTTAGGGCTGCAACGCTAAAAAAATCATCCCTGTCTTTGTTTAATGATCCCGTTGAGTCTGAGTGTGAAGACTCAACGGCAGGATAATGTGAGGAGTGTAAGGTATGAAAGGTATTGTCCTGGCGGGGGGATCGGGTACCCGATTATATCCAGTTACCCGTGGCCTGTCGAAACAGCTGCTGCCTATCTACGACAAACCGATGATTTATTATCCCCTTTCGGTACTGATGCTTGCCGGAATCCGTGATATTTTGATCATTTCTACTGCCGAAGATTTACCCTCATACCAGCGTCTGTTGGGGAGTGGTGAAGAGTTGGGTATCCGATTGCATTATGCTGTTCAGCGTAATCCGGATGGCTTAGCCCAAGCATTTCTGATTGGTGAGGAATTTATTAATGGTGGGCGCAGTGTTCTGGTGTTGGGTGATAATTTTTATTTTGGTCAATCTTTTGGTCAGAAACTAAAAAATGTTATGACACGCCAGCAGGGAGCAACGATATTTGGTTATCAGGTGATGGATCCCGAACGTTTTGGTGTCGTGGAGTTTGATAATCATTTGCGGGTATTGTCCATAGAGGAAAAACCCCATCAACCAAAATCTAATTGGGCCGTCACCGGGCTGTATTTTTATGATCATCAGGTGGTGGATTTTGCCAGGAAAATCGGCGTTTCAGAGCGTGGTGAACTGGAGATAACCAGTATTAACCAAGCGTATCTGGAACGTGGTGAACTGAATATTGAACTGCTGGGCCGTGGTTTTGCATGGTTGGATACCGGTACGCACGATAGCCTGATTGAAGCCAGTACCTTTGTCCAGACTGTCGAGAAACGTCAAGGTTTTAAAATTGCCTGTCTGGAAGAAATAGCCTGGCGTAACGGCTGGCTGGATGATGATGCCATCAAAAGTACCGCGATGATGCTGGCTAAAACGAATTATGGGCAATATTTGTTGGATTTATTGCATGTTAGTCCACGTGGCTCCTGAACTGCTTCATTAAAGAGTGCACTTTTCAACCTTCTGTAAGCACTACTGCCATTTCGTCTTCTGATTCAATGAATGAACTTGGTGGTATTTCTTGTCGCTAAAAAATTGCGGGTTATTCATGTCGGCTGCGCCATGGAAGGGTGCTGTGATAGAAAAAATACAATTATAGAGATAGTACTATGATTCCATTTAATGTTCCACCGGTGGTCGGTAGCGAATTTGAGTACATGCAATCTGCCATAAAGAGTGGCAAGCTATCGGGTAATGGCAATTTTACGCAACGTTGTCAGGAGTGGCTGGAACATCGCCTGATTTGCCCCAAAGTGTTATTGACACCCTCCTGCACGGCATCATTAGAAATGGCAGCGCTGTTGCTGGAGATAAAGCAGAATGATGAAATAATCATGCCCAGCTTTACCTTTGTTTCTACGGCTAATGCTTTTGTGCTGCGTGGTGCAAAGGTGGTATTTGTTGATATTCGCCCTGATACCATGAATATTGATGAGACCAAAATTGAAGCTGCCATTACTGAAAAAACCAGAGCCATTGTCCCCGTGCATTATGCTGGTGTAGCCTGTGAAATGGATACCATCATGGCGCTGGCAGAAAAATACCATTTATTCGTGGTTGAAGACGCAGCCCAGGCAGTGATGGCGACATGGAAAGGCAAAGCACTGGGGAGTATTGGTCATATTGGTTGTTTTAGTTTTCATGAGCTTAATTACTGTCAATCAAGGGACAGTAGCC
>CAZBYB010000049.1:11848-16562 GCA_964496225.1 uncultured Yersinia sp. | reverse complement strand
AGACTGGATAATGAAAATATCATCCCCACGTACATTTTCGTTGATCTGTACGCTGACTTCACCATCGCTGAAACGGCCGACGGCGGCATCACCAAGGCAAGTATACAAACGGCTGGCAATATGTTGTGCCAGTTGTGGAGTGGCATTACCGGCAAAAAGCTTCATGTCAGGCACGAAAATAACCTCAAGGTTTATGTCCATAAAAAAACAGAGAACCACCACCAGAATATCAGTGAAGGGATGATAAATTGTACTGGTTACTACAATTTTTTAATCAATTTCAGATAATTACTACCTCTTTCCATTGTCCCTATGGGAGGCAATCTGACTGTGACGACGTAGCGCGGAGATATTAACCGCACGTGCCACAAAACCATGCAACCAGTTTGGAGCTTTGCTTAGCAATTGGCGTGCCTTTAATTCAGAGTCAAATTCTGCGAACACGCAGGCACCCGTTCCAGTCAGACGAGCTGGTGCATATTCTAACAACCATGAGATAACTTGTTCAACTTCAGGGAAACGTTTTCTTACGACGGGTTCACAGTCATTAGTATAGGGCGCCTGTAAAAGGGTTGACAGTGGCTGGATGGGGGTGTCTCTTTTTAATGCAGGATCAGAAAAAATCATGGCTGTTGGAACACTGATGCCCGGATGAGCAACCAGATACCACTTTTCGGCCGGGTATGCAGGTTGCAGCTGTTCGCCAATACCCTGTGCAAAAGCGGCGCGTCCATAGATAAACACGGGCACATCTGCACCTAATTGCAATCCCAGATTGGCCAGCTGAGCATCATTGAGACCGCACTGCCAGAGATGATTGAGCGCCACCAGCACAGTAGCTGCATTGGAAGAACCGCCTCCCAAGCCTCCTCCTATGGGCAAGGATTTTTCAATAGAAATGTCCACACCCCATCGTGGGTGGGGGTGTTGATCGCGATCCTGACATTGTTGCTGGCAATAGTGTTTTAGTAAATGTGCTGCCCGCATAATAAGATTATCCTGTGGCGACACATCCATCATTGGCGTCAACAACTGAATTTGCTCATCTTTTCTTGGAACGAAGATAAGACTATCGCCATAATCAAGAAACTGAAACAGCGTTTGCAGGTTATGGTAACCATCAGCACGTCGGCCAGTAATATAAAGAAACAGGTTTAGTTTTGCTGGCGAGGGCCATGTTTGTTTCATTTCACTGTCCAGTTATCCATTTTTAATTTTATCCGTCGTTGATCCTGTTTTAACTCAAGTTTGCTGGGAAGTGGGGGCACTTTCTGAGAGTTGTATTCCTGATAATCTACCGTCCACGTTTTTTCCTGTTGTTGCCAGCTTAACTGAGTCAAACGATACTGGCTATTGAGTGTGATTTTACTGGCACTGCCGGGTAGTCCAAGTATCCATTGACGTAACTCATTTAAAGGAATAGATATGCCTGTCAGTTCCTGCAACAACGTTTGTGGGTTATCACTGAACCAGCTATTACCCTGACTTCCCGTTAATTGTGCCAGTCCTGGCGCTACGGCAAGTTCAAACACAGTCCCACCTAACGGATTAGTTAATAACAGGCGGTACCGCTCATGGCTATACTGCTGCAAAAAAAAACGTGCATAAATTTTTTGTTTACCTTCAAAGTACGCAAAAGTACCCTGGATTTGATACTGAGTCAGTTGTCGCAGCTGCTCTTCATGCTGGCGCCATTGTGGTGAATCAGGGCTATTCACCGACTTCGTTGGCTGGAAAGCATTGCAAGCCACCAGCATCAACGCTGTTAAGGGAATCAAATAACAAAAATTTACTGTTGCATGATCAACCCTGAATCCTGGTAACCGCATGATAGCTACTTTTACATGTCTGACATGTTTATTAGATGAAACACTGTTATAAATGAAATCCGCTAACAAGTGAATGGTTTTGATTAATTTAATCTGTATGATAGTTAACGCACAACAGATCACCCAACAGGCTATTAAACGACGTTGATAGGGACAAGGCGCAATCCGCTTTTATTGCGGTCAGGCATAAAGTAGAATGCGCTTTCAGACGATAATCCATACTCAATTCAGTATTATTCAAAGCTGTTTACATGACTCTGCTCGTATTAGGTATTAATCATAAAGCCGCCCCTGTGTCCATTCGTGAGCGAGTTGCGTTTTCAGCAGATTCTATTGATCAAGCATTGGACAGTTTACTTCAACTGCCATTGGTGCAGGCAGGCGTGTTACTATCTACCTGTAATCGCACTGAATTGTATCTCAGTGCCGCACAGCAAGAAAGCGCCTACGAACCGTTGATCACTTGGTTGTGCCATTATCATCATCTTCATTCACACGAGCTGATGAAAAGTTTTTACTGGTACCATGATCAGGATGCCGTCAGCCATTTGATGCGGGTGGCCAGTGGTATGGATTCACTGATACTGGGAGAACCGCAAATACTTGGACAGGTTAAAACAGCATTTGCCCACTCTCAGCGGAACAGGTCACTATCGAGTGAACTGGAGCGTCTGTTCCAAAAATCTTTTTCGGTCGCTAAACGTATCCGGACAGAAACGGATATCGGCACCAGTGCAGTCTCAGTTGCATACGCCACCTGCGGTCTGGCACGACAAATCTTTGGTTCGCTGTCTGCCTTAAATATCCTGTTAGTAGGGGCTGGGGAAACCATTGCGCTGGTCTCCCGGCATTTACGTGAACATCAGCCAAAGCACTTGATTATTGCCAATCGTACGCTGGACCGCGCTCAATCCCTGGCGAGCAAAATGGAGGCCGAAGTGATTAGTCTGGCTGAAATAGACCGGCGTTTAGCCGATGCTGATATTATCATCAGCTCCACAGCCAGCCCGCTACCGATTATCGGAAAGGGTATGGTAGAGCGGGCGTTAAAAGCGCGGCGTAATCAACCTATGTTATTGATCGATATTGCCGTACCCAGAGATATTGAAGCAGAAGTCGGTAAACTGGCTAACGCTTATCTTTATAGCGTTGATGATCTACACGCTATTATTACGCATAATCTGGCACAGAGACAGGCGGCAGCCATTGAAGCGGAAGCAATAGTACAACAGGAAAGCACGAATTTTATGATTTGGCTGCGTTCACAGGAAGCGACAGCCACTATCCGTGATTACCGTTTTCAGGTGGATAACGTGCGTGCCACAATGACAGCTAAGGCGCTGGCCGCCATTGCACAAGGAGCAAATGTAGAAAAAGTTATCCATGAATTATCTCATAAACTAACCAGGCGCCTGATTCATGCACCGACAAAATCATTTCAACAGGCTGCTCGCGATGGTGACATGGAAAGATTACAATTATTACGCAATAGTCTTGGGCTGGATCAGCATTAATTTTTCAAACAGGGTATAAAACCATACATGAAGCCTTCCATCATTGGCAAACTGGAATCACTACAGGAACGTTACGAAGAAATACAGTTGCACCTTAATGATGCAAGTATCATTGCCGATCAGGATCGTTTCCGTCTCCTTTCGCGGGAGTATGCACAACTCAGCGAGGTGACAGGCTGTTTTCAGCAATGGAGAAACACGCAGGCTGATCTCGCTACGGCAAAAACACTATTGGAAAATCCTGAAATGCGCGAGATGGCATGGGAAGAGTTACAGCTGGCAAAAAACCATTCAGAAGCACTTGAACGACAGTTACAGCTGTTATTATTACCTAAAGATCCCGATGATAATCACAGTTGCTTTCTGGAGATCCGCGCCGGCACCGGTGGCGACGAAGCCGCCATTTTCGCCGGCGATCTGTTTCGTATGTACAGTCGCTATGCTGAAGGGCGTGGCTGGAAAGTTGAAATGATGAGCGCCAGCGATGCGGAAAAGGGCGGGTATAAAGAAATCATTGCTAAAATTGTCGGGACGGATGTCTATGGCCAGCTCAAATTTGAATCAGGAGGACACAGAGTACAAAGGGTGCCCGAAACAGAATCTCAAGGACGCATCCATACTTCAACCTGTACCGTGGCAGTGATGCCAGAAGTCCCTGAAGCTGAGTTACCGGAAATTCATGCAAGTGATTTACGTATAGACAGTTTCCGTTCTTCCGGTGCCGGTGGCCAGCATGTTAATACGACGGATTCTGCCATCCGTATCACTCATCTGCCTACAGGCATGGTTGTGGAATGTCAGGACGAGCGTTCACAGCATAAAAATAAAGCCCGGGCACTTTCAGTACTGGCAGCGCGACTCCATGCTGCCCAAACTAAAAAGCGCCAACAAGATCAGGCCTCTGAGCGCCGTAATTTATTGGGTAGCGGTGATCGCTCTGATCGTAACCGGACGTATAACTTTCCACAAGCCAGAGTGACAGATCACCGTATTAACCTGACGTTATATCGTCTCAATGAAGTGATGGAAGGTAAACTTGATATCCTGATTCAACCCCTTATTCATGAATATCAGGCTGATCAGTTGACAGCATTGTCTGAGCAGGATACATGAACTGGCAGACTTGGCTAGCCATGGCCATCACCCGGCTGGCACACAGTGAGAGCCCAAAACGTGATGCACATCTGCTTCTGAGCGCGGTCACCGGCTGTCGACACACTGTGCTAATGGCTTTTGGTGAAACCTTGCTAACCCCCGTTGAGTTGGCAAACCTTGATATATTGCTCAAGCGTCGGGAACGCGGTGAACCGGTGGCTTATCTGGTGGGTGAACGTGAATTCTGGTCATTACCCTTTTGTGTATCACCGGCAG
>CAZBYB010000049.1:8538-11838 GCA_964496225.1 uncultured Yersinia sp. | reverse complement strand
GATACTGAATGTCTGGTTGAACAGGCACTGGCACATTTACCGGCAACAGCCTGTTCGATTCTTGATTTAGGTACCGGCAGTGGGGCAATCGCGCTGGCTCTGGCCAGTGAACGGCCAGATTGCAGGATCACTGCTGTTGATATCACTGTTGATGCGCTTGCTCTGGCAATACACAACGCCAGGAAACTGACCATCAATAATGTGCGTTTTCTGCAAGGCGACTGGTTTAGCCCCTTGCCGGGAGAGCGTTTCACCCTGATTCTAAGTAACCCACCTTATCTTGATGCTGATGATCCTCATCTCAGGGGAGAAATTCGTTTTGAGCCACACACAGCGCTCATTGCCAGTGACAAGGGTATGGCTGATTTAGCCACCATCGTCAGGCAGTCTCCTGATTATCTGGAGCCAGATGGCTGGTTATTACTGGAGCATGGCTGGCAACAGGATCACGCCGTTCGTCATTTATTGCAGGGCGCAGGTTTCAGCGCAATTACGACCTGTAAAGACTATGCGGGTCACAACAGAGTAACAGGTGGGCAATGGCCATGCCATTGATCATAAACACAGAAAATATCATGATGACTCAACTGGCAGCAACCCGCTTATTGCTGCTAACAGGATATCTATGAGTACCATTGCTGATTTTAATTTTAATACCTCGTTATTAAGTGAAGGGGTATTGCTGGTTTCACAGGCCATTCGGCCTGGTTTTCCAGTGACTGATGTCAGGCGTCAGCTTCAGCTACTCGTTGACGAAGCACGTACAGCCATACCTGCACATATCCCTCAGGATCAACAGGTAGAGAGATTAATTGATTTATTTTTTCAGCACTGGAAATTTGGTGGGGCCGATGGGATCTATCAATTATCAGATGCCATCTGGTTGGATCACGTACTGGCTAAACGTCAGGGAGCACCGCTTTCTCTGGGGATCATTTTTTTGCATATGACTCATCAACTGGGTTTGCCATTCATGCCCGTCCTTTTCCCCACGCAAGTCATTCTGCGGGCGGATTGGCTGGATGAAGAAATCTGGTTAATTAATCCCCTTAATGGAGATACGCTTAATGAACATACCCTGGACGTATGGATTAAAGGCAATTTCGGCCCCATGGCCATACTGGAAGATGAGGATCTGGAAAAATCAGAAAACCTGCTGATTGTACGTAAGATGCTCGATATACTGAAAACCGCGCTGATTGAAGAAAAACAGATGGAACTGGCCCTGCGTACCAGTGAAGTGTCGCTGGCCTTTGATCCCCATGACCCTTATGAGATTCGTGATCGTGGGCTAATTTATGCACAGCTGGACTGTAATCATGTTGCCATTTCTGATCTCAATTATTTTGTTGAACATTGTCCGGAAGATCCTGTTACTGAAATTATTAAAGTACAGATTCATTCCATTGAGCAACTGCGTATCACACTACATTAACCGGATGTTTCCTTGAGTGTTATCATCAGGGAATCCTCTCTTTTCTTAAGGGCCAAGCATGAAACAAAAAGTGGTGAATATTGGAACCATCCCAGTGGCGAACAGGCTCCCTTTTGTGCTCTTTGGTGGCATGAATGTGCTGGAATCGCGTGATCTGGCAATGCGTATCTGTGAGCATTACGTTACTGTCACGCAAAAACTGGGTATTCCTTATGTTTTTAAGGCCTCATTTGATAAAGCCAATCGTTCTTCCATTCATGCCTGGCGCGGCCATGGCCTGGAAGCCGGCATGAAAATTTTCCAGGAACTGAAAAAACAGTTTGGCGTTAAAGTGATCACTGACGTACATGAAGCAAGCCAGGCCAAACCAGTATCAGAAGTGGTGGATGTGATTCAGCTGCCGGCTTTTCTGGCACGTCAGACGGATTTAATCGCCGCCATGGCCCGTACCGGTGCGATCATTAATGTCAAGAAACCGCAATTTATCGGCCCGGATCAGATGGGCAATATTGTCAATAAATTCCGGGAACTGGGTAATGATCAGATCATTTTGTGCGAAAGAGGCAGTAGTTTTGGTTATCACAGTCTGGTTGTCGATATGCTGGGTATTCCTGTGATGATACAGGCAACCGGTGGACACCCCGTGATATTTGATGTCACCCATGCGCTGCAATGCCGTGACCCTTTTGGCACGGCATCGAGCGGGCGTCGTGCTCAAATTGCTGAGCTGGCACGGGCGGGTATGGCGGTAGGTCTGGCGGGGCTCTTTATCGAAGCCCACCCTGATCCCGACAATGCACAATGTGATGGCCCCAGCGCTTTACCGCTGGATAAACTGGAATCTTTCCTGATACAAATGAAAGCCATTGATGATGTGGTGAAGCACTTCCCGCTACTGGATACCGCAAGCCCTGATGTCATGGTGTGATTTTGAAAGAAGTCAAACCATAGTGTGATCGGCGTCAATTCCGCATTCTTTTATCATTTCTTAAAGCTGGAAAATTGTAATAGCTGTTACCTGTACTACACTTTAATAGCGCTAGTACTTAATTGTTTAACTCGGGGTAATAATATATGACTTTTAATTTGGTAAAAAAACGGATGCTGATCTCATCAGCAATAGTGATGTCTGCTATGGTTTACGCTCCAATATCTGCTGCTACAGACTGCTCTACAATTGCAAAAGAATGTTATCAATCAAGACCACCATCAGCTGCACTCGGCTTTTTGGATAAAGCGCGATCTCTATTAACCGAAATAAATCAAAACTGTACAACGTCGCCAACATTTATAGCCGATCAAAGTCAATGCCAAAAATGGGTTTCAAGAGGAGAAGCTTGTCAAAAGCTGCAACAAATAGGGAAAAGTTGTTAAATCATAGGGTACTATTGTAATCTTCATCGCAGACGTTCTTGCTGAATAAAGGAACGTCTGCGCAATAGCATGAAGCGAGCAAAAAATGGTTAAAAAAACTTGAGCGTACTCACCCTTATGCCTTTTATTCAACATCCGCCTCAGATACCGCTACGGCCCTGCATTTTTTCAGGAAAATCCCCTGCGTTAAGCTTTCAAAACAGAGCAACCCTCATATCAACCCAAGACGCCAGCACAGTGTTGTCATGGCTGCCCGTTGCCCGATTGGGCCTTACATCGATCTGACGTAACAGTGAGGCTACCATAGAAAAAACGATCTTGAATGGGGCCGCTCAGGGATGCACGCCCAGAAATTTCACAATATCTAAAGTGCAATGGATTGAGATTAAAAACCGATTAAAGTGACCAGATGGTGATCAAGATGGT
Organism: uncultured Yersinia sp.; assembly: GCA_964496225.1. GTDB lineage: Bacteria > Pseudomonadota > Gammaproteobacteria > Enterobacterales > Enterobacteriaceae > CAZROT01. Next base: position 8,603 of record CAZBYB010000049.1, on the reverse strand, counting down.
AATAGTGCGCGGTGAAACGGCCGGGTATTCTGCCGGGGAGAGTCAGGATAGGGTCCAGTTGTAAC
>CAZBYB010000049.1:3252-8528 GCA_964496225.1 uncultured Yersinia sp. | reverse complement strand
GTTGGGCATTAGCCGGTTTCAGGGCGATAATACGGCAAGCATGAAAAGATAAATATCGCCGCAATGTGGGATACAGTGCCTTAAACAGCGATTCTTTCACCGAAAAGGCCAAGGTGACCAGCCAGGGAAAGGGCAGCGCAGTCTGTTCCAGCAGGGTTTTTTCAGGGAATGACAAAATGTGAGACCACAGCCGCTGAGCTCTCTTTTCAGACACCCGATTTTCAATATCAAGACCCATCCCGCGCAGTTGCCATGCTTGTTTGTCACAGGCAACCGCCAGGGCATGGGGCCCGGTATGGCTCACGGAACCCGTGACCCCTTGTGGCCACTGCGGGTCACGCTCTGCACTGTTGTATAAGGAAAATGCATCAAAACCCGCACTCCGGAGGGCCTCTCTGGCCGCTAACCTGCCAGCCAGATATTCTGCCTTACGTTTGATAACCGCCTGGCTGAGCGTGGGGGGGAAATCAATACCATACTCTGCGAAAGCGCTATCCTGGTAATACTGAACATCGAACCGGCCATGATAAACGGGCCAGGGGATGTTTTGTGCAGGCCTCGCATTGGGTGTAAACCGGCTCACCTGTATGAAACGATCAGAAAAACCGTTGCAGGCATTCATGTATTCTATTACCTCTTATCATTGACCGACCCTTGCGCCACTTCTTTGCAGCTCATTTTACCCGGTACATTGTGTTGGCTCCAGTCAGCTTCACGGATCATACCTGTTTCCATTGCCGTTTCATTTCATGACGTTCTTTTTATCATTTTTCAGCCGAATGCAAAATTCGTGTCAGGTTAAAAAAGCTGCGATCAAGCGCAGAAAATGACTTATCACTGCTATAAAAGCAGCTATCCTGCGGGTAACATACATTTTCATTGGGGAAAATAATTTCACGGTGATAAAGAAGTAGTCTGTGGGGATTGAAGAATCCACAGCAGTTGTACAAGTTGTAAAAATTCAACTTTTCAGGAGATACGCTGCGTATGTACAAAATTTACTCAGGACACGGTGGGTGCTTTTGGCGGTTTTTTTCTCAATGCTTCTCGTATCCGTTTCTGGATGCGATTCAAATGATTACGGGCAACTGATTGAAAAAAATCAACTACAAAATGAGTTAAAGGTCGGACAGGCTCTTCGTCTGAACAGACTGCTCAAAACATCTGATGGAGTCATATGTATTCTTTATCCCTATCAGGAATATGTCGCCCAAAAGGCTCCACAAAGTGCACGCATCAATGCGTATCTAAAGGCATCAGGCTATGTGGCGGATGAGTCTCACTGGGCGTTTGTCGTTGTCGAATCTGAAAAGGTGCATCTGTCAAAATTCAAACGATCCGGGAAGCTGGACGCCGTTAGTTATGCAATCCAGCCAGAACATAAAGCGAAGTTACCACCGGGTTTTGCGCCGGTAAATTGCGCATCTTTAGCCCATGCGGTGCTCACAAAAATTGAATCGCACAATCAAATTTTTCTGATCATGGGAGAAATGAAATGAATGGATATGGCAGTCTGCACAACCGGTATATGCAGGAAGCAAATGAATACGCATCCGGTTATGGAATCGATCCCATCACTGAGCAGAATGATGCATGGGATGCTTTTCGTCATACGTATGCCAGTGGAGCCATGGCCCGGGAATACGGTGAAACAGCTGCTCATGTTTTTGGCGATCTGAACGAGATCTATGGCGATTTTGCTCATCAACAGCGCGAATATGAAAAAAACATGGATAAATGGATAAATGGATAAATGGATAAATGGATAAATGGATAAATGGATAAATGGAATAACTCCATTGGACGTGATATTGGAAACAATGCCACCAGTAGCGACGATATTGCGCGTCGGGTATACAACGCGATGAAACGAGGAAACTTGATTATCGATCCTCTGAACGATGCCAGGCGCTATGACGGAAATAATCCTCCGGGCGAGGGAAACAACGGCGGCGATACCGATGATGGCACAGCTGTAGAAACCGGAAGAACAACGCCTCCACGACCTGATCCCCCTGTGCCTGACCTGAATGGCGTACTGTCTGGCCTTAATGATAGTCGGCAACTCAAGCGCGGTGGTTGGGTAAACACAGGGGACGGCTTCCTGGTATGGGATGATAACCATGACGGCATCATCAATGACATCAGTGGAACTTTTTCTCCCTACATTTATGTCCGGCACCATAATCAATTCCGGCCAGACAGGGATAATGGCGACCGTGATGATGCTATCTGTGATGATAATAACTGTATTGATGATCACTGTGAGGATGGTCACAATGATAATCGTAGCCCAGATACCGTCATCGATCTCCTTGATACCGTCTGGAATGCACTCAGAGTATGGGCGGATATCGGTCATCACGATCAGAGTCGGGTGAATGGTGATGATTATGATCATCCTGACTCAGATGAACACAGGGAACTGAACAGCACCAATGAATCGGGCATCAATCTGCTACAATTAACCACCCGGGATATCGCTCTGAATGAACCACGTGACGGTATGCACCCCGACACCTCTATGCGGCATGGCCAGGCACAGATAATCTATAGTATCGAATTTATACATGATGAGCTGTATGTCATCCTGACAGGACCGGATAGCGATACACTATGGTCTGTCTGGCTTGACGATACTGCCATGAACACCGCCACCACCTGGTTAAGTCAGCGTTACTGGGGTATTGTCAATGGGCCTGCTGCCCTCCACGACACAAACATCATCGCCCGGTTACCGGATGCCGCGGGTGAACCGGTCAAACTGACTTATCCCGATACGATTATGCCCGCACAACTGAGCAAAGATGATGTTATTGATACTGGCGTACAAACCAGACCTGTTGAGACCATCCCGCAGCCGTTATTAACACCTCATCCCTTTCTGGTTGAAGGGCAGTCGACAGCAAAGCAGAAGCCACATAGCGTTAACAATGCATTCAGACACCTGCCCATGGACAATTTGGTTGACAGCATGGCTGCAGGGTTTATTCCTCCTGCTGCCAAGCAAATACGTTTTGCATCTGACTGGCATACCGCCCTGACACCGGTGATAACAGCAGGATGGCATTAGAGGCTATAACACGAATTGCGACTCAGTAATGGGGCCTTTGATGACATCCCGGCTCCGCTGATAAAGGGTTATTTTTTCTGACAGGCGGCGCCTGTGTTGTTCAAACCATGCTGCGGTCATGAAAACAGAATTCTTCTGTGCCCGGCCAGCAGCTCTATACCACAGGTCTGTTTAGATTCAATTTTTCAGGAGATACAATGTGTATGTACAAAATTTACTCAGGACACGGTGGGTGCTTTTGGCGGTTTTTTTCTCAATGCTTCTCGTATCCGTTTCTGGATGCGATTCAAATGATTACGGGCAACTGATTGAAAAAAATCAACTACAAAATGAGTTAAAGGTCGGACAGGCTCTTCGTCTGAACAGACTGCTCAAAACATCTGATGGAGTCATATGTATTCTTTATCCCTATCAGGAATATGTCGCCCAAAAGGCTCCACAAAGTGCACGCATCAATGCGTATCTAAAGGCATCAGGCTATGTGGCGGATGAGTCTCACTGGGCGTTTGTCGTTGTCGAATCTGAAAAGGTGCATCTGTCAAAATTCAAACGATCCGGGAAGCTGGACGCCGTTAGTTATGCAATCCAGCCAGAACATAAAGCGAAGTTACCACCGGGTTTTGCGCCGGTAAATTGCGCATCTTTAGCCCATGCGGTGCTCACAAAAATTGAATCGCACAATCAAATTTTTCTGATCATGGGAGAAATGAAATGAATGGATATGGCAGTCTGCACAACCGGTATATGCAGGAATCAAATGGACGTAACATTAGAAATGATACCACCAGTAGCGACGATATTGCGCGTCGGGTGCACGACGCAATGAAGCGGGGTGATCTGTTTGTTTAGCAAAAAAATACTCACTGTGATTTTTTCGCTGGCGACTATGTTTTCAATGATATCGTGCTCTCTTGAAGAAAGGCTGAAGAATCGAATTATCCATGAAATATACAACGCCAACGGTAAAGATATTTCCATTGATCTGAATAAATTCTCAAAAGAAAAAATTTTGAAAATGTGCATTCAGTCGCCCTACTTAACCAGAGAGGCAATGGAACAAAGGATTGGGGCAAAAATCGATAAGTTCTACGAAGTGGATGATAAATTTTTTGTCCTGTGGATTTTCAAAGATCGGCAAACACCGATAAAAATAAAATTTCACAGAGGGTATGAGCTGGACTTTGGATATATGTCCAAAGGGTGCACTGCCACATCGCTAGTGAACATCATTAATTCACAACTTTATTTGAATGGGGGAAATTAAGTGAAGGGACTCGGTGGATACAATACAGAAGCAGTTGCGGCAGCAGACAGACTCGGAGGTTTGAGCAAAAATCCTGATATTCCATACTATAACGATCAATACGATGCATCCCTTTGAAGGGCAGTTGACAGAGAAGACGGGGCCGCATAGCGTTAACGATGCATGCCGGCGTCTGCTGATGGACAGTCTGGTGGATAGTGACTTCAGGGTTTATTCCGCCTGCTGACGGGCCGATGCGTTAAGGCAAAAGGGAAGGCTGATCAGCGCCTTCTTTTTCCACTAGCTGCTGTAGCATATGCTCACGCTTTATCCCCAATTTCAGTGCCAAGGCAGAAGCGACATAAATGGACGACAGCGTGCCGATAGCAACACCGATCAACATGGTCAGGGAAAAACCACGCAACATGGCACCACCGAAAATATAGAGCATGAGCACAACAACCAGCGTAGTCGCAGACGTCATCAAAGTACGGCTTAACGTCTGCGTCAGGGAAACATTCATGATGTCACGCGTTGTGCCGTGCTGAATTTTGCGAAAATTCTCACGAATGCGATCAGAAACGACGATACTGTCATTCAAGGAATAACCAATAACTGACATGAGTGATGCAACTATGGTCAGGTCAACCTCGACACGCAGTAACGATAAAATGCCCAAGGTAATCACCACATCGTGAATCAGAGCGATCACGGCTCCCAAGGCCAGGCGCCATTCAAACCGCATCCCGACGTATACCAGAATACAAAGCAGGGCAACCAGCAACGCCATACCACCTGCCTGGGCGAGTTCAGTACCGACACTTGGACCGACAAATTCAATACGTTTTACTGTTGCATTTTTGTCAATTGATTCATTAATAATCGTAATAATACGACTGCTCCATTCCTGGCCTGCCGTCTCCGTTGTGGGTGGCATACGCACCATAAGATCGCGACTAC
>CAZBYB010000049.1:1301-3242 GCA_964496225.1 uncultured Yersinia sp. | reverse complement strand
TACAGCCAAGATGTTGCAGGACAGATTCAGGAATCCCCGCCTTATTCAAGATACTGCGCATTTCTTCGAGGGCAACCGGCGTATCGAGATTAATTTCGATGACCGTACCCCCGGTAAAATCCAGCCCCCAGTTAAAACCCCGCACTGCAATCACGACAACAGAGATAATTAACAATAATAGCGAAACACCAAAGGCCAGATTATCCCAGCGCATAAAATCATAGACCCTGCGCCCGTAATTGAGTCGTTCAATAGTATTGTCCTGCACCGGATGTTTCCTCAAATAGACAGTTTGTTCACAGACTTACCACCGTAAAGCAGGTTAACGGTGGCACGGGTACCCACTATCGCAGTAAACATGGAGGTGAGCACACCAATCGTTGTTGTTATGGCAAAGCCCTTAATCGAGCCAGTACCCACTGCATAGAGAATAATTGCTGTGATCAGTGTTGTCACATTGGCATCAACAATACTGGAGAAAGCCCCTTTATATCCTTCGTGTATTGCCTGTTGAATGGAGCGACCATTTTTAAGTTCTTCTTTAATTCTTTCATTAATCAGTACATTAGCATCAACAGCCACCGCCAGTGTCAGCACGATCCCTGCGATCCCTGGCATGGTCAGTGTTGCTCCTGGTAATAACGACATTACACCCACAATTAACACCAAATTTACCAGCAGTGCACTACTGGCTATCAAGCCAAATATGCGGTAGTACACCACCATAAACAGAATGGATGCACCGAGACCCCACAAGCATGCCTCCAGACCCTGAGCAATGTTTTGTGCCCCCAAGGTTGGGCCAATAGTACGCTCTTCCACAATCTGAATCGGCGCTATCAGCGCACCAGCACGCAGTAACAGAGACAATTGGCGGGCTTCAGTTGGGTTATTGATCCCGGTAATACGAAAACTATTGCCCAAACGCGATTGAATGGTCGCAATATTAATCACTTCTTCCTGTTTTGCCAGCAGGGTACGGCCACTTACATCTTTTTTACCGCTGTCTTTATATTCCACAAACAGGGTGGCCATTGGCTTGCCAATATTGTCTTTAGTAAAGTTAGACATCATTGACCCCCCCGCACTATCCAGCGCAATATTCACCTGTGGCTGATGATATTCATCGATACTGGAGGTCGCATCGGTAATGTGATCCCCAGTGAGGATAATGCGTTTGTAAAGAACTACCGGTTGCCCGTCACGGGTATGTTTGATTTCAGAATCCAGAGGGATGCGACTGTCGGGATCGATGTTACTGTTAATCAGGCGAAATTCCAGTGTTGCCGTGGCACCAAGAATTTCCTTGGCACGGGCGGTATCCTGGCGTTGCACCAGGGGTTCAGCCACACCCAATTGATTTACCCGGTTACGCAGGATGATAATATTTTGTTGTACCGCATATTCACGTATTTCACGCAGGCGATCCGCGGTGATCACCGCTTTAAGAGTATGAGGATCATCAATCTTGATGACCCAATCCTGATGCATGGAAAGAGCGCTGATGGCACGATCGCGGGTTTTATCATCAATAAAACGGATTTGTGCAGCATCATTATCCCATTTATTGAGCATCACGTAAGGGATATTTTGTTCACGCAGGACAGCCCGCAATCGGTCCATGGTTTGAACCTGCAACTGATTGAGCACAGCTTCCATGTCCACCTGCATCAAAAAATGCACACCACCACGCAGGTCAAGACCCAATTTCATCGGCTGTGCATTTAAGCGACGAAGCCAGACGGGGGTAGCAGGCGCCAGATTTAATGCGATCACGTATTTTTCACCCAGTGTCGCTATTAATACTTCACGGGCACGTAACTGAGTATCAAAATCGTTAAAGCGGGCTAAGAGGGTTCCATTCTCCAACACAAGGGATCGACTGATAATGTTGTGCTGTGCCAAAAGCTGAGCTATCTCATTCAACGTTGTATCACTGGC
>CAZBYB010000049.1:506-1291 GCA_964496225.1 uncultured Yersinia sp. | reverse complement strand
CACGGCGGGATCTTCACCATAAAGGTTGGGAAGCGCATACAACAGACCGATGAAGATAGTCAGTATCAACATCAGATACTTCCACAACGGGTAACGGTTTAGCACACGTATTCTCTTTTGGAAATAGCGAAAATTATAGTGCTTTCATGGTGCCTTTAGGTAATACAGCAGCAACGAAATCACGCTTGATAATGACTTCAGTGGTATCATTCAGTGCAATGACAATATAACCGGTCTCCACCACCTTTATCACCCGACCAATTAAGCCACCCGTCGTCAGAACTTCATCACTTTTAGCAATGGAGTCCATCAGTTTCTTATGGTCTTTCGTGCGCTTTTGCTGCGGGCGCAGGATCATGAAGTAAAAAATTAGACCAAATATCGCCAACATGATGATCAGAGAATAGGGACTTCCCTGAGCTGGAGCAGCAGTAGAAGCCAGTGCTGCAGAAACGAAAAGACTCATCACAATTCCTTCATTGTTATCAGTATCATGGGTTATAAAAAATCATCACTGGCAATCCAGTCAGTCCAGGCGCACAGATTTTTTATCATAAAAATCTTCAACAAAGCGCCCTAATTTACCTTGTTCAATGGCCTGACGTAAACTTGCCATTAAGCGTTGATAATAGCGCAGGTTATGAATGGTATTAAGCCGGGCCCCCAGTATTTCATTGCAACGGTCGAGATGATGTAAGTAGGCACGGCTGTAGTGATGACAGGTATAACAGTCACAATCTGCATCCAGTACAGATGTATCGTCTTTATACTGGGTATTACGGATT
>CAZBYB010000049.1:0-496 GCA_964496225.1 uncultured Yersinia sp. | reverse complement strand
AATAACCATTACGGGCATTACGGGTAGGCATAACACAGTCAAACATGTCGATACCACGCCGCACGCCTTCAACCAAATCTTGGGGTTTACCCACTCCCATCAGGTAACGAGGCTTGTCTGCAGGAAGCTGCGGACAGACATGCTCCAGAATACGGTGCATGGCTTCTTTGGGCTCACCCACGGCCAGACCGCCTACAGCGTAGCCATCAAAACCAATTTCCACCAGTTTTTTTACAGAAATATCACGTAAATCTTCATAAACACTACCCTGAACAATACCGAACAAAGCATTGTTGTTATTGAGGGCATCAAAACGCAGGCGACTTCGGGCGGCCCAGCCTAAAGATCTTTCCATGGAATCTTTAGCCAAATCCCAACTGACCGGCCAGGACGTGCATTCATCAAAAATCATAACAACATCGGAGCCCAGATCATGCTGGATCTCCATGGATTTTTCTGGACTCAGGAAAACCGGCGAACCGTTGACAGGATTACG
>CAZBYB010000048.1:13711-16683 GCA_964496225.1 uncultured Yersinia sp. | reverse complement strand
TAACGTCTGGTATCCGGGGGTTTGTGGGTGCCGCAGGTTCGTTGCTGGCGTTAGCGGGTACCGCGCTGTCCTGGTACGGTGTGTATCAGGCGATACAGGAGCTGCATAACCTCCGTGCCAGTAAGGATAAGGCCAATTCTGCCGATAAAGTTGAACTTGAAAAACAGATTATCCAGTTGGGGGTCAATCTGGGTGTTAACATTGCAACCGCTATCATTGGCACGGGTCTGGCTTTGGGCACGATATTTTCTTTCGTTGCTGGCATTGCGGGTGCTGCGGTTGTGGCAGCAAAAGCGGCGGCTATCATGACGATTGTTGGCCCGATAGGGGGAGCAGTGCTGGTGGGTGCTTTTATCGGGCTGTGGATTTATAACGGTATTCATACCGTAAAAGAGTTCTCCAGATACATGAATCTGAGCGGCTGGGATAAATTTTCACTGGGTTTTGGTTCGCTTTTCGGGCATGTGCCTTTCGACCTGCAGCGTGACTATGATGTCGCAAAACTCAAGGAAGCGCTGGAAAAAGCGGCACAGCTGGAGGCCCGGGGAATTTTTGACAGCCTGCCTGAGGTAAAAGAACTTTATCATTTTACCCCTGAAGCGGTACCGGCCGAGATTGTCCAGACCAGAACGCCTTCCAGAGTGCACAATAGCGGACCCATGACTCAATATGGCTATAATAACTACCAATATACCTATACCAGCCATACCACAACGCTCACTCCTGCTACAACGTACCATCGTGTTATTGATATCGATATGGATAAAACAGCGTACACAGCGGAATCTTCCCGTGGGGTTGAGGTAAAGATCAATTCCGATGAATTCATCATAAAGAGAAAAACCCGTGATGAAGTGAGACATGCGACTTACCGGCCTCAGGCAGGCACCGTAGTACAAGGAACATTTCTGAGCACCCTGCCTGAAGGCAGTATCATATCGTTGCATACGGCAAAAGGTTTTGGGGAAGGCGTCATGGTCTCGTATAAGGACCGGGCACTATTGGATAAATACTATCTGCATCTCCGTTATGACTCTGCAACATCGGCCCAGACTAAACCGCGCCAGATTTTTGAAATTGCTCAGGACACCCGACTGCATACTGCCTTCCGGGTCAAGCTTAATGATGACAGTCTTGACGATCTGCTGGTATTGATGTCTGACAGAATCCTGGCACTGGTTGGAGGAGAAAATAACGTATTTTCTATGGGATGGTTCACGGATCAAGAAACAACGGCGTTGCGGGAAATTCTGAATACACAATCTGACGCCAGAGTCTTTGCCGTCAATGAAGCCGAATATCTGACGCTATTTTGTGTTCACGTAAAAGATCACCAAAGCCAGATCAGCTTTTTCAAATACCAGAAGAAAGACAATGGCAATTATCAGTTGGATGCCAGCCTGACACAGGCACTGCCGTCAACACTGCAGCTACCGGGTAAGCAGTTGGGCAATGGCGTTTTCTTCCATGATATAAACGGGGACGGGCGTGCGGATCTCGTCGCGGTGGATCAGAATGGGAGTCTGCAGGTCATGCTTCAGCAGCGTGATGGAAATTTTGTTCTTATAGAGAATGAGTTCCGTCTCTATCGTGCGAAAACGGCAGCAGGAACCGAGGAAACCCTGTCTTTTTCTGGGCATGAAATTCTTGGATTTGGTGATACGACACGGACTCTTTATGCTAAGGACAGTAATGGGAAGCTGTATGCCTATACTGTGCTTTCCAGCGTGGAAAATGATTTACAACTGTCTCTGGTGAGATTGAACCTTGGGAAGGGTGTCCCTGAAGAGGGGAAGTCAGACAAATTTGTTGCTTCTTCAAAACCTGAAGCCGGTGGTTTTATTTTCCACCTGGGTGGAGGAAGAGCGAAAGAGGTCACGGGGGGAAGCAATAACGATAGCTTCTTCCTGCTTGATGAAAAAACGAGTTGCACCCTGAACGGAGGGGCGGGGACCGATACCCTGAATTTCAGTCAACTCAGCCAGGAAACGGTATCGGGTGTGGCGCTCAGCGCGAGGACTGGCAAGGCGTCTCTGAGGTTAAAAAGCGGGGTTACAGAGCAGGATAAGGTGTCTTTTTCGAACATGGAGAATTTTATTGGCACCCGCGGGGACGACACGCTGACGGGAGATGATAACGCGAATATCATCGATGGTGTCGATGGTAAGGATACCCTGGAAGCCGGAGCAGGCAACGATATGCTACGGGGTGTTAGTGGAACCTTCAATGGGGGTAAGGGGATCGATTATTATCAGCTCCGTAAGGCATCAAAGGGACTGCCAGCAGACACGGATACGCCTCCAATTCAGCTCATTGAAGATTACAGTCCTGGCGAAGACAGCCATGTCAGTCTGGATTATCGTATTGATGAAATTACCAGCATTGCATCTGAAAGCGGGCAACATATCCTTATCACCATGAATGATGGTGTGAAGTATCGTCTTAATGATTTTTATACCAATCAATATGCCAGCTCAGGTCAGGCATCGGGTTGGGAGTTCACGACTAAAGATGGTTTTAGTTTTCGCCTGCAAACAGGGACTGTACTCAGCCGTATTCCCGTTGTCTTTAATGGCACCATGACGGAAGAAGAACGCGGCCGGGCCACGGTTGATCTTTACGCCAGCGGCACTGACACCGGAGCACGGGTTAAGATAACTGAAAAAGTGGCCAATAAGAATGTAATAAGTGAAATCAGGCTGCCGTTACTGTTTGACCTGGCACTGCATGCCATCGCGGGTCAGGGAGAGATAGTGGGGTCAGCCAGATCGGAGCGCCTGACAGGTACAGCAGGCAGCACGATGAAGGGCAACAGTGGTACAGACACCTATCTCATCACGGATGCCAGGGAAGGTGAAGTGATTATAGATAATAATGATACGGCTGATCTGCCCGCACAGGATGCCCTCATTCTTCCCTGGTCACTGGCGCAGACTATGCTGTCCGTGAAGCAAAATGGCCATGATCTCCAG